>CAYQUE010000040.1:0-13445 GCA_964420615.1 uncultured Alteromonadaceae bacterium | reverse complement strand
GGGGTCGCCAAGTGCGCGGCATGAAACGCGGGTACCAGTGGGGCACCCTGACCCCCTGCGGCGATATCGCGGCGGCGAAAATCAGCCACCACGGTGATGCCCGTCAGCTCCGCCAGTCGATTGGGGTCGCCAATCTGCACCGTATAGGGCGTGTCGCCCACCGGGTGATGCCGCAGTGTTTGGCCGTGTTGGCCAATCGCGGTGACCTGATCCGCTACAACGTCGGCCTCGGTGAGCAGCGCGCTGACGGCGGCCGCATATTCATCGGCCAGCTGCACACCAAGGGTCGCCTGCCGGTGTAACTCATTTGCCCCTGCGTGCCGAAAGGCGAGGACTTCCTCGCGCAGGGCGGGCGGCATGGGTCGGTGACGGCTGGCGAGAAGCGTCGCGTCGCAGCGGCTGTCGATCAACACCGCATCAACGCCGTCAGCACTGGTGCCCGACATCAAGCCGATGAATAAACCGCCGCTCACTCCGCTAGCGCCAGCTGTTGGTCGTTACGCAGGCTCGCGAGTTGCTGGGTGGGTTGGCGGATCGCCGCGATGTAGCGAGCGAGCTCGGTCTCGGGGAGTGAGCGCGCCTTGGGCAGGATTTTATGTACCGTGCGCGGGTTGCGGTGGACGCCGTTCACCAATAATTCATAGTGCAAATGCGGGCCGGTAGCGGCACCGGTAGAACCCACCGTGCCGATGAGCTCACCCTGCTTCACCCTTGCACCCTTCTTGACCTTGAGTCGGTGCAGGTGCAGGTAACGGGTTTCGAACTGTTCGCCGTGTTGAATAAACACATAATTGCCGTTAGGCCGGGTGTAGCCCGCCTCGACCACCCGCCCATCTCCCGCAGCATAAACGGGGGTCCCCCGCGGCGCTGCGTAATCAGTGCCTCGATGTGGGCGATTGGTTTTGTAGATGGGGTGAAGGCGATTGGGGTTGAAATTCGAGCTCACGCGCGTGAAATCCAACGGTGCCAGCAGGAACGCTTTACGCATGCTCACGCCAGCCTCGTTGTAGTAGCTGGTGTCACCCTCGCTGTCTGTGTAGCGATAGGCTTCAAAAGTCTCGCCGCGGTTGGTAAAGCTGGCCGCGAGAATTGGCCCATCGCCATAGCGCGTGTCGTCGAGTATCAGTTCTTCGTACAGCACATGAATCGTGTCGCCAGTGCGCGGGTCGAGTGCGAAGTCGATCACGCCACCAAAAATGCCCGCGAGCTCCATGATCATGGCGTCACTGAGGCCGGCGCGACTGCCGGCTAAAAACAACGAGCTATTGATAGTCAGTGATACGTCGCGGGCGACGCGCTCGGGCTCCCGCGTAATGACCGTCGCAACGTAGCTGTCGTCTTCACGTTCATACATTGTGCTGGCAAGCGGCGATTGGGTGTGGCGCAAGGCAAGCAGGTCGCCGGTGTCGTTAATCAGAAAACTGACGACCTCCCCCGGGTAAATATTTTTGAGCGATTGCTGGTCATTACCGCGGGCTACCCGGTACAAGTCGGTGTCAGAAAACCCGGCGCGGGCAAAGAGCAGGCTGAGATTGTCGCCGTCGCGCACGGTGAAGTCTTGCCACGTGGCTTCAGGCTCGGGTGGCTCAATCGCTGGCGCCTCGGCTAACGCCGCAGGTAAAGATTCCTGGCTGGGTTCAACGAGCTCGGGGACGGTGGTCACCGTCGGCACGGGCTCTGGCCCGGACAGCGACAGCCCCATCACCAACAACAAGCCGCCGATGGTCGCCACCCAGATCAGGGGTCTTCGGTGTAGCGGGGTGACGGGTAGCGTCAGCGGTGTGGCGCCTCTGGGGGCTGGTTTGCGGGACTCCTTGAGGGGCATCGGGTCTCATCGTCATGGCCAGTGGCTCGCATTATATACGGTGACCTCGCGTGATCGGATACCGAAATAGCGCGATCAGACTGGCAATGCTCCCGGCCCCCTCGCGCGCACTTTGTGGGATACTCTGCGCTCGCCCGTCTGGGGCGCTTCTTATCATTCAATGAGCCAGAGTACCGACAGCCCCATGTCCAGCGCACTACTTGCCGACCTTCGCGAACGCGGCCTGATTTTTCAGATCGCGGGTGAGGACGCAATTGACGATTGGCTGTCTAGCGAATCGCGCACGCTGTACTGCGGCTTTGACCCCACGGCCGACAGCCTCCACATCGGTTCCTTGGTACCACTGTTGGTGTTGCGCCGTTTTCAGGAGGCGGGCCACCGACCGATTGCCTTGGTCGGGGGCGCCACGGGGCTGATTGGCGACCCCAGCTTTAAAGCCGCCGAGCGGCAACTCAATACGCCCGAGGTGGTTGCGGGCTGGGTCGAGCGCATTCGCGCGCAGGTGAGTCAGTTTATTGATTTCGAATGCGCGGACCCCGCGCTGGTGGTCAATAACCTCGACTGGACGCAGGGCCTCAACGTGCTCGATTTTCTGCGCGACGTGGGCAAGCACTTTTCGGTGAATAACATGATCGCCAAGGAGTCGGTCAAGCAGCGGCTCGACCGTGAGGGCGCCGGTATCAGCTTTACCGAGTTCAGCTACATGATTTTACAGTCCCTCGACTTTGCTGAGCTTTACCGTCAATACGGCTGTGGTTTGCAGATCGGCGGCTCTGACCAGTGGGGCAACATAACGGGTGGTATCGATCTGACTCGGCGCTTGCACGGTGGGCAGGTATTTGGACTGACCCTGCCGCTGGTGACCAAAGCTGACGGGACGAAGTTTGGCAAGACCGAGTCGGGGACCGTATGGCTCGATTCAGCCAAAACCTCGCCTTATGCGTTCTACCAGTTTTGGCTCGGCACCGCCGATGCCGACGTCTACCGATTCCTGCGCTATTTTACGTTCTTAGGTGTCGATGATATTGCCGAGATCGAGCAGGCTGACCGAGAACGTGAGGGCCGGCCGGAAGCGCAAGCCATACTGGCCCGCGAAGTCACACGATTAGTGCATGGTGAGGCGGGTCTCAGTGCGGCCCAGCGCATTACTGATGCGCTCTTCTCTGGAGATTCTGATGCGCTGGGCGAGGCTGATCTCGCGCAGCTGGCGCAAGATGGGTTGCCGTCCGACACCCTCATTCGGAGCGAATTCCCGGCAACGTTCAGTCAGCTGCTAGCGCAGGCCGGTGTGGCTACCGGCAAGCAGGTTAAAGACGCGCTGGCGCGCGAAGCGGTATGGGTCAATGGTCAGCCCGTGACTGGCGGTCCTACGGCAACGTGTGAGGATGCGCTGGATCCAGCGCGCGCACTGCACGGGCGCTTTTACCTGATTCGTTTCGGCAAAAAGAAATATCATCTGTTTATCGACGCCTGATACGCCCGCAGCGTGGATAACCTCGGGTAGCGAGACGCACACATGACCGAACACCGCCTGCGGCGACTGGATACCGGTGAGGAGTTCACGCTCCAGGGACAGGTGTTTATCGGTCGCGATGAAGCCTGCGATATCGTGCTTGCGGACCCTGAAGCGTCGCGTCGTCACGCCGTCATCAGTGTGACAGCAGACGGGGTCGTCATCACCGATAACGAATCGACGAATGGCATTATGGTCGGCGGGCGCAGGAGTCATCGCGCCCAGCTCAGTCACGGCCAACTGTTACAGATCGGCAAGACGCTGCTGTGCTTCTTGGCGCAGGGGCAGTCTGAGGACCCCACGATCGCCATAGCTCCTTCGGGATCACAACGCGCATCGTTTGCCGTCGATGAGGGCGACGGTGATGAAACCTCGGTGCGCGCCCATTTTGCGCCTCTCCCCGGGGATGAATCGAACGCCCAGCCCGACGCCCAGACGCCGGCCTTTGCCAGCGACGCTGACAAATCTTTATTGCGGCGTCTTATCCAACATCATGCGCTAGCCAAGGAGCAGGCGTTGGCGGTTTTCATGCCACTGAAAGATGAGCCCGGCGGATTGCGTCGGGTCGCAACTGATCGATCACCCGAGTGGTCGTTGGGGCGTCGGAATGACTGCGACTTGGTTTTTGATCACCCGAGCATTTCTGGCCGCCACGCACAGCTCTCGCTGACCGACGGGGTCTGGTGGCTGACGGATCAAGACTCGCGCAATGGTATGTATTGCAATGGTCAGGTCGTCAAGCGCAGCGCTTTGAAACCCGGTGATTTGATTCAACTTGGCGCGATCGAGTTGCTGTTCGATGTCGTCGATGACTGAGCAACCCGAGGTTGTCAGCGACGCGGCACTGCTGGCGCGCATCCAGTCCGATCTGCAGGCCGCAACGACCTGCCTGAGTGCGCTGCCGCCCGGGATCACCGTCTTTGGCAGTGCGCGTGTCCAGGCCGATTCGCCCGATTATGACCGCGCCCGCCGCCTCGGAGAGTGGCTGGCCCGCGCGGGCTTACCGGTGATCACCGGGGGTGGGCCCGGCATTATGGGGGCGGCCAATCAAGGCGCGATGTCGGCAGGCGGGCTATCCATTGGACTGAATATCACCTTGCCCCATGAGCAATCTCCGAACCCCTTTCTGACTCATCAATTGCATTTCAATGATTTCGCGACGCGCAAACTGATGCTGACGCGTTACGCGCGAGGGTTTGTGGTGTTTCCCGGAGGCTTCGGCACCCTCGATGAGCTCATGGAATTGATGGTCGCCTATCAAACCCATCACGCTATCCGCAAACCACTGGTGCTGGTGGGGCGTGCTTTCTGGCGGGGCTTTATAGACTGGTATACCGATGAGTTGGGTTCCCGGCATTTCATTGATTTACACAATGTGGATTTTGTCGAGAGTGTGGAGCATGAGAGGGCGGCGGTGCGGGTGCTGCTTGGCGAAACTGCTGCCGACGCGCTGTTTCAGCGCTTCGCCGATACAGCCAGTAACCAGGCCACGCACCCGTGAAGACGCTGTATTTACTGCGGCACGCCAAATCCAGCTGGGATAATCCGGCACTGTCGGATATCGAGCGCCCCTTGAATCGCCGCGGCGAGCGTGACGCTCCGCGTATGGGAGCGGCGCTGGCAGCGCGCTATCGCCCGATCGATTTTCACGTGAGTCCTGCCGAGCGTGCCCAGCGCACCTTCGAGGGCCTCCGGTCGGGCTGGCCCGGGCTGCAATCGACTCACGGAACCATTGATCCTACGTTGTATACCTTCGATTACCGCACGTTGCTGGATTGGATCGCAAAGGGTGACGACAACACGACGTCCCTGGCAGTGGTGGGTCATAACCCCGCCTTAACCGAGCTGATTCAATTTTTCGCCGGGCCCACGGCCATCGATAACCTGCCCACCGCGGGGTGGTCGGAGCTCGCCATTTATACTGAGCGCTGGTCGGGGATCTACGGCGCGCGGGAACGGGGTGAGCTGGTGTATCAGTTGTTGCCGCGCACGCTACGAGAGGCCATCTGATGTTGCCCGTCATTTTCGGTTTGTCCGGCACGGTGTTGTCCTCTGACGAGCGCGCTTTTTTCCGGGCCGCAGAACCAGCCGGTTTTATTCTGTTTGCGCGCAATATCGATAATCCTGCTCAGGTGCGCGCGCTGACTGATGAGTTGCGTGCATTGACCGGGCGAGACCACTTGCCGATCTTGATTGACCAAGAGGGCGGCCGCGTCGCGCGGCTAACACCGCCGCACTGGCGCAGTTGGCCCGCTGCGGCTGCGCTCGGTGAGGCGCGAGCGCTGGCACTGGCCTGCGAGCGCGTGCAGTGTAATTACGAGGCGTTGGGGTTGGAGCTCGCGGCCATGGGCATTACCGTCACCTGCGCTCCGGTGCTCGATGTCCCCCAACCTGATGCGCACGACATTATCGGCGACCGGGCATTTGCGACCGATCCTGCGCGTGTCGCGGCCTTGGGCCGCGCCTGCCTCAGCGGATTACACCTCGCCGGGATCGAGGGTGTGATTAAGCACATGCCGGGGCATGGCCGGGCGCTCAGCGACTCGCACGAGAGTCTGCCACGGGTCACTGCGAGTGCAGCGGCGTTGAGCACAGACTGCCAGCCGTTCGCGGCGCTGGCCGATGCCGCCATGGCGATGACCGCACACGTCGTCTATGACGCCTGGGATGCGGCGGATTGCGCAAGCGTCTCCGCGCGGGTGATTGACGAGCAAATTCGGGGGGGCATCGGTTTTGACGGACTGCTGATCAGTGATGATCTCGATATGAAAGCGCTGACGGGGACTGTGCCCGATCGCGCGATTGCGGTGCTTGAGGCCGGTTGCGATATTGCGCTGAATTGCTGGGGCCGCATGGAGGACATGCAGGGCATTGCCGACGGCGTGCCCGCGATGACGCCGCAAGCGGAGGCGCGCTTGATGCGCGCGAGCGCATCCTTGCGCCCCGCATCGGACTCTGCGGCACTACAGGAGCGTCTTGCTGCGCTCGTTGCCCGACGTGATTCCCGCTAGATCATTCCCTACAATAGCCGCATGCGACGCAGCCTCTCCCTGTTAATCATGATCACGCTCGGCGGCCTTTTGCTGGCGGGATGTAACGCTTCAAACCCCAACCGCGTCAGCGCGGGCCCGGGCTGGCAGCCATGTGAGTCGGAGCGGCCCAAGGTGTGCACCATGGTTTACGACCCTGTGTGTGGTCAGCAAGAGGGCGGTGCGCGCGCGGACTACGCCTCACCCTGTAATGCCTGCGCGGATATCACCGTGACTGCCTGGCACCCCGAGACCTGCGAGGACTGACATGTCTCTGACAAATCGCATTTTGTTGGCGATGGTCGCCGGCATCGCACTCGGCTCTTTGTGCGAGTGGCTATTGGCGAGTGCCGCGCCGGACAGTGCCCTGCGCACGTTGATTGAAGACGGCCTGATTCTGGGCGCTCTGGATGTGGTGGGGCGGGTTTTTATCGCGTCACTTAAGTTACTGGTGGTGCCTTTGGTGTTGGTGTCATTGATTTGCGGCATGAGCTCCCTGGGTGGCAGCAGCCGGATGGGCTCTATTGCGGGCAGAACGATCGGCCTTTACCTGTTTACCACCGGCGTGGCGGTGTCACTGGGTTTGACTGCAGCGATCCTGATTGGCCCGGGCAAAGGCGTTGAAGCGGTGACCGCGGCGGCCTTCGAGGCCAAAACGCCACCCTCGCTAGCCGATACCTTGGTCAATATTTTTCCGAGCAACCCCTTTAAGGCGATGGCTGAGGGGCAGATGCTGCAGGTGATTGTTTTTGCGTTACTGGTTGGCTTTGCTTTGACCCGTTCGGGTGAAGCGGGAGAGCGGATCGCGAGCTGGTTTCGCGACATGGAAGTGATCGTGATGAAGATGGTGGGCTTGCTGATCGAGCTGGCTCCCTACGGTGTGTTCGCCCTTCTGACCAAGCTGTTCGCCACGATGGGTTTTGGTGCGATTGTCGATCTCGCCGCGTACTTTTTTACGCTCCTCGGCGTGCTGATCTTCCACGGGCTGGTGGTGTACTCGGGGTTATTGAGAACCCTGACGAACCTGAGCCCGCGCATTCTCTTGCAAAAGATGCGCCGTGTTTGGGCGTTTGCGTTTTCCACCGCCTCATCGGGTGCGACCTTGCCCATTACGCTGCGCACTGTCGAGAAACGCCTCGGCGTGGGCAAGAGTGTTGCGGGTTTCTCAATCCCCTTAGGCGCGACGGTGAATATGGATGGCACCGCCATCATGCAGGGCGTGGCAACGGTGTTTATCGCTCAGGTCTACGGCATTGATCTCACCTCGGGGCAGCTGTTGATGGTAGTACTGACCGCAACCCTCGCCTCGATCGGTGCGGCCGGCGTACCGGGAGTGGGCCTCATTACGCTCGCGCTGGTGTTGCAGGAGGCGGGCTTACCGGTCGAGGGTGTGGCACTGATTATTGGCGTTGATCGCCTGCTCGATATGGTGCGCACCATGGTGAATGTCACAGGGGACGCGACGGTGGCGACCATCGTGGCCTACAAGGAGGGCCAGTTGGATCAAACCGTCTTTCTGGATCCCAATGCGGATCACGAAGGTGATCTTGAGCGTTCGGAACCGACAGGAGCAACCGTATGAGTTTGAAAGTGCAGGTGGTGCCGGTTACCCCTTACCAGCAGAACTGCTCGATTATTCAGTGTCAGGAGACCGGGCGTGCAGCGATCGTTGATCCCGGCGGCGATATTGAGCGGATTGAGGCGGCGGTGACTGCGATGGACGCCACGGTCGAAAAAATTCTCCTCACTCACGGGCATCTCGATCACTGTGCCGCGGCGGACGTGCTCCGGCAAAAGCTTACGGTGCCCATGGAGGGCCCGGAGCAGGGCGACAGCTTTTGGATCGACAAGTTGCCTGAGTGGTGTCAGATGGCGGGCTTCCCTCGCGCCGAACCATTCACGCCGGATCGTTGGCTCGAGGACGGCGATACCGTCACTGTGGGGCAGCAAACGCTCGAGGTGATTCATTGCCCCGGGCATACGCCCGGGCACGTGGTGTTTTTGCATCGCGAGACGCAACTCGCCTGGGTGGGTGATGTACTGTTTGCCGGCTCTATCGGGCGAACCGACTTTCCCATGGGTAATCACGAGCAGCTCATTCACTCGATCCGCGAAAAACTCTTTCCTATCGGCGACGACATTCGCTTCGTCCCGGGACACGGCCCCGACTCGACCTTTGGTCAAGAGCGCGTCAGTAATCCGTTCGTGGCCGATACACGCTACGGCTGATTGCTTTAGGGTTCACGGCCCGCTCTAGCGCCGCCGCATCATCGCAGCGACTGATCCGCGTTTAGTTGCAACGTGCTTGAGCGGTGCCCGGCGACTGTGTGCCGGGCCGCGGGGCTCGGAGAAGTATCGGGACTTGACGCGTGTCAGCGCGGCGTCGGGTACGGCTGACCCGCAAACACCGTCGCCAATACTTTGATATCGCGCAGCTCAGATCCCGACACCGTCATGGGGTCCGCGTCGAGTACAACGAAATCTGCGCGCTTGCCGGCGCGAATCGAGCCGATTTCGTTCTCGCGACCAATGACTCGCGCCGCGCCTGCGGTCACTGCCTCAAGCGCTTCCGCGCGCGACAGGCGCTCGGTCTCAAGGCCCCGCGCGCCACTGATGGTCTCTCGTTCACTGGCGGCCCACACCAGCGTCAGCGGCGACAGCGGCGCCATCGGAGCATCGGAATGCAAGGTCAGCGGCACACCGTTGCGCGCCAGCGAACCGAGCCGGGTCATTTGTGCGGCGCGGTCCGGCCCCAGCCAATCACCGGAGTAGGCCTCGGAGAGAATGTAGTGATAGTAGGGATTCACTGAGGCCTGAGCGCCGAGTTTAGCTAGCTGCACGCTCTGTTGTTCGGTGCTGTAAGCCAGATGTTCGATTGTGGCGCGGTGGTCGGGTCGCGGAAAGTCGCGCTGTAGTGCCTCGATCAAGGTCAAAAATCGATCTACGGCGGCGTCACCGTTGGCGTGCGCATGAAGCTGAAAGCCCGCGCGCCAGAAGATCTCCGCGTACGCGCGTAGGGTGTCTTCGGGCACCATCCACACGCCTTCGTGCCCATCGAGATAGCCCGGTGCGCCCATCTGCGCGAGGCCGGAGAAGATTGCGCCATCGATCATCAACTTGAAGTGATTGCCGATGGCGACGCGCTCGTCGTTCTCAGCTTGCCAGCCCCGAATTTCAGCCAGCGCAGCCTCGGGCGACTGCCCCCGGGTGAGAAAGTCGAGAATGAGGGGTGTCAGAATAATGCGGACCGGCACTGGGTAGGCATTCGCCGCGGCGCGCACACCCGCGATCTCTGCCAGCGGATTGCCGTAGATACCCGTGCCCATGTCGAGCGCGGTGGTGACGCCAGCTTGGTGCAGCATCGCCAGAAAATTAAACATGCCGTGCCCGAAGCGTTCGGGGGTAAACAGGTACCCGAGTTTGGGTACCACGGCTTTGAGTCCGTTTTCATAAAAATGGCCGCGCGCCCAGTCCGCGCCTTCTTCCCCATGCGCGTCCGCCTCGGTGACTCCCAGTAGCGCCCACGCGGCGTCGTTGCCAATGAGCTCATGAAACGAGCGATGCCAAATCATCACGGGCCGCTCTCCAAACATCTCGTTAAGATCCTTGCGCCAAATCTCTCCGTGCCACAGCGGGTGGTAGCCCCAGGCGATAAACGGAACCGCTGAGTCGGTGTGCGCGCTCGCCAGTGTCATCAGGCGTTGGCGATAGCCCTCGGGTGTGGTCTCTCCGGGGAAATCACCAGTTGGCAAACGCCAGTCATCGGGCGCCAGAAACGGGAACTGGGTCAGTACGGCGGGGAGTGCCGGGTGCACGTGGGGATCGATAAATCCGGGTAGCAAAATTTGCTTTTCAAACTGTCTATCGATTCGGCCGGCGCGCGAGACGCGCAGGGGCTCGAGACTAGCCTCGCTACCCACCGCGATGATCTCACCGTTTTCAACTGCCACCGCAGTCGCTGTCGGCAACGCGGGTTCCATGGTGCGAACGAGTTGCGCGGTGTAGACCACCAATTCGGCTGATACCGCACTGGATAACAACCATGCCAGCGGCACGCCGGCCCAACGCCACAGGGTCTGCTTGTTCATGGATGCTCCGCGGGGCTTGATTAGCGGATGACTTTAACCCAATCCCCGGTGCGCGGCTCGCCGGTCGGGTAATAACCATTGATCAGTCGCAGTTGGTTTTCGGCGTCGGGCAGTTTCACGCCACTGGCGAGCGAGGCAAATGTCGCGCCGCGGGGCACCTGAATGTAGTGCAGGGTATGGCTGGTACCCGTGATCTTTTCGCGGCCGGTGAGGGGCCGAAAGCTGTCGATTATCGTGCGGAAGTCCGCGTCCGCCTCGGCCAGGGCGGGGGCGTCCCCTTCAAAAAGGAACCGATAGCCGTGATCAATGACCGCGAGCCGAACCGCTTGCTCGCCGCTAGAGGCGATAGCTGTTGAGCCAGAGAGCCCGAACTGCTCGAGGCGCTCAAATGCGGTGACGTCGCCTTGCGCTCCGGCGATCAGGCTGGCTTCGGTGTCCTGTTCGGGGTCAATTTTTGCGAGCCCAATGGTCAGCGTGCGGCTGCCATCGGCGGAGGTCGCAAGGATTTCTCGACTCGACTGTCGTACGGTCCACCCCGGGGGGTGCGCAAAGGTGAAGTTGAGTTTGTTGTGATAAAAACGGTTGGGTTCGCTTTGCGCTTCGGCACTGGCGCCATACACCAAGCCTTCGGTTTGCCGTCGATACTCACCCGGTATCTCCGGGTTTTCAGGCATCTCGGCGAGGTCCAGTTCGTTGGCGGCTTTAATTACCGTTTGCAGTCGCAGGTCATTGCGCGGGTGACTGGCATAGAGGCCGTGATAAGTGCCGGAGGGTTTACCGCTGGCTTTTGCCTGCACGCGGCGATACTGCTCCTGATCTTTCAGTACACCGATCACAGAGAGCATGGAATCCACGTCATACCCGCTCTGGTGGAGATACTCGGCACCGGCGGAGTCGGCCTCGAGCTCCATGTCGCGACCAAAGCCCGAGATGATTTCGGCGCCATACATGCTGGCTGCGTCGTAGACATCGCCTGAGCCGGTGAGGATATAGGCCGACACCGCCGCCACCTTGGATGTCATCTGCGCGCTTTGACGCCGGGCATGGTGCCGCTCGGTAATGTGGCCAATTTCATGGGCGAGCACGCCTGCGAGTTCCGCTTCTGTGTCCAGGTACGCGAGTAGACCGCGATTGACGTAAATGAAGCCGCCCGGCATTGCAAAGGCGTTGATATCCGGCGAGTCGAGCAGGGTAAAGGTAAATGTCGGCTCGGTAATGCCCGACTCGCGCAGTAGCTGCTCACCCACTCCTCGTACATAAGCGTCGAGCTCGGGGTCATCGTAAATCCCGATGTTATCGATCAGCTTTTGGTGCTCCTCGGCGACCTCGGTGGGCATTTCTACCGAGCGGCCTCCCACCGTAACGGTCGAGGTCCCGCTGGCACACCCAGCCAGTGCAGTGGCAATCAATACAAAAACAGCGAGCAAGTGCGATGGTTGCATTGCGATCCCTCAGTGAAGTGCCGAGAGGTATTCCAGCAGCTGGTCACCGAGGCTGTCACAGGCGGTGCCCTGTACTGGCGCAATGATCGGGATCGGCACAACCACCGCGGGCATATAGCTCTGGCCACTCGTGGCAGCGCTGACGCGCCCCACTTCAATTTTGTCCGTAAAATCCCAGATGGTGGCTTCGTACTCAGACTCGGTACCCCACGTGCCGAAGCCAAAACAACCCGCTACGCCCGGGCCAATCCCGCAGCTCATCGAGCCGGTGCTTTCGGTGTCCACGGTTTTACCGTCGATCCAAATCATGTACTCAAGCTTCATCTCTTCGAGTCGATCTGCCACGACGGGCATATCCATTAAGCGGTCTATGGACTGCGGTTGCATGGGTGCGGTGCGGGGCTCGAACCAGGGATAGAGCTGGTTAATAAACGCGAGCTCGTTGATGACCTCGATACTTGGGTCACCGCGATGAATGTGATCGCCAAGACATTCGATAAAATCGAACTCGGTGTCATAGTCGGGCGCATGGCGACGACCCAGTATCACGACACTGGATTCGCCGATGCCTTCAACCGGCTCGTTGTAGGTCATCTCATCTACTGTCGCATTAACGCATCCGCCGAGGGCAACGGCTATCGCTACCACCCCCAACCAAGAGGGCAGACTTCGAGCCCGATGGAAGCGTCGCCTCATTGCGCGTCTCCTGTCATATCACCTGTCGCGTCGGCCGAGTTCATCGCGGGCTCGGTGATGGGGCTGTCGATCGTGGCGTCCACGGTAAGATCCGCGGGTTCTGGTAGGGGGGGGGTGGGTTCAGGCAGGGCTTGTTTTGCGGCGATCTCGTCGAGCCACAGTGCCACGTCTGGGTTGGCGCCAAAGGTTGTTACAAAATGTGCGCCGGCATCCCGGAGGGCCACGACCGCCGCAAGATTCACGGCCTCTTCATCCGACTGCAAAAACGCAGTGGGTGTTTTGCCATAGGCGGTGATCGGCCAGGCGGCCAGTCGGTCCTCCGGATTAAAGGTCAGCGCCCCATCTTCTTGCTGGTGGATGGCTGAAATATCGACCATTCGGAAGGCATAACGCATCCAGATCTCATAGATCTTGACGTTAGTGTGGGTCGGTATGGTGTATTGCAATTCAGCAATCGCAGGAATCAGCACGCCATCAATATCACCACGCCGGCGTTGTACGGTATCCCAGTCGCGGATGTGCACAATTTCCTCGAACATGCCGGCCAGCAGAATGTCCCAGAATTCGACCTGGGCCTCACCCGTCTTAACGAGCCAGTCTGACTCGGCGCGTCCTTTGGCTTCATCAAACACTTCATGTTCAGTGAACGCCGATGGGTAGATCACGCCGAGGGTGATGGGCAGTGGCTCGAGCAATGGTGTGGGGAAGTTACCCTCAACGACCACCTGCTTGCTCGCACACCCTGCGGTCAACAGTGTGAGGCAAAGCCAGCAGAGCCAGCGGTTGACCCGTGGCTCACGGTCTGAAGTCGTTGAGGCCAACGAAGCTACCCCCATTCCTTAGGGTGAGTTC
>CAYQUE010000039.1:13495-14898 GCA_964420615.1 uncultured Alteromonadaceae bacterium | reverse complement strand
TTGCTGCATCTGCTCGATAACGTGCTGGACACCACCATGATGGTGATAGCGCTGCTCATACTCGCGGCAGTTATCGCCGTCGGCGTGCTCTACGTAATCGATATCAATCAAACCACTCAGGCTATTCGCCGAAATTATCCCGTCATCGGTCGCCTGCGTTACGTTTTTGAGCATCTGGGGGTGTTCTTCCGGCAGTATTTTTTTGCGATGGACCGGGAGGAGCTGCCGTTTAATCGTGCGCAACGCGCTTGGGTGGCCCGCGCGGCCAAAAAGCTCGACAGCACCATCGCCTTTGGATCCACCAAGCCGCTGAACCGGCCGGGCGATATCTTCTTTTTAAACAGCGCCTATCCACCGACGCAAGAAGAGATCGATGCCCACACGCCCTCACGCATCACCTTTGGTGAGGGCTATGCTGAAACCCCCTACACCGCAGCATCATTTTTCAACGTTTCGGCCATGTCCTATGGCGCGCTGTCCGGCACTGCAATTGCGGCGTTGTCGACCGGCGCCCACCAGAGTGGAATTTGGCTCAACACCGGTGAGGGCGGCCTGTCGCCATTCCATCAAACATCACCTTGCGATCTGGTATTTCAAATCGGCACCGCGAAGTATGGGGTGAGGGACGCCGACGGCCGACTGGATACCGACAAAGTTGCCGCGCTCGCCGCCATACCTGAAGTTCGCATGTTTGAAATTAAACTTTCGCAGGGAGCGAAACCCGGCAAAGGCGGAATTTTGCCTGGCGAAAAGGTAACGCCCGTTATCGCGAGCACCCGGGGCATTCCCGCCGGCCAAGATTCGATCAGCCCAAACCGCCACCCGGAAGTCACCGACGCGCCATCGCTGCTTGACCTGATAGCACAAGTTCGCGCCGCATCGGGTAAGCCGACCGGGATTAAATTTGTGCTGGGTGACGCGACTTGGCTCGACGATCTGTGTGCAGCGATTCACGCGCGCGGTATCGCCAGTGCTCCCGACTTCATCACCCTCGACAGTGCCGACGGCGGCACCGGTGCGGCGCCTCAGGGACTCATGGACAACATGGGGCTGCCGATCGCCACCAGCTTACCGCTGGTGCATCAAAGACTCATCGAGGCTGGCCTACGAGATCGTATCCGGTTGATTGCCACGGGCAAAATGGTGAACCCTGCAGGCGTCGCAGCTGCGCTGTGTCTTGGTGCAGATGTCGTCTGTTCCGCCCGCGGATTTATGTTCGCCCTGGGCTGTATTCAGGCGCTGCAGTGCAACCAAAACACCTGCCCAACCGGCATTACCACCCACAATCCCAAATTGCAGAAAGGCTTGGATCCAAGTCTCAAGTCAACGCGCGTGGCAAACTACGCCCAATCAATGCGTGAAGAAGTTGAATTGATCGCGCACAGCTGCGGGGTTCTCGATCC
>CAYQUE010000039.1:10763-13395 GCA_964420615.1 uncultured Alteromonadaceae bacterium | reverse complement strand
TTTTCTCAAGTTGATCGGCGCACCGAGTCCTATGGTGTCAATCTGGAAACGCAACTCGGCCCTGCGACGGTAGGCTTTAATTGGTTCGATGTCTCTGCAGATCTCGACGGCGAGCAGTTTCTGAAGTACGAGCGGCTGTCCCCCTACCTCGCGGGCTTTATCAACAAGCAGTGGTTTTTGCGCGGCGAGTATGTCTACGGCGAGAAAGAAATCGAAAATCGCCCCGCTCGGACCGCCGATAGCCACAGCCTCACGCTCGACAGCTACTACTTTATTCGCGGCCTCAAACGCTATGCCGTATTGGGTTACACCTTTCGGGTGGATAACGCGCGCGCCAATCGGTACGACTATGACTCACACGCGATCAAAATGCGCTACGTGCATCGCGAAAATCTGGGCAGTCTGCCGCTGGAGCTGGAGCTGGAGGGCAAACTCGAAGACCGGCACTACAAATCCCCCGACCCGATGATCGGCACTGAACGCGAGGACACTCGATTCCGATTTTCTGCCGAAGCGAGATTATTCCTCGCTCAATACGCGTCCGTTGCACTGACACTACGGAACGCGGATTACGATTCCAATCTGCCGACCGCGAGTTACAGTGATCTGGTTATCGGCAGCGAATTCAGGCTCTCGTTCTAGGCAAAGCTAGAACTGCAACTGACCATAACCGTAGATCTGATCTCTGCCGGGTGCGCCGATGTCGATCGCGCTCGCATATAACTTATCCAGCATGCTGGTAGGTTCCGCGGCTGAACGCAGTAATCGTGCCGCCGCGACGACTACGAATGGCACCGCATAAGAGGTGCCCGATGAGGCCACGAAACCGCCCCCCGCTTGCGCATGGCGAATATCCACGCCGGGTGCCGCAATATCGACATATTCTCCGCGATTAGCCAATCGGAACGCTCGCCCACGGGCATCCGTCGCCGTTACCGCGACCACTTGTGGGTATGCCGCAGGATACATCGGCTTAGCCATCGGCCCCCCGTTGCCAGCGGCTGCGATAGCCAGAACTCCTTTCTCCCGTGTACGAATCAAGGCGGTCTCCAGCAGCCGATTGGGGGGTCCTGCGAGGCTGATATTCACTACTGACACCTGCTGGGTAACTAGCCAGTTGAGGGCCTTGATGAGACTCACCGTGCTCGCGAATTCACCTTGTTCCGCGGTTTGATCAAAGACCTCCGCCGCATAGATCTCAGCACGCGGGGCCAATCCCATCGCCGCCGGGTCATTGCCAACGATAATGGAGGCAATAGCGGTACCGTGAAAATTGGGAGGCGTGTCGTTTTCGACAAATCGCCGAGTAGTAATCGACGCGCCTGAAAAGGCGGTGTGACCCTGATCAACGCTACTGTCGATAATGCCGATACGGAGCGGCAGCTCTGCCAAATCGGCGGGGATAGGCAATAATTCCCGCGGCGCCGAGCCAGCCCAGTGATCCTCCCCCCCACCGGGTACACCGGCGGTGTACAGGTGATTGAGGTCAATGTCGGCTTGCTTGCCGCCGATCACCTCGTAAATACCCGCGCGCGTCGCGGATAAATCGAAGCTCGCCGGCGCGGCCACCTCGGCAAGCAAAAAACCCAAACCATCGAGCTCGCTGACACGATCAAACAGGTAGCCCTCTTGAGCTAATTGGGCGAACACATCCGCCTCAGCCATTACCAACCAATGTCCAGTCTGGATGCGCAGCGAGTCCTCGCTGATACGCGCCTCAATATCCGCGAGCAAATCCTCCATGACTTGTTCGATTCGCTCTTCGGTCGCCTCAGAAACGATGTCTGAAACTTGGTCCTCAACCTCTTGGGCCGCCACAATCTGTCCCAATAAAAGCAGTAGAACGGCCCAAAGCAGGCCCGCTGGGCATATCCGGCCAGGGGAATATTTGGCTTGATGATGTCGGTAAATGCTGGCCATGATGGGAGTCTAACGCCTTTCAACCCCGCGTCGGTATGGCGTCAGCCCCCAAAATTCGGTGTCAAAGCGCTGATTTGAGGGAATAACTCTCATTCTGAAACGTTAAATACGCAATAGGCACAGTATGGCAAGCCTGACTGCCCAGCAAAGAGAGGAACTGATTGAGGAATTGCCGCGACTAAAGCGGTACTGCTTCTCGCTCACTTCTGATCCCACTGATGCCGATGATCTGCTTCAGATCACGGTAGAAAGGCTGTTGGAAAAAGGCATGCCCGAAGATGCCCACGTTGCGAAATGGTCGCATCGAGTGTGCCGAAATTTGTGGATTGACGAGATTCGATCCCGGGATGTGCGGAATCGCTATGCGCTCTCCGAGAGCGCGGCGGACGGCGCCGGCACCACGGCGGCCAACACTGACGACTCCGTGCAGCTTGATCGAGTCTCCGAAGCGATGGAGCGTCTTCCACCCGAACAGCGCGCTGCGCTGGTCAAGGTGGCCGTAGAGGGATGCTCCTATGCTGAGGCGGCCGCGCTGCTTGAAGTTCCCATCGGCACGATCATGAGTCGTGTCGCACGGGCGAGGAAAGCGCTGGCGGAAGATTTGGAGTGGAGTGAAGAAAGAGAGGCTTAAGCCTCCTAAGTCCGGTGCGACCCCTTGGGAAGGGTCGTTAGGAACAGGGTGAAGACGATGGCTGATGACCGTAAAAATGTA
>CAYQUE010000039.1:0-10663 GCA_964420615.1 uncultured Alteromonadaceae bacterium | reverse complement strand
GAAAACGTGGTTGTGATGGGTCTCTCTGCGCGCTTGAAGCGCTGGGGTGGCGCAGCTGTCGCCGCTTCTGCCGCCGCTGTGCTTGCCGTGGTTTTTAACGTGAACCAGTCGATCGTGTTCAACCCCATGGCGATGGACGTGCAGCTCGCTAGCGCATTGGAGCACTCCCCATCGGCAGCCTCTGGCTGGCAAGCGCTGGACGGCGACCGAGGATTCCGTTCTGTACTGACCTTCCCCGCCGCTGACGGCCGCTGGTGCCGCGAGTTCCTGATGGCGCAAAGCGAGACTCAGTGGCGCGGTGTTGCCTGCAGAGACAACGGACAGTGGGTCAATCAGGTCGTGGGTAGCGAGGTGTTTCTGGAGCAAGAGACGCAATATCGCCCCGCTGGCGCTGCTGACAGTGAGAAAGTCGCGCGCTTCATTGATGAAACCGCCACTGACGTAGCATTGGGCCCCCAGCAGGAATCGGCGCTGATCGCGTCGGGCTGGTAAGGGACCCGTCTCTCTTCGACTTGCTGTTGCCTGGCCTGCTTAAAGGGTCGGCCAGGCGCCCCAAGCAGGCAATATCGGAATGCCCGTACCTCGGGCATCACATTCCTCGAACCTAGATATTTGTAAATCGCGCTCACGGCGTTAAGCCGGTGGCGTGCTGCAGGCATTGCATCCCGCCCTTTAGAGAAGCCTCAGCAACTGGGCGGTTACCAATTTTGAGATCGCACGCTACACTGCGCAGCCTCAGACTTTCCCTCCCATTGGATTTTGTGCTTCAGGAGCCTGCTACCCATGAGTGAGTTTTTAGCCCCCACCGCAGGAGGCCTCCTATTGGGTTTGGCCGCCACCTGGCTGCTGTTATCGCTTGGCCGGATTGCCGGCATCAGTGGCATCGCGTGGGGCGCCCTTATGGGTCCCGACAGAGACTGGCGCTGGCTCTTTCTTGTGGGCCTGTTGGCCGGCGGTGCAGTAACACACCTGCTTTTGGGTTTGCCACAACCGCTCGAATCCAAAGCGCCGCTGTGGCTTATGGTCGTTAGCGGTCTGTTGGTCGGTTATGGCACGCGACTGGGCGGCGGCTGCACCAGTGGCCACGGCGTATGCGGTATCGGTCGCTTGTCAGCCCGATCCTTTCTCGCAACAGGTGTCTTCATGGCCGCAGGCATGGCGACAGTATTTGTTGTTCGACATGTCGCGGGAGGCCTCTCATGAAAAACATTGCCGCACTGCTATCGGGTTTGGTTTTTGGTCTGGGTTTAACCCTGTCGGGTATGTCAGACACCACCAAGGTGCTGGGCTTTCTGGATATCGCGGGGGCTTGGATTCCCGATTTGGCCTTCGTGATGGGAGGCGCCTTACTGATCACGATCATCAGCACACCACTGATCCTAAAGCGCTCGGCGCCGCTCATCGCAGCACAATTCTCGCTACCCACGAAACAAGCGTTGGATCGACAGTTGATTACCGGCGCGCTGATCTTCGGCATCGGCTGGGGATTATCCGGTTATTGCCCCGGCCCAGGCTTAGTCAGCCTGCTGTACGGCTATGAATCGACCCTCGTTTTTTGCCTGGCGATGCTGTTGGGTATGCGGTTGGAGCACCGATTTTCCGCTGGGCGCTAGCGACCCCGCGTGACCCTAAGAAAGATCCAGTGCAAACTGTTTCAGCACAGCCAAGGGGACAATTTCCAACGTTCGCTGATGGGTCGCGCGCAAATACAAGCGCGGCGCGTGTCCTGCCTCATGCGCCTGGTGCCAGCGCATGGCACAGAGGCACCATCGATCACCTGGCTTGAGCCCCGGAAACTCGTACTGCGGCATGGGCGTCACCAAGTCATTACCCGCCGCCACCGAAAATTCCAGAAATTCCTGTGTCATCAGCGCGCAGACGGTGTGGACCCCATGATCATGGGGACCAGTATGACAGTGGCCGTCGCGGAAGAAGCCCGTGACCGGATCTTTGCAACACAATTCAATCGGCAGCCCGAGTACATTTAGCTGCTGTGGTTGCTCACCCGATGGCTCACCCATTTCCTAATTCCTTTTCATGAATCTGACCACTAATAAGGCTCTCCCCGCGCCTCTCGCTATCCTCTGCGATGAGATCGCGACAGACGAGGAAAGCGCAGCATTCGGCAACTCCTCGAGCTGCTTTTCCAAGATAGTGTATCCCTCAGATTGATTTTGGTCTCCGACAATCTTCCGCCTGCGCTCCACTTACTTCTGTCGCATTAACCCTCGATCCGAGATCGGATAGCCCCCATAGCAACAATCCAGTAGCATCGAGCACTCCACTTTAGAGGCGATGGCGCGACGTCATGATCGATCCTGAAAATCACCTAGGTATTGTCGCCGTCCTGATCGCCTTATCTGCCCTGTCTTTCACTTTGGAAAGAACGCGACTCGGTAGCCTCCTAACCGGCACGGTCATCATGATTTTGCTGTCGATTTTTGCCGCTAACGTTGGCGTGATCCCACACCAAGCCACCGCATACGACTGGGTGTTTGCCTATTTGGTACCTGTGTTGATTCCGCTGTTCCTTTTGCAGGGCGACGTCCGCCGCGTGGTTCGAGAGGCGGCGCGCACTGGACTTGCGTTTCTCATCGCAACCGTGGGCACCGTCATCGGTGTGCTTGTTGCAGTTTCAATACTCGACCTCTCGGCACTGGCCCCTGAAGCAGTGATTGATCCGACGCGCAAAGAAGCCGCTATCGCCGGTTTATTTGCTGCTACCTATATTGGCGGTTCCGTGAATTATGCGGCGCTGGGGGAGATCACCGGGCTGGTATCGGACCCTTCCTTCTTCGCCGCCGCCACCGCCGCCGACAATCTTTTTAGTGCAGTCTTCCTGAGCCTTATCGGCCTCATAGCTGGGAATCGCTGGTTGAATGCACGTTACCCGCAGTCGTTATCCGCGGAGACCACGGCCGATACTCAAAATTTGCCGGCAATCACGCTCAGATCAATACTACTCGCTTTGGCGGTATCTGCTCTACTCGTTGTGATTAGCGACTGGTTGGGTCAGCAGCTCGCATTTGCGGGGGCGCGCTTTGTGATTCTAACGCTCCTGACTCTCGCAATCGCGACGCTACTACCCAAAATCAGAATTTGGACAGCGGGCAGTTTTGAGGTTGGCGTACGACTCTCGTTTATCTTTTTCGGGTCCATCGCCGCGGGCGCCAACATCAAGGCCATGCTGGTCGTAGCGCCACTGCTGATTGGGCTTGTGGTTATTTTGCTCGCGATTCATCTGACAGTGCTGCTGGCGGTCGGCCGTTGGATGAAACTGTCGCTACCGGAACTATTAACGGCGTCCAACGCAGCGATTCTGGGGGCCACTACTGCACCCGCGATGGCTGCCGCGAAGGGCTGGCACGACCAAGTCACACCCGGTGTATTGGTGGGGGTTATGGGGTATGGGCTGGGAACGCTTATTGGTACCGCCTTGTTCAACTTGATGTGACTACAGCGGCTAGATCTTACATGAGCCATTTGTTGCCCGCAGGCTCGATCACTCTCTACCCAGCATCGCTAGTCTTTCCAACGCCCCTCTTCAGCCGTTGGCGAGCAAACAGCGGCCGTGCTCCAAAAACTGATGAACCCGGTCGGCGCCATCGCGCCCCGAGGTGATCGCACCCTCCATCCAGCCGTACCATCTGCGCGATACATCCCCGCCTACGAATACACAGGGAGGGGGCGTATCCGCTAGATCCTTGAATCCCTGAAACTGACCCGGGGCGGCGCTTAACCAGGTACCGCGCGCGTAGGGGTCCTCAACCCAGTCGTGGGATAACGTCGCCTCCAACAGAGTCATGTCGGGATCGCGCGTTTCTAACGCGTGCCAGCTGGCAGACAGTGCGTCGGCATGATTAGGATCAGCCACCGCAAAGGTGCATACGGCACCCGCCCTCGCGCCGCGTCGCGCATACACCTCCACCGCCTGCGGCCACCCAATTGATTCAGGGGGTGTTTCGAACGTTGCGGCCGCCCATCCTTTTGCGGCTCGCCCCACATGCCCACAGCGAATCACGTCCAACGCCGCCTCCGTGACGGGAATATCGAGCTCGATGAACCGGAGCACATTGACAGGCAGCGCGATAATGGCAACTTTCGCCACTACGGCACCCGCGGGCCCAGTGATGAGAACCCCGTCTTCTGTACTCGCGATAGACTCTACAGGCCACTTCAACCAAATAGTCTGTTGAGTCTCGCCGGCGATCGCGTCAGCAAGGGACTGCGCGCCACCCGCGATGCGATATTCCGCCGCCGAAAACGCCTCGCTAGACCCACCGAAAGCGGCAAATTCGTGGAGCAAATTCAGCATGCTGTAATTTGCCGGGGCTGCACCCTGTAACGCGAAGGCCTGCGCTAAAAAGAAGCAGCTCGCATCACCATCGAGTAAGAAATCTGCGAGAAACTCGGCTAGCGAGACATCATGGCGTAGCCAAGGCGAAAACCAATCGGGTCGGTGAATATCAATATCGGCTGCCAGCTGGTCACAATGCGCTAGCAACCGCTGAAGATCGGGCGTCAAGTCATGCGAATCCGACGCAACCGTCGCAGCCCCTGCGTCCGGGGCATCGAGCTCGATGGCATATCGCTTTAGTTCACTCATCACGGCGAGATGATGCTGCGGTGCGACCCATTCCGCGCCAAGATCTACCGTGCAGCCTGCTGCATCAAAAGGCGCGCTGAACGTTCTCCCGCCCACACGGTCCCTCGCTTCGAGCACCACCACTTGATGCCCCAGCTCGCGAAGATCGCGCGCGGCGCACAAGCCAGCAAGGCCTGCACCGATCACCGCTATTTCTATTGATTCCATTTATTTATTTAACCTGCTGGCTGACACATGAGCCATTGCTGATTGCAGTGCGCGGCGAGCCAACGTTTTTTCATGGGCCTAGATAAAGGACGCTATGTCGGTCAATGGCTTTTTGAGGGTGGCGGCACGCGGCACTTGCGCATTGGGCGATGGATGCCCCACCACCAGCAGCACATAGGGTCGCTCATTGTCGGGGCGATCTAGAATCTCGTTCAGGAACCTCATCGGGTTCGGCGTATGCGTGAGGGTTGCCAGGCCCACATGATGCAGCGCGGTGATCAAAAATCCGGTAGCAATACCCACGGATTCAGGGACGTAATAGTGTTTTCTTTTGTACCCCTCTGGCGTTCGAGCATAACGCTCTGCAAAAACTGCGATAAGCCAGGGAGCCGTCTCTAAAAATGGCTTGGATGCGTCGGTACCCATTTGTTTGAGGTCATTCAACCAAGTCTCGCCCGCTTTTCCTCCGTAAAACGCGCGCTCTTCGATCTCAGCGGCTTCGCGAATCTGCTGCTTGATATCAGGATCGCTGATGCACGCGAAATGCCAGGGCTGATGATTGGCGCCACTGGGTGCTGAACCCGCCGCCAACACGCAGGCCTCGATAACTGCGCGATCAACGGGCTGAGGAGAAAAATCGCGAATGGTCCGACGGGTTCGGATTGCCTGCAAATACTCTGCCGAGGCTGCTTTGAGTAAGTCGTCAGCTCGTGGCGGTGGCGGGTCGAGGGGGATGGGGTCGTAGTCAAATTGCGTCATTATCAGGTGCCGCAGTCAAGAGACATAAGTAGAGTGTATACCCAACACAGCCAGATTCTGCCTGCTATCTGGTGGCCAATCACCACGCGGCCACTACTGGACAATCATCGAGGATTCTCGATAGCGTGACGAGATGAAACTCCGCGTCTCTGCTGACATCTCTGCGAAACACAGGGACCTCGTCGTAAGGTGGGTGAAGCGTTGCCTGCGCGAAGTGACACGCAAAGGGTATGAGCTACCCGTCGACTACACCACGGCATGCAATAACATCACGGTAACGATCAAGCACGCGGGACATCGCTCGTCGGCCTGTGCCAAAGGTATCGCGATCGACCTCCTGCCGTTTAAAAAAGGCACTGTTGATATTCTCGAATACCCAGCCTTTGCCAATGATCCGGTCATCGGTTCGCGACGCTGCCTAGAGCCCGAGTGCGTACTGGCGGCCACTATCGCGCACGAGGTGAGTCACTTTGTCCAGTATCGCTATGGTCCCGAGACGCGTTGGTTACAACAGAAGTTTCGTAAGCCGCATGGCGAGGGGTTTCAGGACATCTACCGAATCCTGCGGGCTCGCGTCGTCAACCCACGCATAATCGACAGCCGTTAACCCGCTCACCAGCCGAGGGTTAACGCCCCGCTGGCGTGAATGCGGTGTGCGCCGGCGCTCGCCGGAAATTGGTTGCGATCCATGGAGATCCACGGCCAGCTGAATTTGGCAGACGTCGTCACCACGACAAGGCGTGGGTTTATCTTTATGATCTCACTCTCATTGCAGTTATCGCGATTGACGGATTCATGACAAACCCTCGCAATACCGCCGGTTTCGACGCGGCAAAACTGGCGAATATCGGCGCGCATCTCGAAGAGCGCTACATCAAACCTGGCAAGATCCCCGGATGTCAGGTTCGCGTGGCGAGGAATGGCGTCACGGCCTTCTCAACAACGCTCGGGAAAATGGATCTCGAGCGCAACAAGCCAATGCAGGACGATACGATTTTCCGCATTTACTCAATGACAAAACCCATTACCTCGGTCGCATTGATGATGCTCTTTGAGGAGGGGCGTTTCCAGTTAACTGATCCGGTATACAAATACATTCCCTCTTGGCGGGGTCATCGCGTGTGGGTCGAGGGCGAAGGGGCATCCATGGTGACGCGACCACCCCAATCACCCATGACCATCCAGCACCTGCTTTGCCATACCTCAGGGCTGACCTATGGGGGCATGCTGCCGGGACTCGAGCTCCCCGTAGATCCCGCGTACAAAGCGGCCTGTATTGCCCGCGGCGGCTCTGATACGCTCGAACAATTTGCGCACAAACTTAGCGCCGTACCGTTGTTATACGACCCCGGCAGTCGCTGGAGTTATTCGCTCGCAACGGATGTCTGTGGATACCTGATTGAAGTCATTTCCGGGCAGCCGCTTGAGACCTTCCTAAAAGAGCGCATTTTTAACCCCCTCAACATGCCAGATACCGGCTTCAACGTGCCCGATGCAAAACTGGAGCGATTTGCTGCCTGCTACGAGCGGGCTACCGACAAAACCCTGCGCCTGCAGGATGATCCGCAGACCAGCAGGTTCAGGACCCCACCCATAGCTCCCTCGGGTGCCGGTGGCTTGGTGGGTACGGTCGCCGACTACGCACACTTTTGCGAGATGCTGGTTCAAGGCGGCAACTATCAGGGTCAGCAGCTCATCGGGCGGCCAACTCTCGCGCTGATGACTCAGAACCATCTTGGCGGCGCGTCGCTTGCGCAAATGGCGGTCGGTGGTTTTTCCGAGACCAGTAACGCTGGCGTTGGATTTGGGCTCGGATTTGCCTCAACCATTGACGCTGCGGCATCGGGAACTGTCGGGGAAGGCGATTTCTATTGGGGCGGACTCGCCTCAACTCTATTCTGGGTAGACCCTCGAGAGCATCTTTACGCGATTTTCATGACCCAATTGATCCCCTCGTCGACTTTCAACTTTCGGGGGCAAATCAAGCATATTGTGTATGGTGCGCTGAGTTAACGCCTTAAAGAGAGCGCTACCAACTGTCCGCCTTCCCCCGGGAGGCCAGTCGCAACGACAATATATTGCTGACCGTTTACGGCGTAGGTCATCGGCACACCCGTCTGGTTTTGACCCAGATCTATCTCGGCTAACACCTCGCCTGTCACCTTATCGTGCGCTCTGAAAATGGACCCACCCCACCGCGAGCCATACATACCCGCACCCTCACCAGAGAACAACAACGTCTTGGTCACCAACAAGCCCGACCGATCGTCATTGCCGGTAGCGGGCACTATTTTGTCCGCCAGCAACGGGTGCTCCCGCACCTCCCTAGGCGTATCACTGTTGGGTCGTTGCCAAACGATGCGCCCCGAGTTCATGTCAATTGCTGAAATCCAACTCCACGGCGGCTGCAACAAGGGGAGATCAAAGGGCTGCTCAACGACCGCATCACGCAGCACATAGCGAACCGAGCTGCGCACTGGATCCTGGACGAGACCCACAACTTCGGGCGATACCGCGTAGGAGACATAGAGCATATTACTCTCAGGATCCGCGACCGCTCCTTGCCAGTTGGCGCCTCCGACCGACCCGGGTAGTACTAGCGTTCCACCATTATGTTCACTAAACAGCGTAGCGGGCGTGTAAAGAGGCCCCAGGGTGTAGCGCGCGGCAATGCGCTGGGCTTCCTCGAGAATTTCGGGGGTAAGATCATTCAATTGTTCGGCGCTAACGCCAGTCCGACCGAAGGGCTCAGGTAATGTCGGGAAAGGCTGGGTCGCCGCGGTTTTCTCTCCTGGCACCTGCGTCTGTGGCACCGCCACCTCCTCGATGGGCCAAACCGGCTCACCTGTTCGGCGATCAAACACAAAGGTCAGGCCTTGCTTGGTGATTTGCGCCACCGCTGGAATCTCCCGACCCTCGACTGTGAGGTCCAGCAATACCGGGGGCGCGGGCAAATCGTAATCCCAGATCGGGTGATGGACAGTTTGAAAGTGCCATACGCGCTCACCTGTCGCCGCATCGAGACAAACGAGGCTCTGCCCATAGAGATTATCGCCGGGGCGATGACCACCATAGTAATCACTGGTGGGTGCCTCGACCGGCAAATAGACATAACCGAGCTCGGGATCCGCGGTCATTGGTGCCCAGACACCCGCGTTACCTGTGTAGTCCGCCGAACCCTGCGCCCAGGATTCGTAACCAAGCTCATCTGGCGCGGGGATGGTATTGAAGCGCCAACGCAACTCACCCGTCGTGGCGTCATAGGCCGTGACTTTACCCGCCAAGGCATCAGGTGATACCGGTGCCCCGCTGAACGCGAACGCCGCACCCACGATCACCACATCCCCGACGACAATCGGGGGGGAACTGGCGCCTATAGGCGCAGTCTCTGGGTCCAACGCCTGATCAAGCTGCAATTTTAGATCGACCTTACCGGCCTCACCGAAATCTGACCGGGGCAAACCCGAATGGGCATCGAGCGCCACCAATTGATAGCCGGGAGTGATAAAAAAAATGGTCTCGCGATCGGCATCGCGGTGAAACGCTACCCCCCTGCCCGGACCCTTGCGCGGTGCGTGTTCGCCGCGAGTGCCCTCATCGAGGCGATAAATCCATAGGGTCTCGCCCGACGCCGAGTCAATTGCTACCACCGATCGTCGCGCGCCAGCCGTGGCGTATAGCACGCCTCCCGCCATCAATGGGGTCACCTGATAGTTAGGCCACAGCGCGGCACCGTAATTATCGGAGCGCCATCGCCACACAACTTCGAGTGCCTCGACGTTATCGGCGTTTATCAGATCCAAGGGCGAATAGTTGGTGCCGTGAGCAGAGCCGCGGTGATGGAGCCATTCCTGCATCGTCCCTGCTGCCACCATCGGACTGTTCAGCGGCTGAGGCACGGACTGACCAAATTGATTCAGGTTTGAATCGCTGGTCGACGAGGTCGTCAGCGCCACCTCGCCCGTCGGGAATCCGTTTTGGTACAACACAAAGGCCATGATTGCCGAGTAGGTAGCACCCGATAGGCCTCCGGGATTGGACAGGGGCATGGCCAAATTGGCGGCTGTAAACTCTACCAGTGGCCGACCCTGCCAGCGTTGTCTGAACGCATCCCCAGCTAGCGCGGGCGCCGCCTCACCACCACCGAGCTCGAGCCCGTGACACGAGGCGCATTGGGTTTGGTACAACGATTGTCCGCGCGCCGCTTGCTCAATCGTGAACAGGGCATCCGAAGTCGAAGTGGCTCCGGCCGCTGAAATCAGCACCAGCGCCAACGAGGGAACCTTTACAAACTGCATACAAAAGAGGCCTGGCTCGGATTTTTCGGTCAACGGGTGTTCAGTTCGCGCAGATTGCCAATCAAGGTCTGGGCGGTACATTGTCGCACTGGACAGTGTTAGGCGTCAGTGAGGCACCGGCAGAATCTGACGGGCCGAAGTAATAGATATTAGCCCAGTCATCGCTGTCCTCAAGAATGGTCTGTGCGCCGTCACCATTAACGTCTGCCGCCACTGTGGAACCATCAATTGACCCGTTCCGGTTCCAATCTGTCGCCACATTTGAACACACGCCGAATGACTCTGTCAGGAAGCCTTCCTGCAGATCATTGCGGCTGCCCGTGGAGTAGTCGATTAGACCGTCTCCAGATATAAAGGCGTTGCCACTACTGCAGTTGGTTCCGCACCCAGAGCAGTCGGTATCAACCCCCGGGAACTGATAGTTGTAGTTCATTACCGAATTGTAATTAGGCTTGTTATTAGTATCTTCAAATCCCCCATGCCGGAGACCCAGGTTGTGGCCTAATTCATGGACGATGGTAGAAGCAACCGATTCGTCATACTCAAACCACCAGTTGGATGACACAATCAAGTCATCTGCGAAGAACTCCGCCAGGCCCGAGCTCTCGGTTGCGCCACCACCATACTTATGGGCCATGATCGTGTAGTGAAAATACCCTTGGCGGTTCGCGGCGAAATTCTGCGACTTTTTCGAGTAGTAGTCAGTACCGAGATAGCCTGCAAGGTTGCCGTCATCATCAGCAATTTCGTTGCCCCCGGTAAACGCACCGCCCTGCCCATAGTCCTGAATAAT
>CAYQUE010000038.1:0-15030 GCA_964420615.1 uncultured Alteromonadaceae bacterium | reverse complement strand
TATGGATCACGGGCGTTTGCCGCGCGGGTTCGGTGATGACGTTCATGGTGGCCTCAGAGGAATGGTAATTCATACAGTGTACCTTCAACAGCTCCTGCTTCGCGTCGTACGACGACCCGGTCACCGGGTTTTGCAAAGTTCGCAACAAGTGCGAACCCAATATTTTTTCTCAATCGATAGGACCAGACACAGGTAGTCATATCGCCAATACGAGAGCCATCCATGTCTATGGCGTTCCAATTGAACTCCGCATTGACAGGCTCGGAATTGTCAAGAATGACACCAAGCTGCTGACGTTTAGGACCCTCAGTCACGATCCGGCGTAAAGCCTCGATACCAATCGTGTCGTCGGGTACATCAAGATCGACGTATTTTCCCATTCGGACCTCGAACGGATTTGTTTGCCCATCCGTGTCGCCGCCGTACGAGATCAACCCACTTTCGACACGTTCGCACCAGTTGGGATTACCCGGCCCGATACAATGCGGCCGTCCGGCTTCCTTGACGATATTCCAGAGTGCAGTGCCTTTGGCTCCATCCATAAGGTAGATTTCAAAACCGCCCTGTTTAGACCATCCAGATCGGGCAACCGCCACGGGGATTCCGTCGATCACTGTTTCTCGAAACCAGAAGTATTTAAGGTCGCGAACCCAGTCGCCAAAGATCGAGGCAACGACGGTTTCCGCCTTGGGTCCCTGTACGGCAAGGGGCGATACGTCCGGTTCGCTCACCTCGACCTTTAGACCTCGCTCGCGTGCGACGGCTTCGGCCCAGAACCAGATGTTGCTGTCAGCAATAGACAGCCAATAACGGTCTTCACCAAGTTTCAGCAGGATCGGATCATTGATCAATACGCCATGATGATTGCAAAGTGGAACATATTTGCCTTGCCCGATCTTGCATTTGGACAGATCACGGGGCGCAAGTATCTGCGCCAACCTTCCTGCGTCGGGACCCACTAACTGAACCTGGCGCTCAACCGCAACGTCCCACATCGAGACGCCATTGATGATGCGCCAATATTCTTCTTCGGCGTGACCATAAGAAGTGGGCATGAGCATGTGGTTGTAGGTTGTCATGGCACAGACGCCATCCGCCAGTGTTGCCTCGTAAAAGGGCGAAGGTCGCAGACGTGTAGAAGGTGAAATCGAAAACATGCTTGCACCAGCTATTGAGTGTAAAAGAGAGTAAAGGCCACCGATCCGGAAGGACCGGCAGCCAAGAATCGGTCGGCAATCGCCTCTGATAGAAATGATCCCGGCCTATGCGAGCCATACGTTACGTAGCGTCTGTCCGAAACCGCCCAGACCGCCAACGGAATGCGGCGTCCAACCCATCACATTCTTGGCCGTAGCCTCAAGCTGGTTCTGGAAGACCGCATTCACGAATCCGCCATCGTCATTCATCATGTGTAGCATGTCGCAGTACATCTGCGCCCGTTTGGCCTCGTCGAGTTCGGCCCGGGCGCCGATGATCATTGCATCGAACTGCTCGGAGCCCCACATCGTTTCGTTCCAGCTGCCGCCGTTCATGTGTGCGATGGTCAGGAAAGCGTCGACGGTAGGGCGCGCCTGCCATCCAGACATGGTCAAAGGCTTTTGCATCCAGATATTCGACCAGTAACCATCAGATGGCGTCTTGATCACGTTAATATCGGCCGCGCCCTTTGCGGATTGCTGGAAGGTAAGCGCGATGTCGTTGGCTGAACTGCCGGCAGTTTCCGACGTGTAAAGGTCGATGGCGTTGACGCCCGCCTTGTCAAAGTAGAACTTTGCCTTGTCGAGATCATATTCGGCAGGCTTCACATCCTCGCACCAATATTTGTAAGTCGGCCCGATCGGCGTGTCGGCCGATATTGTTCCAATACCTTTAAATACCTGTTGGAGAACAAGTTCGCGGTCAAGCGCATGCTTGATGCCCTTTCGGAAGTTCAGATCATTAGTTGGCGCGCGATCCACCATCATGACCATGTTGGTAAAGGCGCCGGTGGGCGTATTGTAGAGAGTTACGGCATCGTTGCTGACCAACTGATCGACTGCAAAGGCGGGCACGTCGCGAATGGCGTCCACGTCGCCAGCCAGCAACGTACTGAGCGTAGCGTTGACATCTGGTACCGGTATGAAATCAATACCGTCGAGATAAGGCTTGCCCTCTTCGTGATAATTTTCGAAACGTTCAAGAACCACACGCTCACCGGGAATGAACTCCATCACCTTGAAAGGACCTGATCCGATTGCCCTCGCAAAATCGGTGTGGCCAGCCGGGTGGATCGCAAGGTGGTAGTCGGACATGATCACCGGCAGGTCAGCATTGCCCGAGGACAGGGTAATCTTGACGGTCGAGACGTCTGGCGCTTCAATCGCCGTGACAGTCGAAAGAAGTGCCTTAGCAGGGGACTCAGAGCCTTCGGCGATGTGCCGCGACAGGCTTTCGACCACATCAGCAGCAGTGACCGGCTGGCCGTTATGAAAGGTCAGCCCGCCACGTAGCTTAAAGCTCCACTCGGTTGCGGCGGCGTTGACACTCCACTCGTCAGCAGCGTCGCCTTCGACCTCCAGCGTTGGCGCAAAGCGGGTCAGTCGCTGGTAGACACAGTTCGAATAGATGCCGTCATCGGTGTCGACCATGCGGACCGGCTCAAGTGTATTGTCGGTGTTGCCTTGAGCAATTCGTAGCCAACCGCCGCGCTTCGGTTCCTCGGCGCGGGCTGGTCCCGCCATTGTAAGAATCCCACTTGCCGCCGGCACTAACAAGCCGAATGCGCCCGCGCGCTTGAAAAAACTCCGGCGGCTAAGCGCGCCGGCCTTATATTGCCTTACCAAGCTATCGATGTCGGACATATTTTTCCTCCCTTATGACCGATAACGGGCTACCCCGCTTTCCGTAAGAGATTGCGTGGGACAAGTAGATAACACAAACAACCAATTTCATGACTTTGACATAACTGAGGTTATGGGTCCAATTTGCGTCGTGCAGGCTCAAAGAATGGTGCTGCAATCATGCCTGTCGGAACAGAAACCCCCATTAGCGTCAGGATCGACGGTGCAAGTCCCAATTGATCCAGCAGCGCATCCTCTGGCGGCAGCGCACTGTCGCCGAAGTAATAGAAGGCGACGTCTTGTTGATCTTCTCCTGAGCCTCCATGATGACCAAGGTCATCCTGACCATGATCAGATGTAATTATGACTTCATAGCCAAAGCTCCGCCAACGAGCTACATATGGCGCAAGGGCTGCATCAAGATAGTAGCAAGCGTCGCTCATCTCGCGCTTACCATGACCAAAACGATGCCCCATGCTATCCAGTGTCGAAGTATGCAAAAGTCCGTAGTCGATCCCTTTGACCTCACAGAGATAGGTCAAGGTTGCGAACAAATCAGCGTCGGACGGACTCATCTGATTGGCGTCGGTCGCATCAGACATTGTGTGGAAGCGGCCATGATGTATAGGGCCATCCGAGCTGTCGAGTTCGATATCCCTCACCGGGTCGAACGGCATTCGATAAAACAATTCGCTCCACCAACTCAGTGCCACTGCACCGGTCTTGCGTTTAGCCTCGGCCAGTTGAGAAAACACATCTGGAAACTGAAGCCTCTGTCGGTGCTTGTTGCCAAAGACACCATGAACATGCGGCGGCAGGCCGGTATGCATTGAGGCATAGCAGGCTGAAGATGTAGACGGCAGGACCGACCGCATCCGCCGCACGCTCGCCTCGCCCGAGGCAACCCATCCTTCAAGATTACCAAAAAGGCGTCGAAAATTTCGGTAGGGCACACCGTCCAAGATGATGAGGAGTAGCTTTGTAGTACTAATCATGAGGCCACCTCGAATAACCCGGCAGCCCCCATTCCGCCACCGATGCACATCGTGACAACAACATAGCGGACACCGCGCCTTTTACCCTCGATGAGCGCGTGGCCAACCAGCCGCGCACCTGTCATCCCGTAAGGGTGGCCCACCGAAATAGCGCCACCGTTGACGTTCAGCTTTTCGGGATCAATTCCCAGTTGGTCACGGCAGGGTATGGCTTGAGCGGCAAAGGCTTCATTCAGCTCCCACAATCCGATGTCGTCAACCTTAAGCCCAGTCCGTTCAAGCAGCCGTGGCACAGCATAGACCGGGCCCATACCCATTTCCTCAGGGGCACAACCGGCTACGGCCATTCCCCGATAGATCCCAAGCGGCGAAAGCCCGCGTTTGATAGCCGCATCCGCCGTCATTAAAACACAGGCCGAAGCGCCATCCGACAACTTACTGGCATTTCCTGCGGTAACCAGTCCACCCTCGGCAACGGGCTTTAAGTTTGCTAACGCTTCAACCGTTGTCCCTGGGCGATTGCCCTCATCCTGTGTCAAGGTGACGGTTTCTTCGCGTACTTCGCCGGTATCGCTGTTCTTAATCAACCTGTTAGCCGTAACCGGTATGATCTCATCATCAAAAGCCCCAGCGACCTGCGCAGCGGCAGTACGGGCTTGAGACAGTGCCGCAAATTCGTCCTGTGCCTCACGCGTGATGCGGTGCAGCCGCGCCACTTTCTCGGCCGTCATTAGCATCGGCATATAGGCATGTTCAGCCGCCCGGGTCACATTGGGGTCTTTCTCGGCCGTGACCCAGTCGAAATACCGCGCCTGAACCGCCGAGATGTTTTCCTGTCCACCGGCCACCACGACGCCCATGCCATCGACCGCGATCTGCTTTGCCGCCGTCGCGATGGCCATCAGCCCCGAGGCGCATTGCCGGTCGATGGTCTGGGCCGCTGCGGTTGCGGGCAACCCACCTGCCAGCGCCGCCAGCCGCGCGACGTTCAGCCCGGCGGTGCCCGCCGTCAGGACCGAGCCCATCACGACGTCTTCAACCTCGGCAGGATCGGTGCCGGACCGCGCGACCGCCGCCCGGATCGCGTGGCCCGCAAGCGTCGGCGACTTGATGTTGTTGAACGACCCCCGGAAGGCAGAGCCGATGGGTGTGCGGGCGGTGGAAACGATGACGACGTCTTTCATGGCGAGGGTTCTTTCCTAGCAGTAGCGGGTTCTGAGGGCCTTCTTGTCCAGTTTCCCGACCGAGGTCTTTGGCAGCGCGGGGGCAATCTCGATCCGGTCTGGAACGGCCCATTTCGACAGCGCCCCGTCCGCGACGGCACTGGCAAACGATGCGCGCAGTGCTGACACGATTGCCTCCGGGGTATCGGTGCAGGTGACCAACAAGAGCGGGCGTTCGCCCCATTTGGGATCCGGCACGCCGATGGCGGCGGCCTCAGCCACGCCCGCGACTCTGCTGGCAAGATTTTCCAATTCTAGCGAAGAAACCCATTCCCCGCCGGTCTTGATTACATCTTTCAATCGGTCAGTGATATGGAGCGTCCCACGCTGATCGAACCGCCCTACATCGCCGGTATGTAGCCAGCCGCCATGCCAAAGTGTCTTCGTACCCTCTTCGTTCTTCAAGTAGCCTCGGGTAAGCCAAGGCGCACGGGCGACAATCTCTCCTGTGGACTTACCATCGCGTGGCAGGTCGTTCATCTCCGAATCGACGACCCGAATTTGAACCATCGGCGCGGGTTTGCCAGTCGCTATCCGAACATCGATCAGCGCATTGGAGGCTCGCGTCGCCATCATGTCAGCCACAGTCAGGAAAGGACAGGTCTCGGACATGCCATAAGCCGCGTGAAGGTCGACGCCGCGCGCGAGCGCCTGCCGCGCCAGCCCCTCGGGCAGGGCAGAGCCGCCGATGATGACTTTCCAGCGGCTCAGGTCCGTTGCTACAGCCTCCGGCACGTTCAGCAGCATCGCAAGGATCGTCGGCACACAATGCGAGAAGGTCACGCCATGCTCGGCAATCAATCCTAGAAGGTGCGCGGGCTCATAACGCCCCGGATAGACCTGCTTGAGCCCCATCAGCGTTGCGACGTAAGGAATGCCCCAGCCGTGAACATGGAACAACGGCGTGATCGGCATGTAGACATCGCCGCGGTTCAGCCCGCCGCCGGGGATCGGACCCAGGCCCGATGCCACTGCTAGCGTGTGGAGCACGAGCTGGCGCTGCGAATAGGTGACCCCCTTAGGGTTGCCCGTCGTGCCCGTGGTGTAAAATAGTGTAGCGCGAATATTCTCGTCGAAATCGGGGAAGTTGCTGACCGACGTAGCTGCGTCTAGAAGGGCCTCATACTCTCCTGCTGCCTTCACACCTGGGGGAGTTTGGCCATCATCGCACATTAACACCAGCCGCCAGGGACGTTCGATCCGGCCCGCGATCTCCATGAGCAGCGGCAGAAAATCGACATGGCACAGGATCAGGTCATCCTCAGCATGGTTTATCGTGTATAGGATTTGTTCCGGCGACAGTCGGATGTTCACTGTGTGTAAGGTGGCTCCGATCATGGGCACGGCAAAGAAGCATTCCAAATAGCGGTGGCTATCCCAGTCAAGTACCGCGATAATGCTGCCTTCGCCAGCTCCGAGAGCACGCAAAGCTCCGGCTACACGCCCAATCCGCCAGGCGAATATACTATAGTCGTAGCGCATGGTGTCTGCATGAACGATTTCCTGTCCAGGCGCACAAGAAAGCGACGTGTTCAGAATCTGCTTGATCAACAGAGGATAGTCATAGGCAATCATGTGCATCTCCAGTTTCACAACTTATGTCACTACAAATTAGCGTCGCGCAAACAACAAAAAACCAGGCTTTGCCCCGATCTAGATCAGCCCATGCCCGACCCATAATTAAAACACACCCAATATGTCTACTATAGTTGTTTGCCCAAAACGGCGCTTTCCCTGAAACTGCAAACAGCCTGTAAGGAGGAACGAGGTGTATCGCATCATACTGACGCGCCTGGCGCAAGGTTTGCTAACCTTGCTACTGGCATCAATTATCATTTTTGGCGCTACCGAGATCCTTCCTGGCGACGTGGCCGAGGCAATTCTTGGACAAAGTCGCACGGAAGAAGCGTTGGCCACACTGCGCGAGGGAATGGGCCTGAACCGCCCAGCCATCGTTCGATATTTTGACTGGCTCGGCGGAATGTTGCAGGGCGATCTGGGCACCTCGCTGGCGACAAAGCGTCCCGTGGCCGACATGATCGAAAGCCGGATGTGGAACACGCTACGGCTAGCTCTGCTGGCGGCCGCAATCTCTGTTCCGCTGTCCTTAGCGCTCGGTCTTTGGTCGGCGATTCGTGCTGGCGGCCGCGTCGACAAGACGCTTGCCATGACCACGCTCGCGCTTATTGCGGTGCCCGAATTCTTTATTGGCCTTATCCTGATGAAGGTCTTCGCAGTTGAGCTAAAATGGTTATCTGCCTCTGCCAATACCCGACCCTATTTCGATTTCTGGCAGAATTTCCGCGCCCTTGCCCTGCCCGTTGCCACGCTCAGCTTTGCGGTTATTGCGCATATGATGCGGATGACACGCTCCTCGGTAATCAACATCTTTACATCTCCCTACCTGGAAATGGCCGCGCTCAAGGGCCTGCCGAAGCGCCGCCTTGTGGTGCGTCACGCGCTGCCCAATGCGCTGTCCCCTATCCTGACGGTGATCGCCCTGAACCTCAGCTACATGGTGTCCGGTGTGATCATCGTTGAAACCGTGTTCGGCGTCCCGGGCCTGACCCGTCTGCTGGTCGATGGCGTCACGCTGCGGGACATCCCGCTGATCCAGGCCTGCGCCATGATCTTCGGCGCTGTCTATATCCTTCTTAACCTTCTGGCCGATGTACTTTCCATTATGGCCAATCCGCGCCTGAGGTATCCGAAATGAGCGACGCAACCGAAATTGCCACACCGCGCGCTTCAGTCTTTGCGGGCCTGCGCCTGACCTGGACCGCCGTTCTTGCGGGTTCCGTCCTGCTGTTCTGGCTGATCCTTGCCCTGTTCGGGCCATGGATCGCCCCCCATGGCGAGGCCGAGATTATCTCGGGCACGACCTTTGCACCAATAGGCGAAGGCGGGTTGTTGGGGACGGACAAGCTTGGGCGCGACGTCTTCTCGCGCCTGATCTACGGGGTTCGCACCACGCTGCTGCTTGCGCTGATAACGACGGTGATCTCCTTTGCCTTCGGCGTGACACTGGGTTTTGCCGCCGCGATCCTCAAGGGCTGGTTCGACATCGTCGTCAGCCGCATCGTCGAGGCCTTCATGGCCTTCCCGTCGACCCTGCTGGCCCTGGTGGTGATCGGCGCATTCGGCACCTCGATCACGGTTCTGGTGCTCACGGTCGGACTGGTGCTATCGACCAGCGTCTTCCGGGTGTCGCGCGCATTGGGCTATGACATTGGCGTCATGGACTTTGTCGAGGCCGCCCGCGCCCGCGGCGAAGGCACCTGGTGGATCCTGACACGCGAGATCCTGCCAAACTCCATGGCCCCGCTGATCGCCGAGTTCGGCCTGCGCTTCACGTTTTCCATTCTGTTCCTGTCGGGTCTGTCCTTCCTGGGCCTGGGCGTTCAGGAACCCGCCGCCGACTGGGGATTGATGGTGCAGGAAAACGTGGGCGGCCTGTTCCTTGGCTCCTCCGCCGCGCTGATCCCCGCCGCCTGCATCGCCTCGCTGACCGTATCCATGAACCTGCTTGTGGACTGGTTCCAGCAGCGTCAGCAGGGTGAAACCGTTCTGGAGAAGATCGACCAATGAGCGATATCCTGACAATCAAGAACCTGCGCGTCGAGGGCCGCCCGCCCGGGGGCGCCTACGTCCCGATCGTCAAGGGTGTGTCGCTGAACGTGGCCAAGGGCGAGGTGCTGGCCCTGATCGGCGAAAGCGGGTCAGGAAAGTCCACGATCTCGCTGGCCTCGATGGGCTTTGCCCGGCCCGGTTGCCGCATCGCGGGAGGAGAAATCTGGCTGAACGGGCGCGACATTATGAAACTGTCGCCGCAGGATCGCCATGCGCTGCGCGGTGACGAGGTATCCTATGTCGCGCAATCCGCCGCCGCCAGCTTCAACCCCGCGCTGCGGATCGGCAAGCAGGTGATCGAGGCGCCGCTGTGGCATGGCGCAGGCGATGCCGCGACCCTGACCGCCACAGCCGTCGATCTTTACCGCAAGCTGGATCTGCCGAACCCCGACAGCGTGGGCGAAAAGTTCCCGCATCAGGTTTCGGGCGGGCAGTTGCAGCGTCTGATGGCGGCGATGGCCATGTCCTGCGGGCCGGATTTGCTGATCCTTGACGAGCCCACCACCGCGCTGGACGTGACTACCCAGATCGAGGTGCTGAAAGCCTTCAAGGATATCATCCGTGATCAGGGCACGGCGGCGATCTACGTCACCCATGATCTGGCTGTTGTAGCGCAAGTGGCGGATCGAATTCTTGTGCTGAAGAACGGTGAAATGGTCGAGGAAGGACCAACTGCCCAGATCCTGCATGACCCGCAGCACGAATATACCCGCATGCTGATGGATGCCGTCCGGCCCGCGCCGCATCTGTTCGACCACGTTGACGCCAGCGCGGCGCAAGCGCCCGTCATTTCGGCGCGAAACATCACGGCAGGCTATGGGGCGCTGACCATCCTGTCGGATGTATCAGTTGATGTCCCTGCGGCATCGGTTGTGGGGGTGATTGGTGAAAGCGGCTGCGGGAAAAGCACGCTGGCGCGGGTCGTCGCCGGTCTGACGCCGCTGCGGGAGGGAGAAATTAGGCTCGATGGGAAGGTTGCCGCGCCCAGCGTGAAGGATCGACCGCGCGATTCGCTCAAGGATTGTCAGATCGTGTTCCAGATGGCCGATACCGCGCTGAACCCGCGCCAGCGGATCGGTGATATCCTGGGCCGCCCGCTGGAGTTCTATCAGGGCCTCAAGGGTCGCGCGCGGGTCGAAAAGGTGGGCGACCTTCTGGAACTGGTCGACTTGCCGCGCAGCTTTGCTACGCGTTTCCCGGGCGAATTGTCGGGCGGGCAGAAGCAACGCATCAACCTCGCCCGTGCGCTGGCCGCCGACCCCAAGGTTATCCTGTGTGACGAGGTCACCTCGGCGCTGGATACTGTTGTCGCGGCGGGGGTGATCGAACTTCTGAAATCGCTCAAGGACAAGTTGGGCGTGGCCTATATGTTCATCAGCCATGACCTTTCGACCGTTGCCTCCTTCGCGGATGAAGTTGTGGTGCTCTACGCCGGGCAGGTGGTCGAAAAGGGACCGTCGAATGTTGTCTTCAGCCCGCCTTTTCACCCCTATACCAAACTGCTCCTCTCCTCGGTCCCCGAGATGCGTCAGGGCTGGCTGGAAGGGGTGGCCGATACCGGCGAAGCCAAAGCCGCCAGCGCCGGAAGCGTTGTCATCGGCGCCAAAGGCTGTCCCTTTGCCAATCGGTGCACCCATGCCATCGTTGGTACATGCGATGTCACGCAACCACCGGTCCGAACATTGCCCGGCGAACTGGAAATCGCCTGCCATCTGCCAATCGAAGAAATGCCATAGCGAATTATCGTTCAGACCATGGGTTCGATTGGCCCGCTTACATGAAAAAAGGGAACTTCTAAGAAATTAACCAACCAAAAATCTGACAGGAGGAATATCAATGAATCTCAGACCTGATCCAACCTTTCACGCCACACCCCGGCTCGCCATGGAGGCTCCGGCGGAAAAGCTGGCCTTCACCCTGATGCTCAGCCCCGATGGCTCGCAACCCGATGGCCTTGCCATTGTCGATGTGGACCCGAGTTCCAAGACCTTCAGTCAAATCGTTCATCAGGTGATCATGCCCAATACGGGCGACGAATTTCACCACTTTGGCTGGAACGCCTGTTCGTCAGCGCTTTCACCGCTGTCAGGTCACGCCTTCCTTGAGCGGCGCTACCTGATCATCCCCGGCATCCGCTCCTCGCGCATCTACATCATTGACGTGAAGGAACCGCTGAAGGCCAAGATTCACAAGATCATCGAACCCGAAGAGGTCTTTGCCAAGACCGGCTATTCCCGCCCTCACACCATCCACTGTGGCCCCGAGGGCATCTATGTCAGCACGCTTGGTGGCGGCGGAGTGGATGGCACCGATGGCCCTCCGGGCATCTTCATCCTCGATTGTGAGACCTTCGACATCCTTGGCCGTTACGAGATGGACCGGGGAGAGCAGGACAAGCACTATGATTTCTGGTGGAACCTGCCGCGTGACTACATGGTCAGCTCCGAATGGGGTCTGCCGCCGCAGTTCGAGAACGGCATCGTGCCCGAAGACCTTCTGTCGAACAAATATGGCCACAAGATCCACTTCTGGAAGCTGCGCGACCGCAAGAACGTCCAAACGATCGACCTTGGCGCCAATCACCAGATGGCGCTTGAAATCCGGCCTGCGCATGATCCGTCCAAGGACTACGGTTTCTGCGGCGTGGTGGTCGATACCACCAACCTGCAAGGAGCGATCTTCACCTGGTGGCAAAAGGACGACGGCACCTTTGAGGCGAAAAAGACCATCACCATCGACCCGGTCCCGGCGGATGCCGACGACCTGCCCGATCTGCTGAAGGGGTTTGGCGCCTGCCCGCCGCTGGTGACGGATATCGACCTGAGCCTGGACGACAAATACCTTTACGTCGCCTGCTGGGGTCTTGGCGAGATGCACCAATATGACGTTTCCGACCCGATGAACCCGGTTCTGGCCGGCAAGGTCGAGATCGGCGGCATCGTCAAGAATACCCCCCACCCGAACGGCAAGACTTTCGGCTACGGCCCCCAGATGGTCGAGATCAGCCGCGACGGCAAACGTGTCTACTGGACCAATTCGCTCTATTCCACATGGGACGACCAGTTCTATCCGGGCGACCGAGGCGCGGCCATGGTCATGGCCAATGTGGGCGAAAGCGGCGGGATCGAACTGGACAAGGACTTCTGGGTGGAATTCCCCGAAGGCTACCGCAGCCACCAGATCAGGCTCGAAGGTGGAGACTGCTCGACCGACAGCTTCTGCTACCCTTCCGTCTGACGCGTGGATCATGCAACATCGACGGCGGCCCTGTGGTGGGCCGTCGTTTTTTCCGGAATATATCACGGGTTGAACCCGGGCATGGGCTGGCCTCTGGCGGTCTCTGCCGCGCTGATGGAGCGCAAACCAAGCCGCCTCTGGCATGCGCTGGCCGCTTTGGCGGGTGGTCACCTGCTGTCGATGATGGCGATCCTTCTGCCCTTCAGCGCGCTTCTGTGGCTGGTCGACTACCAGCGCCAGATCCAGATTGCCGCGGCCCTTCTGGTCATCGCCCTTGGCGTCTACCTGACAATCAACCGCCGCCACCCCCGCTTTTTGGCCCGCGTCCGGCCAACGCAACTGGCGCTTTGGTCGTTCCTTGCGGCCCTCGCCCATGGTGCGGGGCTGATGCTGGTGCCGATCTACCTGGGCATCTGCCAGACGATCGACACCGACGCAGGCCACGCGGCCGCCAGCGTGTTGATGACCTCGAACGCCACGGTGGCCCTTGGCGTCGCACTGCTGCACAGCCTTGCCATGCTGACCGCTGGCGGTACACTGGCCTTTGGCGTCTACCGCTGGCTGGGCCTCAAATTCCTGTCCAAAGGCTGGTTCAACCTCGATCTGGTCTGGGCGCTCAGCCTGATCTTTGTCGGTGTCATCGCGCTGGTCATGGCCTAGGGCCGCGCGCGAGCGTTCAAACCAGCGCCTGATAGCTCAAAACACGTAGCTGACGACGCAGCGAATAGGCGCTCGAGGGAATGAGCTGGGTCATCAGGATCACGGTCATTTCCTCGATCGGGTCCACCAAGAATGCCGTCGAAGCCATGCCGCCCCAGGCGAACTCTCCGGGTGAACCGATAATCTTTGCCCGCGCCGGGTCCAGCATCACCGACACGCCAAGGCCGAACCCGATCCCCTCGAATGTGGTTTCGCTGAAATGCGCCTGCCCACGGCTGGCCAGATCACCGCCCATGTGGTTCGACACCATCAGATCGAAGGTCTTGCGGCCGAGCAGCGCGCCCCCATCAAAGGCACCGCGCCGCAACAGCATCGTCGCAAAACGCTGGAAATCCGCCATCGTCGAGACCAACCCACCCCCGCCGCTCTCAAGCGTCACCGGCGCAAGGCAACGGTCCTGGTTCGACGATGGAGAAAAGCCCGCAGAGCTGTGGTCATAGAGCGTGGCCAATCGGCTGACCTTGTGGTCGGGAACAGAAAACCCTGTATCTTCCATTCCCAGCGGATCGAATATCCGGGCCTTCAGGAAGGCGCCAAGCGTTTGCCCGCTGATCACTTCGATCACGCGACCCAGAACGTCGGTCGACAGGCCGTAGAACCAGCGTTCGCCAGGGTGAAACGCCAGCGGAAACCCGGCCAGCGCATCGACGGCTTGCCCCATCGTCTTAAAACAACGGTCGAAATCGAGCCCAGCTGCCGACAGCGCCTGTTCTAGAGCATTCCCCTGCGGGTCGCCATAGATAATGCCGGCCTGATGGGTCAGCAAGTCATGAATAGTGATCGGGCGCTCTGCCGGTTCGGTGGCATCCAGTGGATGGCCCGGCCCTTTCCAGACGCGCGGCGCACTGAAGGCCGGAAGGAAATCGGCAACCGGCTGATCCAACTGGAATGCCCCTTCCTCATATAGCATCAGCAGGGCGAGCGAGGTGATCGGCTTGCTCATCGAATAGATGCGCCAAATCGTATCAGGAGCAACAGGCTGGCGCGTAGCTGTGTCAGCATAGCCCACTTGTTCAGAAAACGCGACCTCTCCCCGTCTTGAGATCTGAACAGCCAGTCCGCTGAGCCGACAGTCGCGGACATGGGCCTGCATCCACTTCGAAATCTGCCGAAGGCGCTGTGGATCAAAACCATTGTTGCAGTAGTTCGCCACGGCGATACCTCCAATCAATTTAGAAACAATACTGTGCCTGTTCAATCAACGATTGCAAGCAACCTATAATGACCCTATAACTGAAAAATATTTATGTATGAGTTGGCCATGAGCACCCGACGACTTCCACATCTAACTTGGTTACGCGCTTTTGAGGCATCGGCCCGGCATCTGAGTTTCACCAATGCTGCGCAGGAGTTGAACCTCACTCAGGCCGCTATCAGCAAGCAGGTGAAGCTACTAGAACACTACCTGCGCGAACCTTTGTTCGAGCGCAAACCTCGTAGTCTTGTGCTCACTAAAGTAGGCGCAGCCTATTTGCCCAAGGTCCGTGACGGTTTCGAACGTCTAGCGGCCGGCACCGAAGAGGTTTTCGGGCTTCGGCGCTCTGAGGTGCTGACAGTGCGCGCACCAGTCGGTTATTCTGTCAACTGGATCGCACCCCGGCTTAAGGGCTTCTTTCATCACCACCCTGATATCAATTTACGTCTTGTATCGAGTGTTTGGGGTGACCAGTTCGACAACGAACGATTTGATCTCGACATCCAGTACGGCACGGGACATTGGCCAGGTTACAAGGCTGATCGCCTGACGTGGGAAGTGATTAAACCCGTTTGCGCACCATCACTTCTATATGGCAAAAATGCTATTAGGAAGCCGGCGGACCTTGCACACCATCGCCTCCTGCATGTGCTTGGCTATGAGGAGGGCTGGGCTGATTGGCTGAGATTCGCAAAGACAAATGGCATCAATTCGGGACAGGGGCTGCAATTCGATACGTCGCTGTTGGCATTCGAGTTTGCAGCACACGGTGGCGGGGTAGCATTGGCCCGCTCCTCAATGTTTAGCATCGAGATAGAACGCGGCAGGCTCGTCGAACCATTCAGTATCGAAGCACCGTTGCATGAGGCCTTCCATCTCATCTCACCAGAAACAGGCCGCGACCATCCGGATGCCCAAAAATTCCGAGAATGGTTGCTGGACACCGCAAATAACGACCCCGAAAACTGCCGCATCCGAGAAGCTTATACATCCTGACCTTCCCCCCTAAATTAGTGCCATGAATTTTGTTAAAACTCTCTTAAGGAGGAGCTAGAATGGCACGAAAGAGATACAATGACGAAGATATTTTGAGATTACTACGTGAGATTGAGGTTCACCCTTTTGGCGCGTCAGTCGTTTTTGCGCTCCGATGCGAAACGGTGCATTCGGCGGAGAAAACACATTGACCAACCAGATCAAAAAGATCGGCA
>CAYQUE010000037.1:0-15678 GCA_964420615.1 uncultured Alteromonadaceae bacterium | reverse complement strand
GTGTCGAACTGCTTGTCGATCTTCACAGAAAACTCGACGGTTTCCTGTTCGTTTTCCGGATCGACGTTGGGTGAATAAACAAAATTGAAATCGTTAACGTCGATGGAGGCCGCCGTATTGTCTACTCCAAAGTCCGTCAAGCCGGCGAGTGCGCCTACGAAGAAGGGCAACTCAAAAGCCGCGTTAAACGCGATTGAGGCTGCGGACACTTCCGAATAACGGAGTTTAGCGTCGATGGTTGTCGTGTCATTGATGTCCCAGAAGATTCGGCCGCTAAAAGCCGTTTCTTCGTAGTCATTAACCACGTCGTCACGCAGGTAAACGTTTTCTAGGAATCCATCGGTTTGACGATGCGTGAAGGTCACACGCCCGGCAATGTCGTTGCTTAAGCCGCCTGCGACGGTCGCCGTGCCATAGTAGGTACCGTACTCAGCCGCACCCACCTTGACACTACCTTCGAACTCTTGGGTGGGGCGCTTGGTCGACATAATGACCGCACCCGCTGCGGCTGATCGACCGTAGAGAGCGCCTTGGGGTCCCTTCAGTACCTCAATCTGAGAGAGATCGGGATACTCGCGGTTAAATGCCGAAGGGTTGGTGTAGAGGACGCCATCCACAATGAACGCGAAGTTGGTCTCCGCGTCTCGCGCGCCGTTAATGCCGCGGATACTCAGTGAGCTGTCGCCGACCTCAACCGTGTTGACGAAGGTCACTCCGGGCGTCATATAAATGAAGTCTTCCGCACGCTCGACACCCATATTCTCGATTTGGCTCTCGGTGAAGGCGGTCACCGTGGCGGGTACGTCTTGCAGTGATTCTGCGCGAGCTCGCGCGGTAACCACGACTTCCTCTAGCTGCGCCATCGCGACCGAAGGCATAAGCACGGCCGAGGCAGAGAGTGCAGCGGTCACTGCAGCGGTCAGGGGGAGTGTCGCCAGAGCCTGACGGCGACGATTCAGAGGGGTAAAGCTCGGCATGGGTAGCCTCCTTCGTGATGTAAGGCCTTTTTGCGGGCCATTATTCGTGTTGTGTACTGGGTAAACAGGCGCTTGGATTACCCTGAAGCCACAGGAACCCGCACCCTTTGTCCGGACAACCTAGTTAATTGCGCTCAATATCGCGCTGCGCTCGGCGTCGGTCAAGCCTAGTTCTGCAATAATTTTGGCGGTTTCAGCCCCGATTGCCGGTAAATTCGTGTTGATTTGGGCGGGTTCGCGCGAGAAGCGCACCGCGGAGCCGATGTGGTCGTTGCCCTCGGCATCCTTGAACCGCATGCCACGCTCCCAGACATGATCGGCATCCCAAGCTTCTCGCAAGTTCACCACGGGACTCCAACAAATATCGCGCCCCGCGAACCATCCCTCCCATTCGGACCGGGTGCGTTCCCGGAATGCACCGCGCAAAAAATCGATGGCGGGCCAATGACCCTCGCCAGCGGGACCGGTAACCGGGGCGATGAACTCCTCACGGCCCAAGCCGCCGAACAGCGCTTCCACGAACTTATGCTCGCCGCCGCCGAGGGCAATGAATTGTCCGTCGGCAGTCTCATAAATATTGAGCATGGCATTGCCGCCGTGGGTTCGCTCCCGCAAGCGCTCGGGCGCCTGATTACCGCCGAATACGGGCCCCAGTATGTTGGGGCTGGCGGCGAGTACGGACTCGAACATGCTGATATCGACAAAATCGCCCTCACCCGTGGCGTTGCGACGGTGAAGCGCCATCAAAATACCTGACAGGGCGAGATAGGATGACAGCATGTCGGCAATCGGGACGCCAATGATCGCGGGCCCACTCTCTCCTTCGGGCGCGCGCGTCACATCCAGAATCCCCGCCGCCGCGACGGTCGCGGTGTCGTGCGCAGGACGGTCCCGCCAGGGGCCGGTTTGGCCAAACGCAGAGATCGAGCAGTAGACCAGCCCCGGGTTCAGCGCCGATAGCGAGGCGTAGTCGATGCCGAGGCGTTCCGCGACGCCCGGGCGAAACGCTTCGACCACAACGTCAACCTTTCTTGCGAGAGCGAGAAGGGCTTTTTTACCCTCAGGCGTTTTTAGATCTAACGCAATGCTCTCTTTACCGCGCTGGGTGTTACGAAACATGACTGTTTCACCCCCTTGCGTCCAGGGGAACGAAGCGGCGGATCGGGTGGGCTCAGGCGCTCGCGGATTCTCGACCTTGATCACGCGCGCACCATGATCCGCCATCAGTTGGGTCGCTGCGGGTCCCGGGAGGAACAGCGACAAGTCGAGCACTGTTAGCCCATCAAGCTTCACGGGGGTCTCAGCAGGTAACGCCGTCAGCGCTGAGCTGTTGGAGGTCGTCTTCAGACAGTCCCAGTAGCTCACCGAGTATCTCGGTGTTGTGTGCTCCGATCTTGGCGCCGGGCCAATCGGTTCGCCCCGGTGTCTCGCTCAGCTTGGGCAGAATCGCTGGGATCTTGAGTGATTCCCCATCGACCTCGATGGACTCGAACATGCCCCGAGCAATGTAGTGTGGGTCCGTCATCATGTCTTCGACGTTGTAGATGGGCCCCACTGGCACGCGCGCGGACTCGAGTTTTGCGATGATCTCAGCGGAGGTGTGGTCAGCACACCACTTGGCCAGCGCTTCATCAATGCGACGCTCGTGGATCACGCGCCCCTGGTTGTGCTCAAGTTCCGGATCATTGGCCATGTCCGCACGACCTGCCTCGGTCATCAGGCGCTTAAAGATCGAGTCGCCGTTGCCGCCGATCACCACGTGCTTTCCATCGGAGCAAAGATAGGTGTTGGTTGGCACAATGCCGGTGATTGTCGTGCCTGAGGGTTCGCGGATAACACCGGCACCGTCGTACTCGGGCACGATGCCCTCAAGCAAGTTGAAGATAGATTCATACAAGGCGACGTCGACGACTTGCCCCTTGCCGCTCTTGCTACGCTCGATGATGGCAAACGCGACTCCGAGTGCGGCGTGGATCGCAGCGACCGTATCACCCAGTGAGATATTGGGTCTGACTGGAGCCTTGCCGGGTTCCCCGTTGATGTAGCGGAAGCCACCATAGCCCTCTGTTACCGAAGCGTAGCCGGGCTTCTCGGAGAACGGGCCCGTCTGGCCGTAACCTGAAATGCGCGCGTAGATAATGCCTGGGTTCTTTGCTTTGACTTGCTCGGGACCCAGCCCCCAGCTCTCCATCGCGCCGGGTCGGAAATTTTCAACCACAACGTCTGCCTTGGTGAGCAAGTCAAACGCCAATTCGCGACCACGATCGGATTTGAGATCCAGCGTGACGCTTTTTTTATTGCGCGCCAGCGAGTGATACCAGAGCGACATGCCATTGCGGACCTCACGCCACTGACGGATAGGGTCACCGGTGGGTGGTTCGACCTTGATGACCTCGGCACCAAAGTAGCCCAGCACCGTACCGGCGAATGGGCCTGCCAGTAACTGACCCAATTCCACGACCCGAAGGCCTTCCAATGGTCGCGATCCAGACATAATTGACTCCCGAGGGTGCTGTTGCAGGTGGCCGCAAATAGTACGGACATTTGTGCACAAAAGGAATGAACATATAGTTCGTGTTGGACGCTCGGCCGTCTTAGCATGTGGGGCATAACGGGGGAGGACACCATGAACAGAGCGGGTCATTACCAACGGATATTCAGAGCGTGGTGCAGCGGAGCTGCGTTGCTCATTAGCGGTGCTGCGTGCGCGGATGCCGACTGGGTGTTGCGCGGCGGCACGATCTATTCCATGGATGACGTGGCGTCCCACTTCTCTGCGATCGCCATTGCCGATAACCGCATTGTCTGGATGGGAGATACCGAGGCTGCTATCGCTCACATTGGCAACGACACACAGGTGATGGAGTTAGAGGGCCGTACGGTTTTCCCCGGTTTTATCGATACGCATATCCACAGTATGGACACGCTGCCGCTAGTAAACGGAGTCATGTTGAGTCCGTATCAGAGTGCCGAGGAAGTGCTGGAGTCGATCGCAGAGCATGCGCGGACGCACCCTTACCAAAACCCCGTGATCGGCTCCGGGTTTCTGGCGCCTGCATTCGGCGTGGGTGGCCCGACAGCTGCCGAGCTCGATGCTGTGGTCCCCGATCGGCCGGCACTGATGATCGACGAGGGCGGCCATACAGCCTGGGCGAATACACGGGCATTGGAGCTTGCGGGAATCACGCGGGAGACGCCTGACCCGGTGCCCGGCGCGCATTTCTTTCAACGCGATGAGACGGGTGCGCCAACGGGATGGTTGGTCGAGGGGGCGGCGATCGATCCAGTCAGTGACGCACTGGGATTGGTCAGTGATGCAGCGTTGGCGCTCGCCGCGCCAGACTTTTTTGCCGAGATGTCGGCGGTAGGTCTGACCGCCGCATTTGATGCGGGAATGATCGATACGCAAGAAATGGGTCGCGCTCTGGCACTCTCGCTCGCGGAATCAGGCGAATTACCGTTGCGAATGGTGGCATCGCTCTATGTGAATCAGCCGGAGCAGCTGACCGACGCGTTGACCGAGCTGGCAGCGTTACACGAGCGCTACCAGCATCCGCTCTTTACGGTGTCTACGCTCAAGCTCTCGCTCGACGGCACGGTGGAGGCCAAGACCGCGGTCATGCTGGAGCCCTACATCGTGCCCGAGGGCCACGAGCCCAAACCGCTGCTACCGAACCCCGCAATGTTCGACGCGGTCGCTGCTGCGCATGAGGTGAATGTTGATCTTCACTTGCATGCCATCGGTGACGGGGCAGTGCGAGCTGCGCTGGATGCCATTGAGCGAGCGCAGGAGATCTACCCACAAAGCGATACCCGATCCACCATTTGTCATATTGAAATTGTCAGCGCGGCGGACGTGCCCCGCTTTGCCGAACTGGGAGCGGTCGCTCAAACGACGCCGACGTGGTTTTACTATGACGACATCGCACTTAATTATTTGGGAGAGGACCGCTTCCAACAGATGTATCCACTGGCGTCGATTCTGAGGCACGGGGGTCGCGTCACCTTGGGGAGTGATTACCCGGTAAGCTGGATAGGGAAGGATGCATTGAACCCCATGTTCAATATAGAGATGGCAGTGACTCGTCAGCAGGCCGGCAACCCGGCGGTCCCTGTGCAAGCCAGAATTGCCGAGCGACTGAGTATTGATCAGGCGATCAGAGCGCACACGTCTGACGCCGCGTGGCAACTGCGTCTGGAACAGGACATTGGCACCCTGGAGGTCGGCAAGTTGGCAGATATCGTGGTGCTCGAGCGTGACCCGTACGCCAGCGACCCCTATGAAATCCACAAGATCAGGGTCGATCACACCTTCTCAGACGGTAGGTTGGTCTACTCTCGTTAGCGCCGGGATGGGGGCATCGTGGCAGGGCAGGCATGGCGGGGTGATGCCAGGCCCTGGACATGGCAGCCAAACCTGGAACATAGCGGCGCAATAAGTGGGCCTCGAGCGGGTTGAACGCGCTGGATTTATTGATTTGCCGTGCTTTTCAGTGGGGTTGAGGCGGGTTTAAGTGACCCGACCGATCAATAAGCCCCTGATTTTACGATCATATTAATCAAACGATAATCGTTCTCGTTAGTATTGCGCATGAGAATAATTCGCATTACTATTCTCGTCCCATAGTGAGGCGAGATAGTGCTCTTGTCGAGGTCACCGCAGTATTCCCCCCGCAGAACGGCCGTCAGCAGTGTGCTGATGACGGGTGCTGCGCTCTTTTTGAGCGATGTCGTGTGGGCTCTTGGTGGCCCACAGAGTGCGCTGGAAGAAGTGACTATTATCGGGTCGCGCGAGGCGGCACGAGAGATTGCCGGTTCAGGTGCTTTGATCGAACCGCTTCAAATACGCGACGAGCTTGCCACCGATATCAATCAATTGCTCAAAACGATCCCCGGGACCTACATCCGCGAGGAGGATGGTTACGGTTTGCGGCCCAACATCGGTATCCGTGGCGCGACCTCCGAGCGGTCGGCCAAGATCACGTTAATGGAAGACGGCGTGCTGATTGCTCCGGCGCCATACGCCGCGCCCGAGGCCTATTATTTCCCGACTTTGGCCCGGATGCAGGCGGTCGAAGTGCTGAAGGGCGCCTCGCAGTTGCGCTACGGCCCGCAAACAACCGGTGGCGTCGTTAACTTGGTATCAACCCGACAGCCCGCCGAAGCGGAGGGGCGGGTGCAGTTGGTTTATGGTCAGGATCATCAAACCGATATGCTCGCAAGTTATGGCGGGCAACTTGGACAGGTGGGGTTCAGTATTGAGACCGCCCAGCGTTATAACGAAGGCTTTAAAACGATTGATCGCTCCGATCAGAACACCGGCTACCAAATCGAAGACTACGTCGCCAAACTTTCTTGGCAAGGGGCGCGGCACGCGCTGAGCCTGAAGGCCCAGTATTCCGATGAAACGTCGGACGAGACCTATTTGGGCCTCACTGACGCTGACTTTGCCCGCGATCCAGATCGCCGTTACGGCCTGTCTGCACCCGACAAAATGAGTAATGACCACAAAGCGCTCTATGTCGGCTGGGAATGGCAGCTGTCGGCGGCGGCCTCGCTGAATACGACCGTATATCGGAATGAATTTCACCGGGACTGGTTCAAGTTGTCGGGTGGCGGCAATCTGGTTGCAGCGGCGAATGCTGGCGATGCAGAAGCGCAAGCGATTCTCGATGGAGAGGGCGACATTTTTGGGTTGTCCTACAAGCACAACAATCGCCGCTATGTCTCCGAGGGTATTCAAACGAATCTCGACTGGCAGTGGGCAGCGCATGCGATTGCCATGGGAGCGCGTTACCACGAAGACGAAGTCGACCGTTTTCAGCCTACCGAGCGTTACGACCAAATTGATGGTGTGATGCTTATGACCGAAGTGCTCGCGCCCAAGGCGAGCGACAACCGTTTGCAGACGGCCGAGGCCGTCGCGCTGTGGGTGACCGATGCCTGGCAGGTGACGGACGCTCTGAGAGTGGATCTGGCGCTCAGACACGAGCGCGTCGAGACTGCCGAGCAGCGATTCGCTGATGAGGCAAGGACAACGATCGCCGCGACCGCCGACAACGATATCTCCATCTGGCTTCCCGGCGTGGCAGCGCTCTATCAGATCGATGATCAGTGGTCGGTATTGGCGGGCGTACACCGTGGCTTTTCACCGCTCGGCGGCGGTGCCAAGTCCTGGGAGAAGCCCGAGACCAGTATCAATTACGAGCTTGGGGCGCGGTATGAGGGCGCTGTATTCGCCGAGGTGATCGGTTTCTACAGCGATTTTTCTAATAAAGGCGAGAGCTGCTCCAACGCCTATCCCTGCTCCAACGGCGCTACCAGCGGCACCTTTATTACCGGCGAGGCAATCGTTGCCGGCATCGAAGTTCAGGCTGGGCGGGTATTTGAAACCGCGCATGTGACATGGCCTGTGTCGTTGGCTTATACGTTTTCAAAAGCCGAGGCGCGCGGCGGTACCCTCGACGAGGACATTCGCCATGGCGATACTCTTGCGTCGGTGCCCGAGCACACTTTCAGCATGAGGGTCGGTGCCGAAATTGGTGCGCGCTGGGATAGTTATGCCGTGGTGAAATACACCGATAGTATGTGTGTTGAGATGGGCTGTAATCGCAGCGCGTCGCCCTATGCGCAAACCGACCGCTTTTTCAGTGTTGACCTCGGCGCCCGCTATGCGGTGTCAGATCGTTTGTCCGCATTCGCCAAGCTTGAGAACGCGCTGGACAAGCGAGCCATCGTCTCGCGCCAGCCCGACGGTGCGCGTCCCAACAAGCCGCTCACCGCGCTGGTCGGGATCGAATATATTTTCTGATAACCGGCTTGGGCGTATTCAGCCGCCTCCCGCTTGGGGGATTAGTTTGGGGGCTGATAAGTGATGTCGATCACTGTGTAGCGCGTGACGCCCGCCGGGGTCTCCAGCTCGATCTCCGCGTCAATCGTTTTACCTAATAAGCCTCGAGCCAGTGGCGAGTCGCAGGAGATTTTCCCCGAGCTGAGATCAAATTCATCTGGCCCTACGATCTGCCACTGACTGATCTCACCCGCGTCGTCCTCCACCGTCGCCCAGGCGCCGAACCACACTTTGTTGGTATCCCCAAGTGGCCCAGCGACCACCTGCAGAGCATCTAACCGCTTGCGCAAAAATCGTACCCGAGAATCGATCTCGCGCAGGCGTTTCTTGCCGTAAATGTAGTCCCCGTTTTCTGATCGATCACCGTTGGCGGCAGCGGCACTCACAGCCTGTGTCACTTCGGGGCGTTCGACTTTCCAAAGCGCATGCAGCTCTGCCCGCAATGCGGCTTCGCCCTCTGGCGTAATGTAAGGAGAGCCGGTTTCACGGGGTGGTCGATAGCGTCCCATGACTTGAGTGTAGAGCGAATTGCCGCAGCAGTCGTCCCCGTGCATACGTGACTTGGGGGGGGATTGTCGCGGGCAAGGAGTCCCATTAAGGTCGTGATCAAAGATCCAGATGGAAGGTCATTCGTGCGCCAGCGTTTTGCAGCAGCAACGATTCACAGGTATTGCGCGGCCGCACTGGCGCTGGCGATACACGCGGGGTCGATACCTGCCTGGGGCAATCCTTGTGTCACGCTGCACGGTAATGCGATACAGGGTGGGGTGCTATGGGGCCAGATCGACCCGGACTCGCGTGTGATGTTGGCGGGTCGAGCCGTGCCACTGCAAACGGATGGTCAATTTTTATTGGGCTTGGGTCGGGACGCCCCCGCCGCAGTTCAACTGACGGTCACCGGAGCGGCCACCTGCGAGCAAGTCATCACCGTCGAGCAGCGAGATTATCCGTTACAGGACGTTACCGGCGTGCCGCAACAGACAGTGACGCCGAGCGACGAGCATCTCGAACGAATTCGCGTCGAGCGAGAGAAGGTGCGTGCTGCTAAAGCACGACGTCTCGCGCGCACCGATGGACTCGTCGCGGTTCAGCAGGGGTTTGTTTGGCCCGTCACCGGGCGCATCAGCGGCGTTTATGGAAGCCAACGCATCTACAACGGTACGCCCGGGACACCACACTACGGCATCGATGTTGCGCGCCCCGAGGGAACGCCCGTGACCGCTCCCGCGTCTGGTGAGGTAACACTGGCTGAGCCAGATCTATTTTATTCCGGTGGTACTGTCATCGTTGATCACGGTTATGGTTTGTCGTCTTCATTCTTGCACCTGAGTCAGGTTGCGGTTTCAGTGGGCGATGAGCTGGATGCGGGTGACCTGATCGGCGCGGTTGGGGCGACGGGGCGCGCGACGGGACCCCATCTAGATTGGCGTATCAGCTGGTTCAACGAGCGTATTGATCCACAGCTGCTCGTGCCGTCGATGCCTGATTGAGCGGTGCCCTCAACCGTCCGAGGGCTTATACTGCGCGTTTTGGTCAGAGGATTCCGGTGTGCTGGACCCCAAATTACTCAGTATCCTCGTGTGCCCGGTGAGCAAGGCGCCATTGGTCTACGACGAGGAGAAGCAGGAGCTGCTCTGCAAAGCGAGTGGTCTTGCCTACCCCGTGCGCGACGGCATACCCGTGATGCTCGAAGAAGAGGCGCGCGCGATGACCACCGATGAAAAGCTGGGCTGAGTCGGTGCGATGACGGACACCATTTTTGGCAAAATCACGCGCGGCGAAATCCCGACAGATTTTTTATATGAAGATGACCATTGTGTGGTGATCCGAGATATCAATCCGCAAGCGCCGACCCATGTGCTCGTGATTCCGCGTAAACCCATTCCCCGACTGGTGGATGCCGACCCCGAGGACCAGGCGTTGCTCGGGCATTTGTTGATCGTCGCCGGCAAGGTCGCGGAGGATCTGGGTGTCGGAGAAGCCTTCCGTCTCATCATTAATAATGGTGAGGGTGGTGGCCAGACGGTTTTCCATCTTCATTTACATATTTTGGCCGGGCGTGAGCTAGATGAAGCAACGCTGGCATCAGGTTTGCGGTGAGCAACACCTGGCTTTAACCCTACTAATCTGAGAACACTCCATGAAAACGGCGGATATTCGCGAAGCATTCCTCAGTTACTTTGAGGAGAAGGGCCATACTCGAGTTGCCTCAAGTTCGCTGGTCCCCGCGGATGATCCGACGCTGTTGTTTACCAATGCCGGGATGAACCAGTTCAAGGAGGCGTTTCTGGGTCTGGAGCAGCGCCCCTATCAGCGCGCGGTTACCGCACAGAAATGCGTGCGCGCGGGTGGCAAACACAATGACCTGGAGAATGTCGGGTACACCGCGCGTCACCATACTTTTTTCGAGATGCTCGGCAACTTCAGTTTTGGCGATTATTTCAAGCGCGAGGCGATTCAGTTTGCATGGGAGTTTCTGACCGAAACGCTGCAGCTGCCCAAGGAGCGGCTGTGGGTGACGGTTCATATTTCCGATGACGAAGCGGCGCGTATCTGGGTCGAAGAAATAGGCGTCGACCCCGATCGACTGTCGCGGCTGGATGAAGACAACTTCTGGCAGATGGGTGACACAGGACCGTGTGGACCCTGCTCAGAGGTTTTTTACGACCACGGGCCCGATGTCCCGGGTGGCCCCCCGGGTAGCGCAGACGATGACCTGGATCGCTATATCGAAATCTGGAATCTTGTCTTTATGCAGTACAACCGGGATACGAGTGGCGAGCTCCATTCGCTCCCTGCCCCCTCGGTCGATACCGGCATGGGTCTCGAGCGTATCGCCGCCGTGCTGCAGCATGTCCACTCGAACTACGAAATCGACTTGTTCACCCACTTGATCGCCGCGGTGGCATCACAACTGAAGGTCGACGATGCCAACGACAAATCTCTGCGAGTGATTGCCGACCACCTCCGCTCGAGCGCCTTTTTGGTGGCGGATGGCGTATTACCAGGGAACGAGGGGCGCGGTTACGTTTTGCGCCGTATCATTCGTCGCGCGATTCGTCACGGAAACAAGCTGGGGGCTGAAGAGGCTTTTTTTGCGGCGCTGGTCCCTGAATTGGTGGCGCAGATGGGCGACGCCTATCCCCAGCTTGTTGAGCAGCAGGCAGCGATCACATCGGCCTTGGCCGGTGAAGAAGAGCAGTTTGCGCGCACACTCGATAACGGCATGGCGATCCTTGAGGACGCGTTGCGAGATATTACGGATGACCTGATTCCCGGCGCGGTCATCTTCAAGCTTTACGATACTTATGGCTTTCCCGTGGATCTCACTAACGATATTGCGCGGGAGCGAGGGCTGAGTCTCGATCTTGATGGATATGACGCCGCTATGGCGGAGCAACGGCAGCGATCACAGGAGCATGCCGGTTTTAAAGTCGACTATAGCCAGAGCCTGAATGTGCCCGGCGAGACCCAGTTTCTCGGTTATGAAGCCGATATCGCAGAGGGCACGGTGGTCGCAATCCTGGTTGACGGGGTTGCGGTTGATTGCATCGGTGCTGCTGAGAGCGGCGTCGTGATCCTCGACCAGACGCCGTTTTATGGTGAGAGTGGCGGCCAGGTGGGGGACTGTGGGCGCTTATTGGCGGGCGATAATGCCGCTGACGTCTCGGATACCACCAAGGCTCAGGGGCACCATTTGCATCATGTGGTGATGACGGCGGGCGCGCTCAACGTCGGTGATCGGGTGCAGGCACAGATCGATGCCGGTGTGCGTAACCGCACGCGACTCAATCATTCGGCGACCCATTTGCTGCACGAGGCACTGCGTCGGGAGCTGGGGGATCACGTTCTCCAGAAGGGATCTCTGGTCGATTCTCAGCGATTGCGATTCGATTTTTCCCACGGGGAGGGTGTTTCCAAGTCATCGCTTGCCGCCATTACCGCCGTGGTTAACGAACAGATCCGCGCAAATGCGGGGGTCTCTACCGAAATTATGGGGATGGACGCCGCGATCGAGGCGGGCGCTACCGCACTGTTTGGAGAGAAGTACGGTGATGAAGTTCGGGTTCTCACTATGGGTACCGATCGTTTCTCTGTGGAGCTCTGTGGCGGCACGCACGTCTCGCGAACGGGTGATATCGGCTTATTTTGGATTACCGCAGAGTCCGGTGTTGCCAGTGGCGTGCGTCGTATCGAGGCGGTGACGGGAGAGGCGGCGCTCGCCCATGTTGCCGCGCTGGCGAGTGATATGCAGGCGGTCTGCGGCGCGCTTAAAGCATCTCCTGATACTGTGGTGAGTAAGGTTGATGCGTTGCGCGCAGAGGTGCGTGATCTGGAAAAAGAGTCGGCGAGACTGCGGCAGAAGCTGGCGACCTCCTCAGGGGGAGATCTGACTCGAGACGCCGTCGAGGTCGACGGCATTAAAGTCTTGGCGGCGCAGGTTGAGGGTGCGACCGCCGCAACACTGAGAGATACCCTGGATCAGTGCAAAAATAAATTAGGTACCGGGGTTATCCTCCTCGCAGCGGTAGAAGAGGGCAAGATTGCACTGGTCGCAGGCGTTACCTCCGACACCACCGATCGCATGAGGGCTGGCGACGTGATCAAACATTTTGCCGGGCAGTTGGGCGGTAAAGGGGGAGGGCGCGCGGATATGGCGCAGGGTGGCGGTTCGGATGTCGCGGCGTTACCTGGCGTGCTTGCCGCTTTTCCCGCTTGGGTGGGCGAGCAGCTGAAATAAGCCTCGGGGAAAATCCGCGTGCTAGGTGTATTGCTGCCTGAGTAAGAACTTTTGCACCTTGCCGGTGCTGTTGCGAGGCAGTGCTTCGGTGTGTGCGACATGCCGCGGCCACTTAAAACGGGCGAGATTGCCATCGCAGACGTGATGAATCGCGTCCAGACTGATGGGTTCGCCGCTGACGGTAGCGACGATCGCGCATCCCACTTCTCCCCATTTTGGGTCCGCAACGCCAATGATGGCGACTTCGCGGATATCTTCATGCGCCATCAGTACGGATTCGATCTCGGCGGGATACACGTTTTCCCCGCCCGATATATACATATCCTTGATGCGGTCCTCGACCGACAGTCGACCGGTCTCATCCCTGCGGCCGATATCGCCGGATTTTAGCCAGTCACCGACGAATGCATCAGCGGTGGCGTCGGGGCGATTCCAGTAGCCAGGGGTCACTGACGCACCGCGCATCCAGATCTCGCCCAGTTCGCCGGCGGCCGCTTCCTCGGTTTCGGATTTCATGACCTTAACGTCACCGTAGGGGAGCGCGCGCCCCGCAAAGCCCATGTGCTCCGGCAGGTCGGCTTTTTGAGCCATACAGACCACGCCCGAGGTCTCGGTCATGCCGTAAACCTCCTGCAGCAAAATGCCGCGCTGCTGCCATTCCTTCAGCATGGGCTCTGGCACGGATTCCGCTCCGGTGGCCGCGACCCGAATGCGGCTGAGGTCAATCTCATCGATATTGGGCATCAGGGACATCGCGCCCCACATCGCAGGCACGCCGCCGATATTGGTGATGGCGAGATTGGGGTTGTCGATCGCAGAAAGCATCGCGCCGGGGTCGAAACCGCGCATCATGATGTGGGCGATACCGCACTTCACTGCCATGAGTACGAACTGCATGCCGCCAATGTGGAAAAGCGGCATTACGTTGAGTACACGACTATCCGGGCTTGCTTCACTGGGCTGTAGCAGGTTCAGCGCCGATGCCAGCATCATCCTGCGGGTATACATCACGCCCTTGGGTTTGCCGGTCGTGCCCGAGGAATACATGATCATGGACAATGTATCGCCATCGGCGGGTGCAACCGTTGCCGGGGCTGCATCGGCAGCTAGGCGTAATTCGTAATCGCTGTCGCTGCCATCGAGCGCAGACTCTATCGTCATCGCTGGCATGACAGCAGGATCGATAGCTTTAATGACGGATTGAAATTCCCGATCGTAAAAAATTGCTGTCGGCGTGCAGTCGCCGATGATAAAGCTCAGCTCCGGTGCGGTAAGGCGAAAGTTGAGCGGCACATAGACGGCACCAATCCGCACTGACGCAAAGAAAATTTCCAGTACATCTGAGCTGTTGAGGCCCAAGTAGGCGACCCGATCTCCGGCGCTGACGCCGCCGCCGAGCAGGCACTGGGCAACGTTGTCGACACGCTGGTTCAGTTGCCGCCAGGTAAATTCGCGATCGGCGGTCAGGTCATAAACCGCGAGGTGATCGGGTTGCACACGCAACTGCTGATGGAGCCAGTCATTGTAAAGCGGGTCACAGCGGGTCATGTCAAAAACTGTTTCTATTCAAATTGACCCTAGCCTAGAGGATCCGCCTGCGGCCCGCTACTGGCGATAGCCTTGCGCACTATCTACGGCCTGAGATGGTTCTCAGCGGGCGATGAATCGTGTTTAATACGCGCCCTCCCGTATTGCCCCTGATTTTATGGCGCTTATCGTCCAGAAATACGGCGGCACCTCGGTGGGCTCGGTCGAGCGCATCGGAGCCGTTGCTGACAGAGTGGCTCGCTTCAAAAGCGAGGGCCACGACGTGGTCGTCGTTGTTTCCGCCATGTCAGGAGAAACCAATCGGTTGCTGGGGTTAGCACGCGAGATTCAAGAAAACCCCACGCCACGTGAACTCGATGCGCTGCTCAGCACCGGCGAGAAGGTGACCACAGCTTTACTCAGTATGGCCCTCAGCGAACGTTCCGTGCGGGCGCGATCCTTTAGCGGTAATCAGGTCGGCATTCTCACCGACAGTGCTCACAACAAGGCCCGTATTCAGGATATTCAGCTCGATACACTCAAGGCCGAGCTTGAAGCAGGAGGCGTGCCCGTGGTGGCAGGCTTTCAAGGGGTCGATGTCCAGGGGAACGTGACTACCTTGGGTCGTGGCGGTTCAGATACTACCGCTGTCGCCTTGGCGGCCGCGCTCAAGGCAGACGAGTGCCAGATTTATACCGATGTTGACGGCGTTTATACCACCGACCCCAGAATGGTCGACGGCGCGAAACGTCTGGACCAAATTACCTTCGAGGAAATGCTGGAGATGTCGAGCATGGGGTCCAAGGTACTGCAAATACGCTCGGTCGAATTTGCCGGCAAATACAAGGTTCCACTGAGAGTCCTTAGCAGTTTCGGTGAGGGTCCAGGAACACTGATAACCACTGAGGAGGAAGCCTCCATGGAAGCGCCTGTTATCGCGGGTATCGCCTTCAATCGAGATGAAGCCAAGTTGACCGTCATTGGTGTGCCAGACAACCCCGGTATGGCTTACCGGATTTTGGGTCCGGTGGGTGAGGCGAATATTGAGGTTGACGTGATTCTTCAGAATAGCCGTGGAGAGAATAAAACCGATTTCACCTTTACCGTCGCGCGTAGCGATATGGATAAGGCCGCGGGGGTCCTTGCACCGGTAGTCGCTGAGCTGGGTGCAGGTGAAGTGCTGACCGATGACCACATTGCGAAAGTGTCGGTGGTGGGTGTGGGTATGCGCTCTCACTCGGGAGTCGCGGCCACCATGTTTAAGGCCTTGGCGGATGTGGGTGTGAACATACAGATGATCAGCACATCCGAGATTAAGATCTCGGTGATCATCGAGGAAAAATATCTTGAACTGGCGGTGCGGAGCCTGCATTCTGCGTTCGGGCTTGATACAGTCGAGTCCTGAGTCCGCGCTTTTGTCGGGCGTCGCGAATCGGCCGCATAGAGCCGAACCAGCATACAAGGATGTGAGTCATGCTGATTTTGACACGACGAGTAGGTGAATCACTCATGATTGGTGACGAGGTCACGATCACGGTGTTAGGTGTCAAAGGTAATCAGGTACGCATTGGTGTCAAAGCACC
>CAYQUE010000036.1:9358-17364 GCA_964420615.1 uncultured Alteromonadaceae bacterium | reverse complement strand
CCAGAGTGGCCGTCCTAGCGCAGTGGCTGGACGGTCCTTAAGACACTGACATTTCGGGTTACGCCAACTATTACCATCTGGATCACTGGTTTCGGTGCAGAAAAATGCTAGGGGGGGGACGAAACGGATTGTTCGTGAGGCGGCGCCCCCGGTGATTCTGGGCGGGGCTCGAAAATACGCCATAGTAAGCGATTGATGTGCGAACCCGACGCTACACTTCCAGCAGCACATCGCGCAGACTGCGTGGGTCAGCTACCAATTCACCGTCTCAGGGTGCACACACTATGGGCGAGCGCAGAAACCCCTTGGATCGCTATCTCGGCACACTCGGGCCTGCACGAGTTGATTGGATCGGTGTGCGTCCCCAACGCAAAGCGCCTCTGGTCGGTGTGTCGAGCGTGCAAGCGATCGCGGGTTTGGGCCTTGAGGGCGATCACCGGGTCACAAAAACCCCGGGATCAGGGCGGCAGGTGACGGTCATCTCGCGAGAGTTTATTGCGCAGATTGCGCAACACGTGGGGCTCAAGGAACTCGATCCCGCGAGGCTCAGGCGCAATATTGTGATCTCGGGCATTAACCTGAATGCCCTGAGGCGCCAGCGCTTTTGGGTCGGTAGCGCGCTCCTCGAGGCAACGCAGCTTTGTCATCCTTGTGCGCGGATGGAAGCGGAATTGGGTCCTGGCGGAGTGGCGGCGATGTTTGGCTATGGTGGGTTGTGTGCGAAGGTGATTAACGCAGGTGTCATTTCTTGCGGTGACGCCGTGACGCTGGAGATGACGCCATGAGCGGTGTCGAAGCACTGGCGGTGCCGTGGGATCAAGCGTTGTGGGTGGCACTGTTGGTCGGATTGGCGGCGCTTATCAGGGCGTTTACCGGGTTTGGTTTCGCGATGTTGGCGGTGCCGGTTTTTTCGCTCTTATTGGCACCCGTTGACGCCGTCGTGCTCAGCGCTGCGCTGGCGCTCATCCTCGGCGCCACCACCTACCGAGCGTGGTGGGGTTTGTTCCCAGTGTCGCCCGCGGTGCCTATGCTTGCCGGCGCCTGTGTTGGCACGGCGATCGGCGTGTGGTTTCTGGCGTCGCTGTCGGTGGTGGAATTTCAGCTTTGGATCGGACTCCTTGTGGTGGTTGCCTCGGTCGTCTTGGCGCGCTTCACCCCAGAAGAGCGTCCCGCGTCACGATCAGTGGCCTTGGGTACTGGGGTGGGGTCCGGTTTGATGAATGGCGCTTTTGCCATACCCGGACCGCCGGTCATTCTCTACGTCGTCTCGACGATTGCTGATCCGACGCAGTCGCGTGCGTTTCTGATGATGTTCTTCTGTTACTCGAGCGTCATATCACTGGTGACATTTGGCTTCAGCGGCCTGATCACCCCGCGGCCTTTCCAGCTACTTTGGATCGCGTTGCCTGCGATGTGGCTTGGGAACCTAGTTGGGAGTTGGGCGTTTGCGCGGTTCGCCGGCGACGCTTATCGGCCGTTTGTGGTGGGTTTGTGCATCGTGATCGGGTTGTCGATCTCGGTGCAGGCGCTCATTGGTAGCTGATGACAAGACGGCATTCGATCAGTCGCAATGACTCATCGAGATACGAGTTGATCGGTGAGCGCTAGGGTGCTGTCCCCGAAGCCACTCGACCCGCGCTGAGCTGCGCGATTCGGAGGGGTTTACCGCACGGGTTACTGTTTGACGTTTTCCCTGACGATGCGCGCCTTTTGTCGCAGCCAGTCTCGATCGCGCTCGGTGTCCCGTTTGTCGTGCTGTTTTTTACCTTGGGCAAGATCGATTCGTGCTTTAACGAGATGCCCTTTCCAATACAGGGCCGTGCACACGCAGGTTTGTCCTTTTTGCGTGACGCCCGCATTAATCTGCGCCAGTTCTTTCTTATGCAAGAGGAGCTTTCGTGTCCGCGTCGGGTCGGTCACAAAGTGCGTTGATACCGTATCCAGCGGGGTGATGTTGGCGCCGAGCAAAAAAGCCTCGCCATCTTTCATCAGGACATAGGAATCCGTGAGCTGTGCCTTGCCAGCCCGGAGTGCTTTGACCTCCCACCCCGCCAGTGAAACGCCCGCTTCGAAAGATTCGAGCAGGTGGTAATCGAAGCGTGCTCTTTTGTTCTGGGCGATGGTATTGTCAGAGGACTTTTTGCGTTTAGGTTTCGCCATGGCGCCATTATACGGGCCCGTCACTGGTGCCGCGCCGGTATTCTTGCAGGGTGGGCACACGGCTGGTGCGCCACCGGAGGACGCGCGTGCTCGACGATAACGTACGACCGCCGTGGCGGGCGCGCACCACGCTGGTGTTTACCCTGACTCTGCTTGCCATCGGCCTTGGCAATCTGCAGCGCATGCCATACCTCATGGGGGAGGTCGGTGGCGGCACTTTCTTTCTTGCTTATGTGGTGGCGCTCTGTGTGCTGAGCGTGCCGGTGCTCATTGCCGAAGTGACCATTGGTAGCCTCGGGCGCGGGTCGCCAGGGCTCGCGATGCACTGGGCAGCCAGCGCGGCTAACGTCGATTCGCGCTGGCAATACTTGGGCCTTGCTCAAGCACTGTTGGCGCTCTTGATGGCGGCCATGGCGGGACTGATGACGGTATGGTGTGTTGATTGGGCGATCACCATTTATTCAGGCGACTTGGCGGCCGCCAGCGCCGTCGATGTTGCCGACTATTTCGTAACAGACCTGAACGACACGCCCGGCCAGTTTGTCGACGGCTTGGCAGTCGTGGCGTTTGCGGGGGCGGTCTCTCTCTTTGGCGGCCGCTTTGGCATCGGCGCTCTGGCTTGGCTTGTGCTGCCGGTGGTTTCCATCAGTCTGCTAGGTGTGCTCGATTTTGTTTTTGTTTATACCGATTTGCAGCCAGTGGGTGAGTTTCTGTTCACACTGGACCTCTCCACATGGCATCCCGAAGTGATGATGCCGGCAGTCGCTTCAGCCGGTTTGACGCTCGGCGCAGGCTTGGGCGTGGGTATGGCGATGGGTACCCATGCACCGTATGGACTGCCCTGGGTGCGCTCGGTGTTGGCGGTCGGGTTGTTGGACACGGCGTTTATGTTGGTGATGGCGATTATTTTCATTGCGACGCTGTTTGCTACCAATACCGCTGCCGCCGAGGGCTTGACCGCTATTCTCGTGTCCTTGCCCTATGCGCTGGTCAACTTGCCGCTGGGTGAGACCTATGGCGCGCTATTTTTTGCCATTCTGGCCGTGATTTCCGGCAGCGCGCTCGTGCTGTTGATGGAGCCCGCGGTATTGCTCCTCGGGGATGAATGGCAGCTAGGTCGCGTTAGCGCGGTGATTTTGGTGGCGACAGGGCTGGCGGTTTTGTTGGCGTTACTGCTGTTCGGGAGCGGGATGGCGGTGGTCGCTATGGCGCACGCCATCACTGAGATATTGATCCCGCTCAGTCTCCTGATGACCGCGTTTTTTGCGGGTTGGGTCATGCCGAGACCGGTGCTGCGAGGGGAGCTGTATCGCGAGCCGCTCTGGTTATTCCGGCTGTGGTGGGCGCTTGTGCGCTGGGTGGTCCCTCCACTGTGCCTTTTCTGGCTGCTGATGGGCTAGAGATTGATTGGGTAGCGATTCGCTCGTGGGTAGGAATCCTCGCGGGCCGTTGTGGTTGTTCGGTAGACTTGCACTATGACAGTGATAGAACGCAGCGCCTTGTTGGCGCACCCGGCCGAGCAGATTTTTGATCTGGTCGCTGATATCGAGCGCTACCCCGAATTTCTCGACGGATGCGTGGGAGCCAATATCCTGGATCAGAGCGACGAGGCGGTCACGGCGACGTTGCGGCTATCGCGCGCCGGAATCAGCCACGGTTTTACAACGCGAAATATCATGCATCGACCAGAGCGGATTGAGCTGACATTGGTTGAAGGGCCGTTTGAAAATTTCGCCGGGCTGTGGTCGTTCCGGGCGTTGGGAGCGGCGGCGTGCAAGACATCGCTGCGGTTACAGTTCGATTTGGCGAGTGGTCTCGCCAGTGCGGCGGCGGGCAAGCTGTTCGATAAAGTCGCGCTGGATCTGGTGGACGCGATAGTGAGACGCGCCGGACAGCAGCTTGCTCCGGCTGAGCATTAAGCAAGGCAGAACGGTATGACCTCGACACTTCACGGCGGAGCGCGGCAATGAGCGATACGATTCATGTCGAGGTGGCCTACGCGCTCCCGGAGCGGCAGCGCATTATTAAGCTGGAGGTTCCCGCGGGCACCACGGTAATCGAGGCGGTCACGCGCAGCGGCATCGATGAGTTGTTTGACGAACTGGTGTTGGGGCCGGAACTCAAGCTAGGGGTTTGGGGAAAGGCGGCGGCCGCTGATCGCGCCCTCGAGGACGGGGAGCGGGTGGAGATTTATCGACCGTTACTGGCCGACCCTAAGGAAGTTCGCAAAGCCAGGGCGGCGCGGGCCAAAGCGGCGCGAGAGTAGGGCGATCACGCCTCTGGCGCGGATGCTTCTGCTGCTTCCGACTCGGAGGATGCCGGCTGATCCCACTTCGGCGCATCCGGGCCTTCTGCGCGCACAAGTTCGTCGCCGTCAAACCACAGCGTCAATTGCGTCTCGGTCAGGGTTTGATTGCCGTTGCGCAGTAAATAGCGGTAGTCCCAGCGATTGTCGTGGAAGGAATCCTCGATCAGGGGCGTGCCCATAATGTACTGAACCTGACGGCGATTGAGCCCTGGGCGCAGCTGTTCCACCATTTCCTCGGTGACCACATTGCCCTGCTCAATATTGATGCGATAGACGCCCGGGAAGCCAAAGTTACTGCCGCAGCCCGCGAGGGTCAGCATGAGGCCCGCCAGCACTGCGGGTTTTCTAAAACAGGTCAATCTGGCCACCTTGTCTTCCATGAGGGCAATGCGGCTGGCATCATAACGCCAAACCTCCCTATGGAGAACCGCTCACGCATGTCCTCAGAGAATCGTGAACTCAAGAAAGCGGGCCTAAAGGTGACGGCCCCAAGGCTCAAGATCCTGTCGATGTTGAGCGATGCGTCGGGGCAAAGTGACCACTTCAGCGCTGAAGATATCTACCAGCGGTTACGCGATGGCGGTGAAGACATTGGTTTGGCGACGGTCTATCGAGTGCTGACCCAGTTCGAAACCGCCGGTCTGGTGGTTCGGCACAATTTTGAGGCGGGCTACTCCGTGTTCGAGATGGCGTCTGACGATCACCATGATCACATGGTCGACGTTGATACCAGCGAAGTGATCGAGTTCATCGACGAGGAAATCGAGCACCGCCAGCACTTAATAGCAGAGCAATACGGTTACGAGATCATCGATCACTCGATGGTGCTTTACGTGCGAAAAAAGCCGGCAAGCTAGGCGCTCTCGAGCATTTCTCGAGCGTGTGCGAGGGTGCTGGTGGTTAGTTTGGCGCCGCCCAGCATGCGGCCAATCTCCTCGATACGCGCCTCGCCGGCCAGCGATATCAAAGACGAATGCACCCGGTCTTCTCCTTCCTTGACCACCAACAGGTGTTGGTTACCCTTGGCGGCGACCTGCGGCTGATGGGTGACAACGAGAACCTGGCTGCGCGCGCCGAGCGTCTTCAATAACTCTCCGACAACCTCAGCGACACCGCCGCCGATACCCACATCGACTTCGTCAAAAATCATCGTCGGGGAGGTGGCCGTGTCTGCCGCCACGACTTGCAGCGCGAGGCTGATACGCGACAACTCTCCGCCAGAGGCCACCTTGCTTAGGGGCCCCGGCGATGCGCCCGGGTTAGTGGCAATTAAAAATTCGATATCCTCGGCACCGCGTGGGTCCGGCTGATCATCGCGGAAGGGGATGAGCGCGATTTCGAATACGCATTTATGCATCGCCAGTTGACCCAACGTCGCCATCACCCGGGTTGCGAGTTCCGCAGCGGCCTCGCGTCGGCGCGCGGATAGCTGTTCCGCCAGTGAGCGCCACGCCAAGGCGGTATCCGCAAGTTGTTGTGTGAGTGCTTCGAGGTGCTCCGATCCTCCGTCGAGCGCATTCAGCTCCGCCTGCAGGGACTCCAGCAACTCAGCAAGCGCGTCGGGCGGAACGCGATGTTTGCGCGCCATGTCATGCAGTGCTTCCAGCCGCTCTTCGGTGGTTCGCAGTCCCTCCGGATCCAGTTCTACCGACTCGGCGAAACGCGCGGTTTCCGCTTGCGCCTCGTCGAGTTGAATCAGCGCGGATTGCAGTAGTTCGCGCAGATTAGCCGTGGCCGCCGTGGTCATTCGGTCGTCCTGGGCGAGCTGCACTAGGCGCGCGAGCTGGTCACGCTGGTGATCGCAGCCATCGGCAATATGATTCGCGCTCTCGATAATAAAGGCCGCATTGGCGAGGAGTTTGTGCTGTGCTTCGAGTGCGTCGATTTCGCCGGCTCTCGGCGCTAGCTGCTCGAGTTCGGCAATTTGATAGTGAAGCAGTTCCTTGCGGGCGTCGGCTTCTTCAGTCTTGCCCGCGAGGCGTGCGTGCTCCTCTTGCAGCACCCGCCAACGTTGCGCCGTCTCGCTGACCTGCACCATCAGCGCCTCAGCGCCGGCGTAGGTATCGAGCAAGCTCCGTTGGGTGGGTCTGCGCAGCAGTGACTGATGAGCATGCTGCGAGTGGATGTCGACCAGTAGCTGCCCCAGGTCGGCGCAGTCCGCCAAGGTCGCCGGCGTGCCGTTGATGTAGGCGCGGGAGCGGCCCTCAGCACTGATGGTGCGCCGCAGGATGCATTCACCGGTCGCCTCGAGGTCGCGCTCCGACAGCCAGACGCGCGCCCGAGTATTCTCGGACACGTCAAAGCAGGCGGTGATATCGGCGCGTTCTGCGCCGGGTCGAATGGCCCCATGATCGGCGCGATCACCGATGCAGAGTCCCAGCGCATCGAGCATGATCGACTTGCCCGCACCCGTCTCGCCGGTGATGCAGGTCATGCCCGATGCCAAATCGACCTCGAGCTGATCGACGACGGCATAATCCTGTATGGAGAGGTGCATCAGCATGGTGAACCGGGGCGAATTCGCAAGCGATTGTGACTGCCTGTTATAGCGCAGACCGGGCGCCGAGTGAATATCATGGTCGCTCCATGCTGACCCTGTCTTTGACGGCACCCGCATAATTGCTGGATGGCATGACCCCGTGCGCCTTGCCGTGCTTTTTTGTCGCGGTCGCCTGTGCTAAAACAGTATCGAATCGCGTCCGAAGAGACCCGCATTGGAAGCCCTGTCCCCCCGCGCCTCATCCCTTCTGAAAACACTGGTGGAGATGCATATCCGCGAGGGGCAACCGGTAGCCTCTAAAAATCTGCAGGGTGAAAGCGGGTTGTCGGTGAGTGCGGCGACGGTGCGCAACATCATGGCCGAGCTGGAGGAGCGTGGGTATCTCGTCTCGCCGCATACCTCCGCCGGTCGGATACCGACCGCGCAGGGATATCGATTTTTTGTCGATAGCTTGTTGCAGGTGGGTCCGGTCGAGGAGGGCGCTGTCTCGGTGTTGCAATCCGGATTGGACCCGAATCGCAGCGCCGGCGAGCTGGTGCAGTCCGCCTCTAATTTACTGGCACAAATTACCTACCAAACCGGCATCGTAACCGTGCCCAAGCCGGCCTCCGCGCAGCTGCGGCAAATTGAGTTTTTACCGCTGTCGGGCGACCGCGTGCTGGTCATCCTCGTCATTAATGAGCGCGAGGTTCAGAACCGGATTATTCAAGTCAAACGTCCGATGACGGAAGAACAGCTCAAGGCTGCTGCGGATCTGATCAATATGCGCTACGCCGGCAGTGATCTCTCGCAGGTGAAAAGCAGAATCGTTCGCGAAATGGCCGAAGCGCGCTCGAGAATCGATGCGTATCTTGAGGCAGCATTGGAGCTGGCGAGCGCCGCCATTGATACCGAGGACAAGTCCGACAAGGTGGTGTTGGCCGGTGAGGCGAGCCTGCTCAATCAGGCGACCCCGGAAGATATGCATAAGCTGCGTGAATTATTTGACGCCTTTGAGCGCAAACGCGATTTGCTCGAGCTGCTCGAGCGCTGCTCGCG
>CAYQUE010000036.1:0-9258 GCA_964420615.1 uncultured Alteromonadaceae bacterium | reverse complement strand
TGTGGCGACTTGCTCAGCGTTGTGGACAACCTCGAGCGGGCGCTGGAGTCCGTTGGTGACGAATCGGGTCAGGCCGCGTTGGTGGAAGGCGTCGAGTTGACGAAAAAGGGCTTTATCGACGTGCTGACGAAATACGGCGTGACCGCGGTAGAGCCGATGGGTGAGCCCTTTGACCCCGAGACCGCGCAGGCGATGAGCATGGTTGAGCAAGCCGATGTTGAGCCGAATTCGGTCATTGCGGTGATGCAGAAAGGCTACACGCTAAACGGCCGCCTGCTGCGGCCCGCCATGGTCATGGTGTCGAAGGCGCCCAGTGCCTGAACGCGCACCCAAAACCGAGATGACGATAGCCATGATGAATCGCGCGGTGAGCCAATAAAGAGACAAACAACGGGGTAATTGAGCACGAAACTGACGCTTGAAATCGGGACGACCGCCCCCACATTGACAAACAAGGATAGAGGCCGGCGTCGAAAGGACGGGCCACAGGAGATAGAGACATGGGCAAGATTATTGGTATTGACCTGGGCACCACGAACAGCTGTGTATCGGTGCTGGAGGGCGGTAAGCCACGGGTAATTGAAAACGCCGAAGGCGGCAGAACGACGCCTTCCATTGTCGCCTATACGGACGACAATGAAATTTTGGTGGGTCAGTCCGCCAAGCGCCAGGCGGTGACGAATCCGCAAAACACCCTGTTCGCGGTCAAGCGGCTCATCGGTCGTCGGTTTGACGACGACGTCGTGCAGAAAGACATCAAGATGGTGCCCTACAAAATCGTCAAGGCAGATAGCGGCGATGCGTGGGTGCAGGTCAACGACGACAAAATGGCGCCGCCCCAGGTGTCAGCGGAAGTCCTGCGCAAGATGAAAAAAACCGCGGAGGAGTATCTCGGCGAGCCCGTTACTGAGGCGGTCATTACCGTACCGGCATACTTCAACGACTCCCAGCGTCAGGCAACTAAGGACGCGGGCCGCATTGCGGGCCTCGAGGTCAAGCGAATTATCAATGAGCCGACCGCCGCAGCGCTGGCCTACGGCATGGATAAAGCACAGGGCGATCGCACCGTGGCGGTCTATGACCTCGGTGGTGGCACGTTTGATATCTCGATCATCGAGATCGCAGAAGTCGACGGCGAGCACCAGTTCGAGGTGTTGGCCACCAACGGCGACACGTTCCTGGGTGGTGAAGATTTTGACCTGCGACTGATCGAGTACCTCGCGGGTGAGTTCAAAAAGGAAAACAGTATCGATCTGCACAACGATCCCCTCGCCTTGCAGCGTCTGAAGGAAGCGGCGGAGAAGGCCAAGATCGAGCTGTCGAGTTCACAGCAGACCGAAGTGAATCTGCCGTACATCACGGCCGATGCGACCGGCCCCAAGCACTTGGTGGTAAAACTGAGCCGTTCCAAGCTGGAATCGCTGGTCGAAGATTTGGTCAAGCGATCTCTCGAACCCGTGAAGACAGCGCTGCAGGATGCCGGCTTGTCGCCGAGCGAAGTGCAGGACGTGATTCTGGTCGGTGGACAAACTCGCATGCCGATGGTGCAGCAGGCGGTCGCTGAGTTCTTCGGCAAGGAAGCGCGCAAGGATGTGAACCCCGATGAAGCCGTCGCGATGGGGGCGTCTATCCAGGGCGCCGTATTGGCAGGAGACGTCAAGGATGTGCTGTTGCTCGACGTGACACCACTCACGCTGGGCATCGAGACAATGGGTGGTGTCGCCACGCCGCTGATCGAGAAGAACACCACGATCCCGACTAAAAAATCGCAGGTGTTCTCGACGGCTGAAGACAACCAGACCGCAGTGACCATTCACGTGGTGCAGGGAGAGCGAAAGCAAGCGACGCAAAATAAATCACTGGGTCGTTTTGATTTGGCGGATATCCCGCCGGCGCCACGCGGAATGCCGCAGATCGAGGTGACCTTTGATCTCGACGCCAACGGTATCCTGAATGTATCGGCAAAGGACAAGGCCACCGGCAAGGAACAGTCGATTCGTATTACGGCGTCTGGCGGCTTGTCTGAGGACGAAATCGAAAAAATGGTGCAGGATGCCGAGGCCAACGCGGAGGCGGACAAGAAGTTCGAGGAAGTCGTCGCGGCGCGTAATACGGCAGACGGAATGGTACACGCCGCGAAAAAGACGCTCGAAGAGGCGGGAGAGCACGCCACGGAGGAAGAGCGAGCGGCGATCGAAGCGGCGATTACCGAGGCCGAGGATGCCATTAAGGGAGATGATGCCGCTGCGATGGAAGCAGCGACGACTCGCCTGACCGAGGCGACTGGCGGTGTGGCGCAGAAGATGTATGCCGCGCAGCAGGCGGAAAGCGCAGCTGCCGGTGAGGACAGTGCCGAGAGCGAGGCTGATCAGGGTGATGTGGTCGACGCCGAGTTTGAAGAGGTTAAGGAAGACAAGCGCGCATGACCGTAACGATCTGAGGGGCACAGGGAAGTTCCCACAAACCCTTCTGCGGAGGGGAGTGATTGAGGCGCGGGCCATGGTGAATGCCATTGTGCCCGCGTCCGTTTTTTAGGGAGGATGTGCAGCGTTCTTGAGGACGCGCACCAAAACTATGTCGAAACGCGATTATTACGAGGTACTTGGGGTCGATCGATCGGCCGACGAGCCTGATATCAAAAAGGCGTATCGTCGGATCGCGATGAAGTATCACCCGGATCGTAATCCGGACGATGCCGACGCTGACTCCAAGTTCAAGGAGGCCACCGAGGCCTACGAAGTCCTCTCTGATGCGCAAAAGCGCGGTGCCTATGATCAGTTTGGTCATGCCGGGGTTGACCCCTCGATGGGCGGCGGCGGTTTTCAGGGGGGCAGTTTCTCTGACATTTTCGGCGATGTTTTCGGCGATATTTTTGGTGGCGGCGGTGGACGGCGGCAGGGACCCCAGCGCGGTGCTGACTTGCGCTACACGCTGGAGGTGTCGCTAGAGGAGGCAGTCCGCGGTTCAACTGCAGAAATTCGCGTGCCATCGTTACAACACTGCGAGCCCTGTGACGGCAGTGGCGCCAAGCCCGGCAGTAGCCCTGTCACGTGCGGCAGCTGTGGCGGCAGTGGTCAGGTCAGAACCCAGCAGGGGTTTTTCCAGGTACAGCAGACCTGCCCCAAGTGCCGGGGCCGTGGCCAGACGATTTCGGACCCCTGTATAGAATGCCGTGGCCAGGGTTTGGTTGAAAAAACCAAAACGCTGTCGGTCAAAGTGCCACCGGGTGTGGATACCGGAGACCGTATTCGCCTCAGCGGCGAAGGAGAAGCTGGGCCTGCGGGAGGCCCGCCGGGCGACTTATTTGTGCAGATTGCGGTGCGTCAGCATCCGCTCTTTGAACGCGACGGGCGCAACCTGTATTGCGAAGTACCGATCAGCTTTGCCGACGCGGCGCTCGGCGGAGAGCTGGAGGTCCCTACTTTGGATGGCCGGGTAAAGCTCAAGATTCCTGCGGAAACGCAGACCGGCAAGCTGTTTCGACTGCGGGGTAAAGGCGTGAAGCCTGTTCGGGGTGGCCCGGTGGGGGATTTGCTATGCCGGGCAGTGGTGGAAACCCCCGTTAATCTCACCAAGGAGCAGCGCGCTTTGTTGGAAGAGTTTCGCGGAGGGTTGAAGGAAGGCGGTGAGCAACAGTCTCCCCGCCAGACCAGCTGGTTCGAAGGGGTGAAGAACTTCTTCGATGGTATGACCGGATGACCGTGCGCATCGGCATTACGGGCGCCGCCGGACGCATGGGCCGGATGCTCGCCGAAGCGATCGCAGCGGCGGAGCCGAAGTGCCAACTCGTTGCCGCAATTGAGCGCCCTGAATCCTCCCTGCTGGGTGCGGACGTTGGCGAGCTGTTGGGTGGCGATACCACCGGGGTGAGCGTGACGTCGGATCTGGTCTCAGTGATTGGAAATATCGACGTGTTGATTGATTTCACCGTACCCGAGGCCACGCTGGCTAACGCGTTGCTGTGCGCAGAGCACGGCGTGCCCATGGTGATCGGTACCACGGGGTTCACCGACGAGCAGGCAGGGGCGCTAGCTGCATCAACGGCGAGTATCGCGCGATGCCAGTCGACGAATTTCGCGCCCGGCGTCAATCTGACCTTTCGTCTGGCAGAAATTGCTGCACGCGCGCTGGGGAACGAGGTCGATATTGAAATTGTTGAGGCGCATCATCGTCACAAAATCGACGCGCCCTCGGGCACGGCCTTGACGTTGGGTGAAGTGGTGGCTGACGCATTGGGTCGCAATCTCAAGCGAGTCGCGGTCTATGGTCGCGAGGGCCGCACCGGCGCGCGCGCCCGCGAAACCATTGCCTTTCAATCGATTCGTGCCGGCGACATTGTCGGGGATCACACCGTGATCTTCGCGAGCGAAGGCGAACGGCTCGAGATAACGCATAAAGCCAGCTCTCGTATGGCCTTTGCTCAGGGGGCCGTGCGCGCGGCCTGCTGGCTCGTCCATCAGCCTGCCGGTGACTACAGCATGCAGGATGTTCTCGCTGATCAGGAGTCTGATTCATGAACGCAGCCGCTCATATCGTCGACATCGACGAAAGCAATGCCCAGCAGCTTCTGATTGAGGAATCGCTGAAGCGGCCGGTGGTCGTCGACTTTTGGGCCGACTGGTGCGGTCCTTGTAAGCAATTGATGCCGATCCTGGAAAAGCTGGCCGATGAATACAAAGGCGCTTTTCTGCTTGCCAAGGTCAACGCTGATGAGCAGCAGATGTTGGCGCAGCAGTTAGGCGTGCGCTCGCTACCCACCGTCATGGTCATCAAGGATGGCCAACCTATCGACGGTTTTTCCGGGGCACAACCGGAGTCTGCGGTTCGAGAGATGCTCGACAAGCATCTGCCATCACCGCAAGCCGATGCCTTAGCCGAGGCGGAGCAGCTGCTCGCAGATGGCGATATCCCCGCGGCGCTCGCGCTGTATCGCAGCGCGTGGGAGGAGTCCGGACAAAAGCCGGAAATGACCATGGCGTATGCCGGCGCATTGATCAGTGCAAACCGTTTGGATGAAGCCGAGACGTTACTCAAAGAGATTCGCTTGGTGGATCAGGACGCGCGCTACGAACAATTGATGGCGCAGATCGAGCTGGGGCGCCAGGCAGCCCGGTCGCCAGAGGTGGAGGCGCTGGAGTCCGAGCTTGCGGCTGATGAGGCAAATCACGCGGTGCGGGTGAAACTGGCGGTGCAACTCAGCAGTAACGGACAGTACCGAGACGCGCTGGAACACCTGCTGGTGGTACTGCGAATCGATCGCGATTGGGGGAACGGGGAGGCCAAGCGCGTCTATCTCGATATGATCGCCACGATCGGTAAGGGAGACCCGCTGGCCGCGGAGTACCAACGCAAGCTTTTTTCTCTGCTGTATTAGGTCGGCTTGGGCGCATTACCTTGCCAGAAGGGCCAGAAATCGGGGTGCGATTCGGTGCGATGAGTGACCCCGGCCCGGGCCTGATATGAGCGCTTGTAAGGGGGCTGCCCACGGGGTTGCAATGGCTGTTCAAGTCCCCTACATTCTCGTTAGTCAGAAAACATACTCAAAATTCAAAAACACCTTCCGGCTTCGCTGCCCGAGGGACTTTTCGTGTGAGGTGAACCATGGATACCGCATATTCCGCCGAAGATTTGGCGTTTCGTGATGAGGTGCGCAGCTTTTTTGCCGAGGCCTATACCCCCGAACTGCAAAAGCGATTGCGCTCCCCCGACTACAAGAATGCGATCGAGGAGTGGCAGAGAAAGCTCTACGATCAGGGCTGGGTAGCCCCCAACTGGCCTGCCGAATACGGCGGCACCGGTTGGACCGCGACCCAGAAGTACATCTACGAGACCGAGCGTTCCCTTGCCGGCATCCCCAACGTCGTGCCTTTTGGTTTGGTGATGGTGGCCAATGTGATCATAGCTTACGGCACGGACGAGCAGAAATCCTATTTCTTACCGCGCATTTTGAAGAGCGAGGACTGGTGGTGTCAGGGCTACTCTGAACCCGGTTCGGGCTCCGACCTTGCGAGCCTGAAGACCAAAGCTGAGCGCGATGGCGATGATTTCATTATTAACGGCGCCAAGATTTGGACCACCTACGCGCAGTATGCGGATTGGATTTTCTGTTTGGTGCGCACCGATAACTCCGGCAAGAAGCAGGAGGGCATCACCTTTATATTGATCGACATGAAATCTGAGGGGATCAAAGTGAATCCCATCATCTCGATCGACAATCACCATAGCCTCAATGAAGTGGAGTTCAACAACGTCCGCGTGCCGGCCAAGAATGTCGTCGGCGAAGTGGGCAAGGGCTGGACCGTTGCCAAGGCGCTACTCGCGCACGAACGCACTGGCATCGCCGGCGTTGCCGACGTGAAGCGCGCCGTGCGTGTCATCAAGGAAGTTGCCGCCAAAGAAGAGAACGGCGGTCAGCGGTTGCTTGATGACCCTGGTTTCCAACAGCGACTTGCTGATATCGAAGTGGAATTGATGGCACTGGAGTTTACCGAGTTGCGCACACTCGCCACGCAGGCGGCGGGCGGCTTCCCGGGGCCGGAGTCCTCTCTCCTGAAGATCAAGGGCACCGAGTTGCAGCAGGCTTCTCAAGAGTTGCTGATGGAAATCGCCGCTTATTATCAGGGCGTGCTGCCGATCGACCTGGATCCCGACGCGCTGGGGCATGCGTTCGCGACGGATGCGCGCAAGTCCTATATGTATGGCCGCGCTGCCACGATTTATGGCGGTTCCAACGAAGTGCAGAAAAATATTATTGCCAAGTACGTGCTGGGCCTTGAGTGAGGATCGCCGACCATGAATTTTGACTTTACTGAAGAGCAACAAATGGTCCGCGACTCGATCGCGCGCTTCGTTCAGGACGATTACGACTGGGATGCCCGCAAAGCCATTGTCGCTTCGGAGCAGGGCATGAGCCGGGACAACTGGCAGCTGTTTGCAGAGCTCGGCTGGTTATCGATTCCCTTTGCCGAGGAGCACGGTGGTTTTGGCGGCAACATCGTCGACTTATCGGTGGTGATGGAAGAGCTGGGTAAAGGGCTGGTCGTTGAGCCTTATTTCCCCACAGTGGTGCTGTTTGGCGGCTTGATCAAGCGCGCGGGCAGTGAAGCCCAACAGGCACAATGGTTGCCGCGCATTATTGGTGGCGACGTACTGGGCGCGTTTGCTTACGTCGAGCGCCAGAGCCGATTTGCACTGCATGATTGCCAGACCACCGCGACGCGTTCGGGTGACGGTTACGTGCTAAACGGCGAGAAAGTCGTGGTGTTTAACGGTGAGCAAGCGGATCACCTGGTGGTATTGACGCGTACCTCGGGTGCGCAATCGGATCGTGAGGGGTTGTCGTTATTTCTGGTCGACGCGGCCGCCGCCGGTGTCGAGAAGATGAGCTACCCGATGATGGATGGGCAACGCGTGGCGAATATCACCTTCAAAGAAGTGGCGTTGCCTGCCGATGCCCTGCTCGGAGAAGAAGGTATTGCGCTACCCGTAGTGGACGCGCTGGCCGATGAGGCCATCATTGCACTGGCGGCGGAGGCGGTCGGCATTATGGGTGTTCTAAATGCCAAAACCCTCGAATACACCAAGACGCGCGAGCAGTTTGGCGTCTCGATCAGCTCTTACCAAGCGCTGCAGCATCGTATGGTCGATACCATGATGGCCTACGAGCAGAGCAAGTCGCTGCTATTTAAAGCCCTGTGTGAGTACAAGCAGGACCCCGCCATGGCGGCGGAAACCGTTCACGCACTGAAGGTTTTGATCGATCGTAACGGCAAACATGTGTTTGGCGAGGCGATCCAGCTGCACGGCGGTATGGGTATGACCGACGAGCTTGATATCGGTCATTACGCCAAGCGTTTGATGATGATCAACACCACCTTTGGCGACGCGACCTATCATCGCAGTCGTTATATCGAAACCGCCTACGCGGCCTGACCATGGAGCTCCGCGATAAGGTCGTTGTCGTAACCGGTGGGGCCAGCGGTATTGGCGCCGGGCTCTGCAGACGCTTTCGCGAGGAGGGGGTGCGGGGCCTGGTCATTGCTGACCTCAACGGTGACGCCGCAGCCGCATTAGCCGCGGAGCTCGGCGGCAAAGGCCGCGGCGTTAATGTCTGCGAAGAATCGGCAATCGCGGCGCTGGTCGCCGAGACCGAGGCCGAATTTGGCCAGATTGATTTATTCTGCTCAAACGCCGGTATTCTCAACCTCGATGGTGGGGACTACTGGGCGACCTCGAGCGAGAATGATGTCTGGCAGCGCAACTGGGAAGTCCACGTGATGGCACACGTTTATGCTGCCCGCGCGTGTTTGCCGGGCATGATCCGCCGCGGCGAGGGCTATTTTTTACACACGGTTTCTGCGGCCGGTTTGCTGAGTCAGCCTTACACGGCGGCCTACGCAACGACCAAACACGCGGCGATTGGATTTGCCGAGTCTCTCGCAATCTCTCATGGCGATGACGGCATCAGGGTGAGTTGCCTGTGTCCGCAAGCCGTGGATACCGCGATGCTCGGGGGTAGCGACGGCGGCAGTGCGGGCCTCGATGGCATCCTGAGTCCAGCTGAGGTAGCCGAGGCCGTCGTGCAAGGATTAGCTGAGGAGTCGTTCCTGATACTGCCGCACGAACAAGTGCGTCAGTACCACCTTAACAAGGCCCAAAATTACGACCGCTGGATTGGCGGTATGCGGAAATTGCGCCGCAACATGCCGCCCCCTAAACTCCCCTGACATTTGCCGGGGAGTTCCCTGTGGACAGACAGCAGCGTTTTGCCCGGGTCATCCTGAACGGCTTCTACGCCTATTTTGCCGAGTTCGAAAACATCACCTTGGCCGCGCGCACCCGATTTGAGCAGGCCGAGTGGTCGAGCATGCAGGAGATCTCGAGTCGCCGTATTGATATCTACAAAGAGACCGTCATGGAAACCCTGAGTGTGGCGCGCCACATCGCCGGTAAGCACATCGACGATCTCAATTTCTGGTCCGGCACGCGCAGCATTTATGCGAGCCTGGTGCAGGGCATGACGAATTTCGAGATCGCAGAGACTTTTTATAACTCGATTTTCAACTCCCACTTTGGACACCGCGCTATTCGCAACGAATACGCGTTTGTATTTTCTCCTCAGGGGGATGTGCCACCCGTGGATATGGGGCGGGTGGTGAATCACTACCCGGTGGCGGGCGATCCTGCGGGTGCCTTCGGCCGACTGCTTGACGATTACGCCTTCAACATTCCCTTTGAGGATCAGGCGCGCGACGTAGA
>CAYQUE010000035.1:10086-17475 GCA_964420615.1 uncultured Alteromonadaceae bacterium | reverse complement strand
CCATAGGCCACTACCCCCTCAAGATAGCGTGTCTACCAATTCCACCACTTCCGCTGTGTTACTCGCCGTCAAGAACCGGCGCATCGTCCAAGGGCATATCGCTCTCGGCATCAAAATCCAGCACCGGCACATCGCTCTCCGGCACCACCGGCTCGACCATCTCAGCCGTCTCGCTGACCGGAATGTCAAACCCAAGGTCTTCCTCGCTCGCACCGCGGTTATCCGCGATCACAGCCAGACCAAAACTACTGGCAAAGAAGATCGCAGACAGCCACGCGGTCATGCGCGTCAACGCATTACCACTGCCGGCACTGCCGAACAGGGTTTGCGACGCGCCCGCGCCAAAGGAGGCGCCGATGTCAGCGCCCTTACCGCGTTGCAATAAAATGAGTGCAATCAAGGCCAGCGCGACCAACAGATGCACCATCAACGTGATTTGTTCCATCCACCTTCTCTTTTGTTCTAGGGGAGACAATGCTACCCACAGGGCGCGGCATCATACCGGCCGCACCAGCCAGCCGCAACCAAACTCCTACCGAATCAGGCGTCAGCGTTAATAGCGGCCGCTATGCCCTCCGCCAGCGCCTGATTTTCGCTGGCATCCGCCCCCTCGATCATGACTCTGATGAGGTGCTCTGTGCCCGATGGCCGCAACACCAGACGCCCTCGGCCCGCCAGCACGGACTCCACGCGTCGACTCTCCGCCAGCGCAGCCTCGCAGGTATCCAATCGAAATCCAGCGGGGACCGCGACGTTAATGAGCGTTTGGGGTAATTTGTGCAGGCCGCTTTTCAGCGACAGTAGGCTCTCGCCGGAGCGCGCGATGGCCGCCATGACCTGCAGCGCGGCGATGATCCCATCGCCCGTGGTGGTGACGTCACCACAAATAATATGACCCGAAGCCTCACCACCCAGCTGCCACCCCCGCTCAGCCATCGCCTCTAGGACGTAACGATCGCCCACCTGCGCACGAACCAAGGCGACATTGCGTTCCGCCAGCGCCTGCTCCATACCGAAATTAGACATCAAGGTGCCCACGATCCCTTCGGGCGCGCGACCCTGCTTCACCCGATCGTTCGCAATGACAAACAAGAGCTCGTCGCCATCCACTACCGAGCCATCTGCCGCGACGCATTGCACACGGTCACCGTCGCCGTCGAAGGCAATCCCCGCGTCGGCCTGCTCACTGAGCACCCGAGCCTGCAATGCCGCAGGTGCGGTGGACCCCACCGCCTCGTTAATGTTGTAACCGTCGGGGGTTGCGCCCATCACAATGACCGTGGCGCCCAACTCAGTAAACACCCGCGGCGCCACCTGATACGTCGCGCCGTGGGCGCAGTCCAGTACCAGCTTGAGACCGCGCAGATTCAGATCCTGCGGGAACGTGTTCTTGCAGAATTCAATGTAACGGCCGGGCGCATCTGTCATGCGTGTGGCTTTGCCGATACTGGCCGACGCAACGGTGTCCATGGGCAGCGCCAGCACACGCTCAATCTCCAGCTCCAGCTCGTCTGAAAGCTTGCCACCCTGAGCATTAAAGAATTTGATGCCGTTGTCGGTATACGGGTTGTGTGAAGCACTGATCACAATACCCGCAGACGCTTTCTGGCTGCGGGTCAGCATGGCGACGGCAGGCGTCGGCATCGGGCCTAAAAGGGTGACATTTGCTCCGGCTGCGACAAGTCCAGCCTCCAGTGCGGACTCGAACATATAGCCCGATACGCGCGTGTCCTTGCCGATCAATACATGGGTGGTAGCACCCTCGGCAGCAAACACCTTGCCCGCTGCCCACCCCAATTTGAGCATGAAATCCGCCGTCACCGGGTACTGTCCCACTGCACCGCGAATGCCATCTGTGCCGAAAAACTGTTTGCTCATGAATCCATACCGTGCGGGAGTGCCGACCACATCGCGAGAGCGTCCACCGTAGCGCAAACATCGTGCACACGCACTATCTGCGCGCCGCGCTGCACAGCCAACATCGCCAGTGCAACACTGGCGTGCACACGGTCTAGAGGTGGTCGGTCAATCACGCTCGCAATCATGGATTTTCTGGACAGCCCTACCAACAGGGGTCGCCCCTGCGTTGCGATCTCGGGTAGGCGCGCGAGCAGTTCAAAGTTTTGCGCCGCGGTTTTGCCAAAACCAAAACCGGGATCCCAAATTATCCGCTCCGCCGCAACGCCAGCGGCCTCGCAAGCGGCCAGGCGTTCGCCGAAAAAATCGTTGATGTCTTCGATGATGTCATCGTAGCGAGGGGCGGACTGCATGGTGTCGGGTTCGCCCTGCATGTGCATCACGCACAACGGTAACCCTGAAGCCGCCGCCGCCTGCAAAGCACCCTCGCGGCGAAATCCCCGCACGTCGTTGAGTAACCCCGCACCGAGGTGCGCGGCTTCTTGCATCACGGTGGGGTTACTGGAATCGACCGACACGACCACATCCAATCGCCCCGCCACCGCCTCCACCGCAGGGAGCACGCGGTCGAGTTCTTCGTTCTCTGTGACCGGTGCCGCACCAGGCCGCGTGGACTCGCCACCAATATCCAGCAAGGTGGCACCCTCGGCGAGCATCTGCTCAGCGCGAGCCAATAGCGCATCGATATTCAGGCGTTGGTCGCGGTAAAGCTGACCGCCGTCAGAGAAAGAGTCCGGCGTGACGTTGAGAATCCCCATCACATTGGGGCGCGACAGGTCCAGCGCGCGCTTGCCACAACGCAGCATTGTCACCTGTCGTCTCGGCGATTAAGGGGTATCAGTGAGCGCGTCAGTGCTCGGTCGCTGCGCCGCCGATCGGGCTGGCCGCGGACTCGGTGTCGCCCTCATCGGGCGGTGAGCCACGATCGTCACCGGACCAACCACTTGGTGGCCGCGGCGCGTTGCCCGCCATAATGTCGTCAATTTGCTCAGCATCAATGGTTTCGTACTGCATGAGCGCATCGGCCATCATGTCAAGCTTATCGCGGTTATCGTCAAGCAGCTGTCGCGCCTTGGCATAGCACTCATCGATAATGGACCGCACCTCGCGATCAATCGCCAATGCGGTCTCATCAGACATGGCCTTAGCGGGCTGCGCTGCTGAGCGACCCAAGAACACTTCCTCACCGCCCTCGTCATACATCAGCGGACCCATGGCTTCTGACAGCCCCCATTTGGTCACCATGTTGCGCGCCACTTCGGTCGCGCGCTGGATGTCGTTGGAGGCACCGGTCGTGATGCCATCTTTGCCAAGGGTCATCTCCTCGGCCACACGACCACCAAAGAGGCTGGCGATCTGCGAGATGATGTGACGACGGCTATGGCTGTAACGATCCTCTTCCGGCAGGAACATGGTCACGCCAAGCGCGCGCCCGCGGGGAATGATCGACACTTTGTATACGGGATCGTGCTCGGGCATCAGACGGCCCACGATGGCATGTCCCGCCTCGTGATAAGCGGTGTTACGCTTCTCAGACTCTGACATCACCATCGAACGGCGCTCGGCGCCCATCATGATCTTGTCTTTGGCCAGCTCAAACTGATTCATGCCGACCAAGCGTAAGCCGCCGCGCGCCGCGAACAGCGCCGCCTCGTTAACGAGGTTGGCAAGGTCCGCGCCCGAAAACCCGGGCGTACCTCTGGCGATCTTGGAAGAATCCACATCCTCGGCCAGCGGCACCTTGCGCATGTGTACTTTAAGAATCTGCTCACGACCCCGAATATCCGGGAGCCCCACTACGACCTGGCGATCAAAGCGACCGGGTCGCAGCAGTGCCGGGTCTAGTACATCGGGTCGGTTAGTAGCCGCAATGACGATGACACCATCGTTCAGTTCGAAGCCGTCCATCTCCACCAACAACTGGTTCAGCGTCTGCTCGCGCTCATCGTGACCACCACCCAGGCCAGCACCCCGGTGACGCCCGACGGCATCAATCTCATCGATAAAAATAATGCAGGGTGATTGCTTCTTGGCCTGTTCGAACATGTCGCGGACGCGAGAAGCACCCACACCGACGAACATCTCGACAAAGTCAGAACCCGAAATCGAGAAGAAAGGCACCTTGGCTTCACCGGCAATCGCCTTGGCCAAGAGGGTCTTACCGGTACCCGGCTGACCGACCATCAGTACGCCGCGCGGAATGCGACCGCCCAGCTTTTGGAAGCGGCTCGGGTCTCGCAGGAACTCGACCAGCTCCTGCACGTCCTCTTTGGCTTCCTCCACGCCCGCCACGTCCGCGAACGTGGTGGTGATTTGATCTTCACCGAGCAGCTTGGCTTTGCTTTTACCAAAGCTCATGGGCCCCCCACGTCCACCGGCGCCGCCTTGCATTTGGCGCATGAAGAACATGAAGACCGCAATGATCAACAGAATCGGGAAGCTCGCTATCAGTAGCTGCGTCCATACCGATTGTTGCTCGGGCTGCTTGCCCTCAACGGTGACGTTGTGCGACAGCAAGTCATCCATCAACTTGGGGTCTTCAACCATCGGTCTGATGGTTTCAAAGCTACTGCCGTCCTTACGCTGGGCAGTAATCGTGAGTCCGTCGACCAACACCTTCGACAGACGATCGGTTTGAACCTCGCGGATGAACTCGGAATAGCCCACCTGCTCCGTGGCGGTCCGGAGGTTGAAGTTATTAAATACCGAGAGCAACACCGCGGCTATCAGAAGCCACAGCAACAGATTCTTGGCCATATTGTTCACAACAAGTCCTCTCGGTTAGGAGCGGGCGCGACGAACGCGGCCGCACAGTATAGCGCTTAGACGAAGCCACTGAACCCATGAGCGCCCCTCGCCTACCACTTCATATGAGGGGGTGTGGCGGTATTTCAAGTCGACTGGCCTCAAAATGAGCGAAAATGCACTTAAATGGCCGCGAATTGCGCGTATCGAGCGGGAAAAGTGCCTCATGACCCCTTAAAGCCTGTCGCGACGACATAGACTTCCCTTGATCTTGGCCTCGACGCCTCTGGCTTGCGAGTGATTACGCGCTCAAAGCGGGCACGGATCTCAGCAAACCACGCGTCAAATCCTTCCCCTTGAAACACCTTGGTAACAAAGGCACCCTCGCGCGCCAACGCCCGACACGCCAGCTCAGTTGCTAGCTCAACCAGGTACATAGCCTTGGGTTGATCCACCGCAGTCAGGCCACTCATATTGGGCGCCATGTCAGACAACACCACATCCAGAGGACGGCCATCCAACGCGGCCAGCACCGCGTCGTAAGTCTCCTGCTCAGTGAAATCGCCCTTGATAAAAGTCACGTCAGGCAGGGCATCCATTGGCAGGATATCGCTGGCAATGACTCTCCCGTGGTCGCCGACAATGCCCGCAGCCACCTGGGACCAGCCACCCGGGGCCGAGCCCAGATCCAGCACCGACATGCCGCGACGCATGAATTTGTCCTTGTCATTCAGCTCAATGAGCTTATATACGGCGCGGGAGCGATACCCCTCGCGCTGCGCCCGCTGCACGTAAATATCGTCGTGATGCTCTTTGAGCCAGGCGCGGCTTGATGACTTCTTCTTACCCACAATCACTCCCTGCGTCTCTACACCGGTAACCACAAGGCGTTACACTACGGCGCGGCGACAGTGTAACGCGCCACCGCCTTTTCCACGTATGAGCCAGACTATGACCACACCCACCAGTAAAGAGCTCAGGCAACTGCGCGCGATGGCGCATGCCCTGCGTCCCATCGTCACGGTCGCGGGCAAAGGTTTATCGCCTTCGGTGGTGGAGGAGCTGGATCGCGCACTGAGGGATCACGAACTCATCAAGGTCAAAGTCGCGGTCGGTGATCGGGATCTTCGTGAGCAAACCATTAGCGAACTCTGCGAGCTCAGCGGCGCCACGCTGGTCCAACGCATCGGCAATATCGCCACCCTGATTCGGCACAATCCCAAAGCCGACCCGCGAAAATCCAATTTGCAGCGCCCCGGCTAACGCAGGTCATGGCGGAGTTACTTGAGTTTCCAACGCGCGAGAAACAAGCGTTCCAGTTCCTGAGTGATGAACTGGCGGCGATGCTTCGGCAAAAAGGTGCTGACGACACGCTGGTGGCTTATGCCATCAATACACTCGCCGATGTCTACGGCGAGCTGCTCAGAGAATCGGACTGCCAGTTTGAAGTCCGCTTGCCCGCTCGGATGAGCGAAGAAGAAGCGCAACATCTCCAACAGGACATCGCGGCAGGCATCGACCAGCTGCGCAGTGAACAGCATGACCTGACGCTGAAATTGGCTGCGCGCCTGGTTCTCACTGAGCTACGCCTCTTCCAGCACGAGCGCACTGACTAACGTCTCAGGCGCCCCCTGCCAACTGAAAGGTCACCCACGCCGAAACCCAGGCGAGTGCGAGATAGGTCAATACCATCCGACCCGCAAGGCTCCAGGAACGTGACTCACGCGCGAGGATGGCGACGGTAGAGACACACTGCAAGGCGATCGCAAAGAAAACCAGCAGCGCAAGACCGGAACCGATCGGTAGCGCGCTCGCCTGAATTTGCTCCACCAGCGGCAGGATATTGTCCTCGGCACCCTCGATACCCATGATGGTACCCAGCGTGCCGACAAAGACTTCCCGCGCGAGAAACGAACTGACAATCGCCACGCCGTAGCGCCAATCCAGACCGAGCGGAGTGAATAGCGGCTCGATCCACTGACCCATCGTGCCCAGCCAGGATGCGCCCAGATCCGCCCCCTGATTCGGGAAGTAACCCAGCACCCACACCACCATCGTGACACTCAGGATCACGACGCCCGCCTTAGTGACAAAATGTTTGGCGCGCTGCACGGACTTTCGCGCGATGGGGATCAGCGCGGGCAACCGATAGGCGGGCAGCTCCATCATGAAGGGCGTTTGCTCCTCGATCGCGGTAAAGCGATTCACGAGGCCCGCGATCAATAACCCCGACATCATCCCAAAGCTGTAAATAGCGAACAGCGTCAGCCCCTGCCAGCCGATTAATCCGCCCAGTAGCGTCTCGCGCGGAATAAAAATCGCGATCAACAGGGTGTAGACGGGCAGCCGCGCCGAGCAAGGCATCAGCGGAATGGCGAGATAAGTGAGTAACCGCGCGCGCGGCGACTCGATGGAACGCGCCGCGTAAATGGCGGGTATAGCGCAGGCGACGCCCGACAACATTGGGATAAAGCTTTTCCCGCTCAGGCCAAAAAAACGCAGCGGCTTGTGACAAATCAGCGCGGCGCGAGCGAGATAACCCGAGTCCTCCAACAAACCGATGACAAACGTCAGCACAAAAATCTGCGGCACGAACACCAGGAAGGCGCCGATACCGCTGAACACCGCATCGGCAACGAAATCGCGGAGGATGCCCTCGCCCAGAAACGGCAACACCCAACCCCCGAGTCCGGCCACCCCTGCCTCAACGGCATCCATCGCTGGCGC
>CAYQUE010000035.1:0-9986 GCA_964420615.1 uncultured Alteromonadaceae bacterium | reverse complement strand
ACAAGCCTTAATGACCTGCAAACAAAAGAACAGACTCTTTTCCAACCGCGTGGCATCGACCACGCAGAACACGTGTTCGACCTCGGGGTCGGCCAGCGAGCCCGCGAAGTGCGATACCGCGACGCGCTCCTCTTCCGAAATTGGCCTGAGTGAATAGGTGCCTGGGAAATCGACCAAATCATGAGTCGGCAGCCCGGTCAGGCGCCCGACCGAGAGATCGACTGTGATGCCGGGATAATTGGCGACCCGCTGGTTTAGGCCGGTCAAGCGATTGAATAACGCGGTCTTACCCGAGTTGGGGGTGCCCACCAGAAGAACACTAGGCACCGCTCGGCACCTCGGCTGTCTTCACCAGCACCAGCGCTGCAAGCTCACGGTCTAGCGAATAGGTCGCGTTACTGACTCGATACACGCGGGGCGCACCAAAACCGGGCTGGTGCTGGCAGGAAATGCGCTCACCCAAATGAAAGCCGTATTCCTGAAGGCGCCCGCGGTAACGATCCGCGAGCTCGGGCGCAAAACCGACCAGCACGCCGCTGGCATGCAATGGCAAATCCCACAGCGATAGCATGTCAGGATCAGTGGACAAGAGCGGGCTCCCGCGGCAAAACGCGGATCATACGACCAATGAGAATGATTTTCAGTAAGTCTGGGCGGGGTTACAGGTGGGCCACGGAGTCGATTTCATAAACGATGTCGCCGCCGGGCGCATTTACCGTCACCTCATCGCCTTCCATTTTCCCCACCAGCGCGCGCGCAATGGGGGAGTTGACCGAGATCAGGTTGGCCTTGGCGTCCGACTCGTCTTCGCCGACGATGCGGTAAGTGACGGTTCTGTCGTCACTGACATCAATCAGCGTGACGGTGGCGCCGAAGATCACTTTGCCCGAAGCGGGGATCGTCGTGATGTCGATGACCTGTGCATGGGACAGCTTGTGTTCGAGCTCCTTGATGCGACCCTCGGCAAAGCTCTGTTGCTCGCGCGCAGCGTGGTACTCGGCGTTCTCTTTCAGATCACCGTGCTCGCGCGCCTCGGCAATCGCCTGCGTGATGCGGGGCCGATCGACTTTTTTCAGCCGCTCCAGCTCCTCGCGCAATGCTTTTTCGCCCTGAACGGTCATCGGTACACGATTCATGCGCCAATACTCTCATGTAAATCCTGAAGTCGACGAACAGTAATGTCAGTCTCTTGCTCCAAGGCCATGCATACCGCCTCGGCTGCCGCGAGGGTCGTGGTGTAAAACACATGGTGCTGCTCTGCACTGGCCCTGATCGAAGCAGAATCGATGATAGCCCGTCGGCCTTCAGTCGTATTAATGATGATTGCCGCCTCGTCGTTTTTAATCAAATCGACAATATGCGGCCGCCCCTCGGCAACCTTATTGACCCGACGCACCGTCAGCCCCGCGTTCTCCAGCGCGGTGGCTGTGCCTCCGGTCGCGGCGAGGGTAAAACCGCGTGCAACAAGCCGCCGCGCAACATCGACAGCGGCGGCCTTATCGGCGTCTCGCACACTGATCAGACACAGCCCTGAAGTAGGCGGTTCATCACCGGCGCCGAGCTGTGCGCGCGCAAATGCCGCGGCGAACGTTTCCCCCGTTCCCATCACTTCACCCGTGGACTTCATTTCCGGGCCCAGAATGGGATCGGTACCCGGGAACTTATTGAACGGCAGCACCGCCTCTTTCACGCTGTAGTACGGCGGCACCACCTCGCGGGTAATGCCCTGACTCTCAAGGCTTTGTCCGGCCATACATCGCGCCGCGACCTTGGCCAGGGAGACGCCTACCGCCTTTGACACAAACGGAACGGTTCGCGATGCACGCGGGTTCACTTCGATAACAAAGATCTCGTCATCTTGCCACGCTAACTGCACGTTCATCAGGCCACAAACACCCAACTCCAGTGCCATCTTGCGCACCACGTCTCGCATCGCTTCCTGCACCTCGGCAGGCAAACTATAAGGCGGCAGCGAGCAGGCCGAGTCGCCCGAGTGGATCCCCGCCTGTTCGATATGCTGCATGATCGCGCCAATGACCACTTGCTTGCCATCACTCACCGCGTCGATATCGACTTCGATCGCTGCACTCAGGAATCGATCCAGCAGCACCGGGGAGTCATCAGATACCCGCACCGCGTCGTTCATATAGCGCAGCAAATCTTCCTCGCGGTAGACAATTTCCATGGCCCGCCCCCCGAGCACATACGACGGCCTCACCACCAGGGGGTAGCCGATCGTCGCGGCGGCGGCCACGGCCTGCTCTACACTACGCACCGTTGTATTGGCAGGCTGTCGCAAAGCCAGACCCTCGATCATTTGCTGGAATCGCTCGCGATCCTCTGCCCTGTCGATCTGATCAGGGGTCGTGCCGATAATTGGAACCCCGGCGGCCTCCAATGCACGGGCCAGCTTGAGCGGCGTTTGCCCACCGAACTGCACAATCACGCCGGTAGGCTTTTCCAGCGCAACGATCTCGAGCACGTCCTCCAATGTGACTGGCTCAAAGTACAGCCGGTCCGAGGTGTCGTAGTCTGTCGATACCGTCTCGGGGTTGCAGTTGATCATGATGGTTTCGTAACCATCTTCACGCATCGCCAATACGGCATGCACGCAGCAGTAGTCGAATTCGATGCCCTGCCCAATCCGGTTCGGGCCGCCGCCTAATACGAGAATCTTTTTCTTGTCACTGGGGCCTGCCTCGCACTCCTCCTCGTAGGTTGAGTACATATAAGCCGTTGAAGAGGCAAACTCGGCCGCGCAGGTATCCACGCGCTTATAGACGGGCCTGATATTGAGTGACCAGCGATGCGCGCGCACTTCCGCCTCTGATGTCGCCAGCAAATCGGCGATACGGCGGTCCGAAAATCCACGACGCTTGAGCCCGCGCATGGTGTCGTAACCGACATCGGCGAGGCGGATATCCTCCAGCCGCGCTTCCCAGGCCACAATGTCGGCAATCTGTATCAAAAACCAGGGGTCGATACCGGAGTAGCCGTAGATCTCTTCGAGCTCAAATCCGGCACGGAAGGCATCGGCCACGTACCAGATGCGGTCAGCACCGGGGTTGGTCAGTCGATCCACCAGCTCGGAGCGGCTATCCTCATCAGCGACCTGCATATGAGGTTCAAATCCGGCGGATCCCACCTCAAGCCCCCTCAGGGCTTTCTGCAACGATTCCTGAAACGTACGGCCAATTGCCATGACCTCGCCGACCGACTTCATCTGGGTCGTCAGCCGCGGATCCGCCGTCGCGAACTTTTCGAATGCGAACCGAGGAATTTTCGTCACCACGTAATCGAGCGTGGGCTCGAACGAAGCGGGCGTCACGCCGCCGGTGATATCGTTCTCGAGTTCGTCTAGGGTGTAACCCACGGCCAGCTTGGCCGCCACCTTCGCGATCGGAAACCCTGTGGCTTTCGAGGCCAGCGCAGATGATCGCGATACCCGCGGATTCATCTCAATCACGACCATGCGACCGGTATCGGGGCACTGCCCGAACTGGACGTTAGATCCGCCTGTCTCCACGCCGATCTCTCTGAGCACCGCCAGAGAGGCGTCACGCATGATCTGATATTCCTTATCGGTCAGCGTCTGGGCCGGGGCTACGGTGATGGAGTCGCCGGTATGGACGCCCATCGCATCGAAGTTCTCGATCGAGCAAACGATGATGCAGTTGTCGTTTTTGTCACGGACAACCTCCATCTCATATTCTTTCCAGCCAATCAGCGACTCGTCGATCAACAATTCGCTGGTCGGAGACAACTCCAAACCGCGCAGGCAAATCTCTTCAAATTCGTCGCGGTTGTAAGCGATTCCTCCCCCGGAGCCACCCATGGTGAAAGACGGACGAATAATGCAGGGAAAGCCAATCTCCTCATGCACCGCCCACGCCTCTTCCATACTGTGCGCGAGACCTGCCCGCGGCGTCTCCAGACCGATGCGGCGCATCGCAATATCAAATTTCTCGCGATCCTCAGCTTTGTCGATCGCCTCCTGAGTCGCGCCGATCATCTCGACACCAAAGCGCTCCAGGACACCTTCAGCGGCGAGTCGTAACGCACAGTTCAGGGCAGTCTGGCCACCCATCGTCGGCAGGATGGCGTCGGGCCGCTCGCGCTCAATAATGCGCGAAACTGTTTGCCACTCGACGGGCTCGATGTAGGTGGCATCTGCCATCGCCGGGTCCGTCATGATGGTGGCGGGATTCGAGTTCACCAGGATGACCCGGTAACCCTCCTCACGGAGCGCCTTACAGGCCTGAGCACCCGAATAATCAAACTCACAGGCCTGGCCTATCACAATAGGGCCTGCCCCGAGGATCAAAATGCTTTCTATGTCGGCACGGCGCGGCATGGCTTAGTGCCTCTTCTGAACAGCCGCGCTCACGCGTGAGCCTGCTGCATGGCGTTGATAAAAGGCGCGAACAAAGCCGCAGCGTCGTGCGGCCCGGGGCTAGCCTCGGGATGACCCTGGAAGCTGTATGCCGGCACATCGGTGCGGGCAATACCCTGCAAAGTGCCGTCGAAGAGAGATCGATGCGTCACACTCAGGTTGTCGGGCAAGTCCGTCTCCGACACCGTAAAGCCGTGGTTCTGGCTCGTCACCATGACAGTGCCATCCGCCAGACACTGTACGGGGTGGTTCGCACCGTGGTGCCCGAACTTCATCTTTTGTGTGCGCGCACCGCTGGCAAGAGCGAGGATTTGATGGCCCAGGCAAATGCCGAAGAGCGGCACCTTGTTGGCCATGGCAGTTCTTGCCAGGGTGATCGCGTAGTCGCAGGGTTCGGGGTCGCCCGGCCCGTTCGACAGAAAAATACCATCGGGTTGATGTGCCATCACTGCTTCATAAGTCGACTGCGCCGGCATCACGGTCACGCGACAGCCCAAATCGACAAGGATTCTTAAAATGTTGTGCTTGACGCCAAAATCGAGCGCGACGACTGAGAAGCGGGGCTCAGCCGCAGCTTGCGCCGCCTTGCCACCGAGACGCCACGAACCCTCCACCCATTGGTACGCTGACGCGGTCGTCACTTCTTTCGCCAGATCCAGACCTTTGAGCCCGGCGAATCCCTTTGCCATCGCAAGCGCCGCAGCTTCGTCTGCATCCGGCCCCGCCATAATGCAGCCACTCTGCGCACCTTTGTCGCGGAGTATGCGGGTCAGTTTCCGGGTGTCGATGTCAGCGATCGCGACGGTGCCCTCTGCGACCAGATAGTCGCTGAGGCTTTGCTCGGAACGAAAATTAGACGCCAACAGCGGCAGGTCGCGGACGACGAGTCCTGCCGCTTGCACAGCAGTGGATTCCTGATCCTCTCGATTGATCCCCGTGTTGCCGATATGCGGGTAAGTCAGGGTGACGATCTGCCGACAATAGGAGGGATCTGTGAGAATCTCCTGATAGCCCGTCATCGCCGTATTAAATACCACTTCACCCACGGTAGCACCAACGGCGCCGATGGATAGCCCGCGAAAAACCGTGCCATCTTCCAAAACGAGGATAGCGCCTTGAGACAAACAGACCTCCCAGTCGTTGTGGCCACACGCGCCAAGCAGGTGCGCGAAGGGGCCGGGCTACATTCACCCTGTGGTCGCAAATTGCAGACTTGAGCGCAAGATGGGGTAGCAAATAACCCCGCGCGGGCTGGCTCTGCAGTCTACGGCAAAGGCTTTTCTGTGTCTAATTTTTGCGCCTCTACACGCCCTTGGATGTCGGTTACACTGCGCGCCCGATGGCCAAAGAATCCGCCCGTGTCGCTGATAAATCGTTATTTCGCAGGTAAAAAAGCTGCTGTCTCCGGCGCTGGCGGCGGCATTGGCCGTGCGCTGGCTATCCAGCTGAACGCGGCAGGCTGCGATCTGTGGTTATGCGATATCGACCCCTCGGCGCTCGCTGAGACCTGCGCACTGCTGGATAGCACGCGTGCATCGGTAAAGACGCAAGTCGTGGATTGCGGCAACCGCGACCAGATCTTCACCTGGGCGGACACTGTCGCTGCTGATACAGAAACGCTCGAGGCCCTTTTTAACAATGCCGGTGTAGGTTACGGCGCACGCTTCGAGGATTCGACCGAGGCAAATTACCACTGGTTGATGGACATCAATTTTTGGGGCGTGGTGCACGCCAGCCGAGCTTTCTTACCGATGCTGATGCGCGCCGACCGCGCACATCTGATCAATATCTCGTCGATCTTCGGCATGGTGGGCATCCCGACGCAGAGCGCCTACAACGCTGCCAAGTTTGCCGTGCGCGGTTTTACGGAATCCCTGCAGGCGGAATATCGACACTCCAGCCTTGCAGTCAGTTGTGTTCACCCCGGCGGCATTCGCACTAACATCGCGCGCGCGGCGCGTACCGACGGTAACTCCAATCACGCTAACGCAGACGCTCGCGATGCGCACTTCCAGAGCCTGGCGCGAACCTCACCCGAGCAAGCGGCAGAGATTATTCTCAGGGGTACCGCGCGCGCAAAGCGCCGCATCATGGTGGGCTGGGACGCCTGGCTGATTTTGCAACTCACCAAAATTTTGCCCACGGGATACCACTGGATTACCGCCCGAGTCGCCGATGACTGAGCCCCCTCGGGCACACGCGGCATCGTTGGCAGGCACCGACCGTCTGGAGCGACAGCCGCTGGTCCTGCTGTTCGTGGGCTTATTCGCTACCGCAGTGGGGCAGGCCTTCGTCTTTGCCATACTGCCGCCCTTGGGACGGTCAGTCGGCATGGATGAAATCCATATCACCGCCATCATTTCAACCTCGGCACTGGTCTTCACCTTGGTGGCGCCGATGTGGGGCAGATTTTCCGACCGCGTCGGCCGCAAGCCGGTGATTCTGATCGGGCTGGCTGGATATTCTCTGGGGTCACTGAGTTTTGCCATTTTGTTCGGCGCAGCGGGTCAAGGAATGATCACCGGCACCACCTTGTTTCTGGTGGCACTGGTACTGCGTTCACTCCAGGCGGCGACCATGTCTGCGACCCATCCGGGCTGCACCGCTTACGCGGTTGATCACACGGTCGCGCGATTCCGCATCAAGACGCTATCGCGACTCTCGAGCGCCAATAGTCTCGGCATGATCATGGGGCCCGTGCTGGCAGGGCTGTTTGCAGGGCTGGGTTTGCTGGCACCTCTGGTCGTTGCATCGATACTCTGTGCGGCGGCCGCCATCATCATCGCGCTCAAACTCTCTATCGGAGTGCCGCCGCGGGCCGTATCGATACATACCCAGAAGATCGGCTATCTCGATGCCAGAGTCCGGATGTATCTGTTATCAGCGATTGGCGCGTTCACCGGATTCGCCATGGTGCAACAGACGCTTGCGTTTCGGCTACAGGACAGTCTGGCGCTGACCGGCATCGAGACAGCTCAGTATGCCGGTTGGGCCATGATGGCATCAGCCGCCAGCACCTTAGCCATGCAGGTATTCATTGCTCAGCGCTTTAACGGCCCTCCCCTACAGCTGGTCCGTTGGGGGGCAGGCATTTTGGCTGGGGGTACCGTTGCCATCAGCACCTTCGACAGCTGGCCCGCGGTGCTCACCAGCATGGCGCTGATCGGGGCCGGTTTGGGTTTATTGATGCCGGCAGTTTCCGCCGGCGCGTCGATCGCCGTGGAGCCGGAAGAGCAAGGGGGTGTCGCGGGCTTGATCAGTGCCTGCCCAGCCGCCGGTTTTGTGCTGGGTCCGGTGACCGGCGGCTTTCTGTATCAGTACGGCAGCGCGGCGGCCGCCTGGGGCGCCGCGATCATTTTGGTCGGTGTCTTTCTGGCCACGCTAGCGCGCGCCCGAACGCCGGCGCACTGATCCGCAGTCTATCCTGCGCTCAACGCCTCGACGGCAGCGCGAATGGCCGCGGGAATCTCGGCCGCCCGGCCGGTCTCCCGGTTCACAAAAGCATGAGTGAAGGTGCCGGTCACACAGGTTTGCTCCGCATCGGGCGCGAATACACCGACCTCCCAGGTCAGCGATTTCTCCCCCATGCGCACCACACGTAAGCCGAGACGCAGGGTGGCAGGGTAACTCGCAGGGGCGAAATAATTGGCACTGGAGTGCACAACGTAGCCAACAACCTGATCAGATGCAGGATTAAGGTCGCCGTGTTCGATCAAAAATCGATTCACCACAGAATCAAAATAAGCGTAGTAGGCGACGTTGTTGATATGGCCGTAGATGTCATTATCGGCCCAACGGGATTCCAGCGAATAAAAAATCGCATAGTCAGCGGTCTTGGCGGGGCGCGGCCGATCGCTCACGCGGCCCCCTGCCAAGCGGCGTGGTAAAGGTTCAGTGCCGCGGCCTCGTCCACGTCGACGGGATTATTGACCAGTAGCCGCTGTTGCAGCATGGCATCGGCAGCGAGCATGGGCAGATCGCTCTCTGGCACTCCCGCCGACGCGAGTGAATCGGGTAGCGACGCATCGCTAATTAACTGCTCAAACCACGCGACGAACCCGTCAAGGCCCGGGCCGGCGCCTTCCGGCAAAAGCTCAGCCAGCTCGAGGTACTGTGCCTCTACAGCGGAGGCATTAAAGCGCAACACCGCGGGCAGCATCAGTGCGTTACTCAGGCCATGGGGCATGTGATAGTGCCCCCCCAGCGGGTAGGCAAGCGCATGCACCGCCGCAACGGGGGCATTGGCAAATGCTTGCCCGGCGAAAGTGGCGCCGATCAGCATTGCCTCTCGCGCCACGAGATCCTCTGGGTGAGACAACACCCGGCGCTGATTGGCGGAGAGCAGCTGCAGTGCGCGGCGCGCCAACATGTCAGATATGGGATTTTTCTTGATTTTTGAAGTGTAGGCCTCGATCGCGTGGACCATCGCGTCGATACCGGTCATCGCTGTCACATGAGAAGGCAGACCGACAGTCAGTTCAGCATCGAGGATAGCGATATCCGGCAGCAAAGTGGCCGAACTAATGCCCGCCTTCGTAGTCTCGCCGGTAGTAATCACCGCAACTGGCGTCACCTCCGACCCGGTACCCGCCGTGGTTGGAATCAGCACCAGTGGCAACCGGCCACCCGCGACTTGATCGACCCCATAGAGCGACGACAATGGCTGGTCACCTTTCGCGAGCACGGCAATCGCTTTAGCGACATCCATAGAGCTACCGCCGCCCAGCCCAATCAGACCATCGACTTCGTCGGCCTTGAGCTGCTCAAAGGCCGCCATCACGATTGACTCCGAGGGATCAGCGGCCACCTCGCAGAAGAGACTCACTGCCTCGCAGCATGCGGCGGCACATGCGGTGAGGGGCTCGACCAGCCCCGCTGCCACCAACCCCGCATCCGTCACAATCATGGGTCTGCGAATACCCAGCTCTTCGCAGACGGCACCGATCTCACGCGCAGCCCCGGGACCAACCCGGAGTGAGGCAACCGTATTAAATCGATACAGCGTCATATCAGAAGGTCAAGATCACCTTGCCCTTGGCGCGACGCTCCATCATCGCCGCGTAGGCCGCCTCATATTCCTCAATCGGAAATAAATCGGTAATCACGGGCTTGAGCTTGCCTTCCTCGAACCACTGCCAAACGGTCGCAATGTTGGCTTGGTGCGCCTCGGGCTCTTCCATGGTGAATCGACCCCAAAAGACACCCACTAGCGCACATCCCTTCAACAACGTGAGGTTGAGGGGAATACTGGGGATCGGGCCAGAAGCAAAGCCGATCACCAGGTAACGCCCATTCCAACCCATAGACCGGACCGCCGGCTCGCTGAAATCGCCACCGACGGGGTCATACACCACGTCGACGCCCTTGCCGCCGGTCAGCTCTTTGACGCGATCCTTTAACGACTCGGTGCTGTAGTTAATGGTGTGGTCGGCACCTAACTGGGTACAGAGCGCTAATTTATCGTCGCTGCTCGCCGCAGCGATTACGGTGGCTCCGAGCGCCTTACCCAGCTCGACCGCAGTGCTGCCGACTCCCCCGGCCGCACCGAGCACCAACAGCGTTTCACCGGGCTGGATATTCGCCCGCTGCACCA
>CAYQUE010000034.1:0-21388 GCA_964420615.1 uncultured Alteromonadaceae bacterium | reverse complement strand
GGCGGGATGACGGGTAAGCGCTGGGGTCGTATTGGCGACTCACCCGTCATCGGCGCAGGAACCTATGCAGATAATCGCAGCTGCGCAGTCTCTGCTACGGGCCACGGTGAATACTTTATTCGGCATACCGTAGCGCGCGATATCTGCGCGCGCATGCAGTTTGGCGGCGCTAACCTCAAAGAAGCCGCGGAAGAAACCGTGCTGGAGGAGCTGTCTCAGGCAGGCGGTGACGGTGGCATTATCGCTGTCGACAAAGCTGGCGAGGTAGTGCTGATCTTCAATACCTCGGGTATGTATCGTGCGAGCATTGATGCTGCGGGGATGAAGACCGTAGGCATCTATGGGGACGAGTGAGTTCTAAATAGACTCACACCCGGGGACGATTACCAGGCGGTGACGGTACCGTCCTTGCGCATCTCGGTGGCGCCCATATAGACCCCATTAGGCAGGCGAATGATGGCTTGATAACCACCGAAGGGCGCGCCCGTTGCGTCCACCTCTACGCGGTGACCCATGGCACGCAGGCGATCAACGGTCTCCGCAGGCACCCCGGGCTCTACCAGCAATGTGCCCAACGCGTCCTCGTCTACTCCCGTGGGCTGGCGCCCCCCGTCGTGATTAAACCTCGCAGCATCTCCGGCAGTCTGCACATCCATCCCATAATCGATGATATTGACCAACACCTGCACATGGCCCTGGGGCTGCATTCCGCCACCCATGAGACCAAAGCTCATGAAAGGCTCGCCGTCTTTCATCACAAACGCGGGGATGATGGTGTGGAAAGGCCGCTTACCCGGTGCGTAGGCGTTGGGGTGAGCAGGGTCTAGAGAGAAAAGCTCACCCCGGTTTTGCAACATAAAGCCCAATCCGTCCGGGACTAAGCCCGTACCCATGCCACGGTAGTTGGACTGGATCAACGACACCATCATGCCGCTGCTGTCCGCCACCGTTAAATAGGTCGTATCGCCCTCACCCTCCAGCTTCGGCTCGCCTGGGCCAAACGCCGGCGTCGCCCGCTTCGGGTCAATTTGGGCAAATCGCTCACGCGCGTATTCTTCAGAAAGCAGGCCTGCCAGCGGCGCCTCGGCGAACTCGGGATCCGCGTAGTAACGCGCGACATCTTCAAAAGCGAGCCGCTTGGCTTCCACCATATAGTGGAAAACCTCGGCTGAGCCTCGCGGGAACTGGCGCAAGTCAACCTGCTTCAGCACATTGAGCATTTGCAACGCCGCGTACCCCTGCCCGTTTGGCGGCAATTCATAGATATCATAGCCATGATAGTGGACGCTGCCTGGCTCGACCCACTCACCCCGGTGCGCACTGAGGTCCTCCATCCTCATATCCGCGCCTATCCGACGGAAATACGCATCCATAACGGAGGCCAGCTGCCCCTCATAGAACGCGGCGCGGCCCTCCGCAGCAATGGTCTCTAGGGTATTAGCGAGATCCGGGTTACGGAAAATCTGGCCGGCCTGCGGCGCATGCCCATCGGCAAACCAAATTGCATTGGCGTTATCGAGTTCTTCGATCAACGCCGCCTGTTCGGCAAAGACTGTGCGGTTACGCTCAAAGTAGTAGGCGATCACGGGGCTTACAGGGAAACCCTCCCTCGCATAGCGGATAGTTGGCGCGAGTATCTCCGTCATAGGCAGGCGGCCAAACCGTTCGTGGGCGGCGAACCAGCCGTCTACCGTACCCGGCACCGTAACAGGTAGTGATCCACGGTGAGGCATACCCGCCATGCTGTCAGGCATCGCGCCACTCGCGCGCAATGCAGCGATTTGCGCTTTAAGGTCCTCTAACGAGCGCCCCTGCGGCGCGCGCCCAGATCCGTTATAGCCATGGAGCCGCATAGTTTCGGGGTCCCAGACGATAAAAAAGATATCGCCGCCAATACCGTTCCCAGTGGGCTCCATCAATCCCAGTGCCGCATTGGCGGCAATCGCCGCGTCGATGGCGGACCCGCCCTGCTTGAGAATATCGAGCGCTATCTGAGAGGCCAGAGGGTGCGCGGTGGCGGCCATACCATTGCGCCCGTATACGGCACTCCGATTCCAAGCAACCGAGTCAGGGCGGGCACCCCCCCCCAACGGGGGCGCTGCGTTCTCTTCGCTACCCATGGCTACAAACTCTGCACAACTTGAGACGGCGACGCACAACGCCACAATCCGTAGCCGTCGCCATAGCACTCGCACCATTCAACTTCTCACCTAAAACCCAGCACTCGGCTGGCATCATAGGCCAAGTGCAGCAAGACACCTATCCCCCGATGGGCGGCACTGCGGTTGGGGCTCGCAGGCCAGCCCAGTCACACTTGGCACCCTAAACCTCAACTCACCTGACTTAGAAACAAGGGCCTGAGCCGCGCATAGAGCGGCCGGTAACGCTCACGGAAAATGTGCTCGTACTCCTGTGCTATGGCGGGGTCAGGCACAAACTGTTGGGTCTCGCCGCGCATCTCGTCGCTGGCTGCAATCACTGAAGTAAACCAACCCAGCGTCGATGCACCAATCATTGCCGCACCCCGGCCGCTGGCTTCGCAATCCTCGAAACGCTCGACAGGCATCCCAAACACATTGGCCAAAATCTGCATGACCTGGTCGCTTTGCGCGCCACCGCCGGAAACTCGAATTTGTCTAATCGGCGTCTTTGTTCGGCTCTCTATGCGTTCCCTTCCCGCGCGCAATGCAAAAGCGATGCCCTCAACCAACGCCCGGTAGACATGCGCTCGCGTGTGAAAATCCTTAAAACCGATGATGCTACCGCGACCTTCGGGGCCGGTTTCACCCAAAACGGGGTTCCAAAAAGGCTGCAACAACAGGCCCTCAGCGCCCGGCGAAGTCTGCATGAGCAAATCGTCCAACAGCGACTCTGGGGCAACTCCCAAGGCCGCTGCCTGCTGCTGCTCAAGCTGCGCAAATTGGTCAAGAAACCAGCTCACCATCCAGAACCCGCGAAAGACCTGCACTTCCGTATTGAACTCCGCCGGCACTGCGGCGGGGTAGGCCGGCATAAACGGCACGACTTCAACGTAACGCGCGTGATGCGTGTTGATGGTCGCCGTAGTGCCACAGGAAACGCTGGCCACGCCTGCCCGATTAGCACCCACGCCCAGTACTTCGCAGGCTTTGTCGGCGGCCCCTGCGATCACGGGCGCTCCCACTGGCAGCCCGGTCGCCCTGGCTGCGCGCTCTGTGACACCACCGAGCACATCCCCCACCCTGACCAGTTCGGGTAATACGTCTCTGGAAAGCGCAACACTGTGCCACTTCCAATCTGCATCAGCGCACCAATCATGCTTCTTGAAGTCGAAGGGCAAGTACCCCACCTGACTACCGATGCTGTCGGCATAACGATCGGTCAGGCGGTAATTGAGGTAACCCGAGAGCAAAAGATAGTGTGCCGTCTTGGCCAGCACCTCCGGCTGGTGTTGCGCCAACCAGTTTGCCTCGGCCTCTGCCTCAAAGTTATCGATCACTGACCGAATGCGTAATAGCCCAAAAATAGCGCGCCAATACCATGGGAGCTTGCTCGGAATAGACGCGCGGCGCTGGTCGGTCCAAATAATCGCGGGACGCAGCGGCTCGCCAGCTGCATCAAGGTTAATCACCGTGGCTCGCTGGGTGGTCACCACCAGACCGGCGACGCGCTCTGCATCGACGCCTTTGGCCCAGAGTCCCAAGCTGGCCTCGACAAGCAGATCCCAAAATCCGCTCACATCATGCTCTGACCAGCCGGGTGCTGGATGCCGGTAATCTGTCACCGGAATCTGGCAGGTTGCTGCGCAGTGACCGGTTTTTTCATAAGCCAGAGCGCGCACACTCTGCGTGCCGAAATCAATTGCCAGAATAAGATCGGCAGGCTTCTCCATTGAGTCGGTCACAAGTAGCTCATTGTGCAGCCCAGACACAGCATCGCCTATGGCACCTCGTCAATCGGGAGCAGGTTACCCGGATTCAGCAAACCCTGCGGGTCGATGGCGCGCTTGATGGTGCGAAGCAGATCTATCCCCGACTTACCCAGATCATGATGCAGATACTGGCGCCGCAATCGACCCGATCCATGGTGATGGGCGATACCACCGCCGGCAGCGGCAGTGGCCGTCAAAGCGCGATCCCAGCTCTCCAGGTAGCGATCACCCATCACCGACGCGTCCTCGGGCATGCAAGCAAAAGTAAAGTAGAGGTTAATACCGGAGCGGTACACGTGGGAACTGTGCGCCGATGCATTCACGCAATCCGGCACAGCTTTGAGTGCGGCGACCACGTCCTGGTAAATAGTGTCTATCTGGCTCCAGCTGCCCGACACTTCGATTGTGTCAGCAATCAAACCCTGTTCAAGGAGGTCTCGCCATTCGGGCACGTTGTTCCGATGACTCATCCAACCCTCTGCTGCCCCCGCGTCTGCAGAGCGCAGTCCCATCGTCTCTATGATGGACTCAATCGCTTCACACTCGGCATTCACGCGCGCAGTGGGCCCCTCGTGCACCAACAGAATTAAACCATTGTCGTCGCAAACATAATCGGGGAATAACCGCGCAACCTCTGAAGCATCGTACTGGCGCATGACCGGGGGCCGCCAATCACTCTGCACGATCTCGCGTTGGGCGCGAAACCCTGATGCCATATCCGGGCAATACCATGCGCTGAACCGCCGGCATTCAGGTTGCCTCCGTAGAGACAAAGTCACTCGGGTGACAATGCCGTGCGTTCCTTCCGCTCCCAGCGCCAAATGCCGCAAATCAGGGCCCGCGGCGGCGCGCGGCGCCTTGCCCAGCAACACAACGTCTCCATTGGGCAGAACCATCTCCAGCGAATAAATGATGTCCTCAATATTGCCGTGGGCGGTCGAGAACTGCCCCGACGCTCGGGTCGATACCCATCCTCCGACCGAGCTGATACCGATAGACTGTGGCCAATGCCCGATCGTGAGCCCTCGGGCTGCGACATGCTCCTCAGCGACCAGGCCGTTAATGCCCGCCTCGACAGTCAGCAAAAGATTTTCCTCGTCGAGTTCGACGACTCGGCTCATCGCGCTCATGTCCAACAAAATCTGATCGTCGCGCGGCTCGATACCGCCGCATACGCCGCTCCCGAGGCCCCAGGGCACGATCGCGACGCCCTCCGCTGCCGCGAAGCGCATTACCGTCTGTACATCCCCCGTATCGCGTGGCCGCACGACACAAGCAGGACCTTCAACGGTCAAGCCCTGCCAGTCCCGCCAGTGCTTCAGACACCAACGATCAAAGCGATAGGCGGCGAGTGTCGTACTGTCTGTAGCGACTTGCTCTGCGCCGATCAGTTCAACCAATTGCGCGGCGAGCATGGGCGTCTCCTGATTCATTATTTGCGCTGAGATAGCCTGCTCTGCTGGCCTGATCAATCTCCCGACAGTTGGCGATCTCTGCGGTTTTCCGCACATTGTCCCAACCTAACAATGCCCCCATGGTGTCTGCGGCGTCGTTGAGAATCGGTAACCCCGCGCCCACATCAAACCACGCGCGGCTGCTGCGACGCGCCCAGTAATCTTCCAGTCTAAGCGCACCCTCGCAACGCACCGCGTGCCGCACCTCGGCCGCAATCAACCCGGTCTCCGCACTGCCCGCCACAATTGACGGCGCTTCGTTACCGTAGAGCCTGGTGAGGCGCTCGGCATCACCCGGATCCAGTGTGCTCAAGTCAGTCGCCCGTGCGGCGCCCTCGCCGCCGGGTAATGGCACCTCCGCCGTAACACATGGCCTCGCCGAGAATGCATGCTGCGCGACAACTTGATCGACCACCCGTTCAGCCATCGCCCGATACGCCGACAGCTTGCCGCCCCCGACCGACAGCATGCCACTGGGAGATACCCACACCTCGTCCTTGCGGGACAGCTCTTTAGAGGCACGCCCGGATCCGTCACCCACCAACGGTCGGATACCCGACCACGCCGATACCATGCGTTCAGGCGACAAACTTGCCTCAGGCATGATTTTTTTCGTCGTGGAGAGCAGATACGAGACGTCCTGCTCCGTCACCGGTGGCCAGTATTCGAATTCGGGGTGGTAGTCATCTGTGGTTCCGATGTAAGTGTACCGCCCCAACGGCACCGCAAAGATACGACGCCTGTCTGGTGTGCGCATGACGACGGTGTGACACACGGGCAAATCAGAGTGATTGACGACCAGATGCACACCCCGGCTGAGGGCCAGTCTCTGTGGTTGCTCTCCCTCTAGACCGCAAACTTCATCAACCCAGGGACCGGCGGCATTGACAAGCGCCCGGGCACGGATGGTGACTTCTGCGGGGTCCCCCGGCAGGGTCGATTGTGCGTGCACCACAAAATCACCCTCACGAGTAATTTTTGCCGCGCTGAGATACGTCACTACACTCGCCCCATGGGCCAACGCGGATCGCGCCGTTGCCACCGTGAGCCGCGCATCGTCGGTCAAAAATTCTGGATAGACGACCGCGCCATTAAGCCCCGTTCGATCGATCAGTGGCTCTTTATCCGCTAATTCAGCGGCAGACCAAACTTCGTGAAAGTCCTCTCGCGCCACCCCACCCAATCGCTCGTAGGCCCAAAGCGCTGCTCTGAGGGTCAACTTGCTGCGGGTGCTCGTCGTCGGAATGACGTAGGGCGTTTTTTGTGCCAAGTGCGGCGCAATGCGGTGCAATGTGCTGCGCTCCGACGCGGATTCCTTAACCACTGCGATATCACCTGCAACGAGATACCGCAGACCTCCATGAATCATCTTCGAGCTGCGGCTGCTGGTACCACTGGCCAGATCCCTCGCTTCAATTAGCGCCACGGATAATCCCCGGAGGGCGGCATCGCGGGCAATTCCTGCACCCGTGATGCCCCCGCCAATGACGCAGACATCAAATGTCTGTTGAGACAGCGTCGTGATCTGTGCGGCCCGGTTGATTTGACTGAAATTAGCTGACGACATACGCCCCCCTGCATGCACTAATTTAACAGCGACAGAACCTATTAATTGTCTAAAATATGACAATTAGATGCCGCAGCTGTTTCATCATGAAGCCAGACATTTCAGCACAGGAGCTCGGTCAGTTTTTAGCGCAGCAGGCCGTTTTCGAACACCTGCCCGGCAAGGACTTGCGCGCACTGCTGTCGCGGAGTCGACTACACGCCTTAGCACACCGCAAAGTCTTGCAGGCCGCCGGTGACCCTCATCACCATTTATGGGTGGTGGTCAGAGGTGAGATCGCTATGGTGGCCCGCTCTGAGGATGGAGAGGAGCTCACCCTGGCGATCTTCGGGGCGGGCAGCACATCTAGCTGGATCGCACAATTTCATGACACCCCTGCCGAGCGAAACCTCGTCGGATGCGCTGGTAGCACGATTTTGGGCATACCGCGAAAGGTCGCTCTCAACTTACTGGAGGATCATCCCAAGCTATATCCCTTGGTGCTCAAAATCGAAGCCAACCGTTTCCGCGCCGCACTCAATTTGCAGCAGCACAACTTGATACGGGAGCGACCGCGTCGGGTCGCTGGGCTTTTATTGATGCTCGCAGAGATGAGTGGCGACGCGACGGTACCGACAACCGTCAGACTGACCTCACAGCAGCTGGCGCAAATGGCGCACTGCTCACGTCAATCGCTGTATCAGTCCATTCAGACCCTGCAGAGTGCCGGTGCGGTAAAGCAACGATATGGGCGAATCGAGATTATGGATAAAGAGGCCTTGCGCGGGCTCTATCATGCGGGCGTCAGGGCGAAGCCGTGATAAGCGCCCCGCCATAGGCCTCCGCCATTAGCTCACCGTCATGAGCGGCCACGGCGCCGCCGACAACAACGGCCCGCAAGCCCGCTGCTGGCGCAAAGGGCTCGAGATAGCTCGCTCGCGCTCCGATCGTATCGGCGTCAAACACCACAATATCCGCGTCCGCACCGAGCTGAAGACGCCCTTTTCGAGCAAACGCGGGTGCAAAGGATTCCAGTCGCCGGGCCGGAAGCAGACTTAAGCGGGCTAGCGCGTCACTCAGTGTGAGCAGCTGCTCTTCGCGCACATACTGACCGAGGATGCGAGCCGATGTGCCCGCACCATTGGGCACCACTTTCCGATCGTAACTCGTCAGTGGCATGGCGTCGCTCGCGACCATCACGTGCGGACGCTCGATGGCAAGCCGATTCCACTCCTCGCGAATGTAGTGATGCATGGTCTGCCCGTCAGGCCTTTCTTGCTGATAGCGCTCAAACGTTTCCTCGGTGAGCCATTCGCCCGTTTCTGCCCACTGCACATCGCCGTAGTCGATCGAAAAAATTCGACGCCAATCGCGGGAAAACACGTCAGAGGAAATCAACGCTGACCCGGCCGTCCAGGGAAACATCTCAGTGGTCACATCAACGCCGCGCGCACGCGCCGCATCGATTTTATCGAGCCATACGGATACGCCACTCATCGCACTGGCATTGATGTGACAAATGTGTGCCGAAGCGCCCGCTCGCTCTGCGGCGGCAATGATCTCGTCCAATCCCGCAGGATCACCATCTATGCCGCGTCGCACATGCGCAAAGACAGGAACGCCGTATTGCGCCGCCACCCTGAAAACCATATCCCGTTCAGCCTCATCCACCGCTGAAGCCATATAGTCGAGAAGGAAGCCGATCCCCAGCCCCCCCGCTGCGATTTCTCGAGCGATAAGCGTCTCTATTTGTTCTCGCTGATCGTCACTGGCAACTTGGGTAAAAGCGGGGCCGGACATGTCTACCTTTCCTGAGCGAGCTACCTCTCGCAGCCCCTCGGGATCAATCACCGACATCCGAATCCATGCATGCCCTACCGAGGCGCCATAATGCGTCAGGGCGGTGGCATTGGTTGCGTGTTCTCGTCGCGGAACGGGGAAGCGACCTGCCTCGAGTTCCAGAACTGTCGTCACGCCATCAAGCAATTCCAGCCGATAACCTGGCGCCGCAACGCTATGAGAATGGAGGTTGATGAAACCCGGGGCCACGACCAGACCGCTGGCATCAAGCCGCTCCCGTCCCACCAGCGCTGCCTCGCTTATCGCCTCAATGCGGCCATTGCGTATTCCAACAGATCGCACCGCATCCAGATTGGTTTCGGGGTCAATGACCCGGCCGCCGTGGATTACAAGATCGTAATCTCCGACAGCCTGTAACAGAGGTGACTGAACACAGCACAATAATAATGCGAGTCGCCACATCCCCCAAAAACCGCTCGATACGGCGCTTGAGTTTCGCGTCACCCATTGCGCTGACACCCAAGACAGCGCGGTTACCAGACCACCAGTGGTACGAGCGGCTTTACCCACCCCGGAATCAAGTAAACCCGTGCCTTCCTGACACTTCTGGGACATTTTGCAAGCGCTCTTTGCAACCGGAGAAAGCCGCATCACTCTCTCTCGGTTGGCCGATTACTCGCCTCAGGATTGATATAGCGGCGACGCCACCAGGAGGGGCGCTCATCTCCCTGACGCCAAGTGCTGTAGTGCGCATGCACCCCACGAGTCAGCGAGGAGAACACGTGTTCGAGACGATCCACCAGCAACAGCACAGCCAACACAACGAGCGCCATCTTAATCGCCGTGGCGTTACCGGCAATGGGGATGATCACACCGATCGACGCCAGCACCCAAATAGTAGCAGCGGAGGTCACACCGAGGATGACGCCATCCTTTGCCAGCATCACACCCGCTCCCAGAAAACCGATACCCGTTACGATTTGACCGATAATTCGCGTGGGATCAGCCGATTCAGGGAAAAACCCCTGCGTGATCGTGAGAAAGATGTAGGTCCCGAGAACAATCAACGACGCAGTCAGGATGCCAACTGGCTTCCCTTTGATCTGCCGCTCCAGCCCGATCAGGCTCCCGCACAGAATGCAGCTTCCCACAGCACTCCAAGCAAACGGATCTATCGACAGTAAGCTTTCAATCTCGTTCATGTGATCACCACGGTGCGGCCGCACCTGTAAGCCCTCTGCCCGCTCTGTCGGCGGGCCGCATTCAGAGCAACGGTTTTGGCAAGAAGTAATGGTCCAACAGCATTATCGGGAAGATCGCCATCAAGTAAACGATAGAGAAGCGGAACATTTTCATTGCATCGCTATTCTTCATTGTTCGCATCAGTACGACCGCCTGATAAATAAATACCGCACCCAGCGCCGATGCACCGATTAGATAAATCCAGCTACTCAGTCCGGTCGCTACCGGAAGCAGTGAAGAAACAAAGAGCATCAAGGTATACAGCAAGATATGCATTGCCGTGTACTCGCTGCCGTGAGTGACCGGCAACATCGGTATCTCCACCTTCGCATACTCCTCTTTGCGCGCAATCGCTAACGCCCAAAAATGCGGCGGCGTCCAGGCAAAAATAATGAGCACCAGAAGCAATGCATGACCATCGACCTGATTCGTCACGGCCGTCCAACCCAACAGGGGTGGCATGGCCCCTGCAAGCCCGCCAATCACGATGTTCTGAGGCGTCGCTCGTTTGAGGTAAAGCGTGTAGATAAACGCATAACCAACCAGAGACGCCAGCGTCAGCCAGGCAGTCAGCGAGTTAACCCAGGTAAGCAGTACCAGCATGCCCAGCGATCCCAGCACAAACGCGAAAATTCCAGCGCCTTGAGAGTCGATTTTGCCTTTGACGATGGGGCGGCCTGATGTTCGGGCCATGATGGCGTCCACGTGCTGATCTGCCAGATGATTGATAGCGGCAGCCGAGGCTGCACACAAAGCGATTCCAAGGCTTGCAAAGAAAACGGTTGCCACTGGCACCACACCTTGCGTCGACATACACATCCCGACAATCGCGGTAAGAATCATCAGCCAGACGACATTCGGCTTACAAAGCTCGTAATAGTCGCGCCAAGTAGCGCGCGCTGTCAGACTGGATTCCATCACTGGAAGCTACCCATGTTGGTTTGCGGTCGAAGCTGATGAGCGTCAAGTGTACTGCACAACCACGTCTCACGCCCACGGCTCACTGAACTTTCACCCTGTATTATTGACGGCATGCAGCCTGCGTTGTCAGACTCGGGGATCTCAATACGGGGGGCTATTAACAGGATGGAAGTCTTGACCAAGCGATCGCTGACTTCTTGGGTGCTCATTACGGCCGCGTGCGTGGGAATCGGTCTCGCCGGAAGTGGATATTTCGCGTTGGTTAAAGGGAGCATCGCCACCCGCGATGACGCATTGCTCGGGCCGGCGCTGACGCCTTTCTCCGAGCGCAGACCGCTGGCCGAATTCATACTGGTTGACGACGACAAGGGCGTATTCGACCTCGGCTCCCTCGAGGCGCGCTGGTCGTTTGTTTTCTTTGGTTTCATGTACTGCCCCGATATCTGCCCAACGACACTGTACGACCTATCACTCGTGAAGCAGGAAATGGTGCGCCTTGGCATCAGCGAGCAACACATTCAGTTCGTCTTTATTTCGGTCGACCCGGCGCGCGACAAGGCGGCTCAGATACAGCGTTATGTGAAGTACTTCGATCCCAGTTTTGTTGGCGCTACCGGGTCAATCGGTCAACTGACCAACCTCACTCGGCAGCTCGGCGCGCCCTTCAGAGCAGAACCGGAGACTGCGGAGAACGTCTATGAAGTCACGCATTCCAGCGCCATTTACCTTATCGACCCGCTGGCCCAATACGCCGGTGTCATTACGCCGCCCTTCGTTGCAAGCGACCTCGCCCGGGAGTTCATGACGCTTTATCGCGACACGTCGACCTTAGAGGTCGCCGGCCATGTGTCTCGCAGACCTTAGCCCTGCTTGTCTGCGTGGACGGTGTCGACGCGCTCCGGCACGTTCTCGTTATGCCCCACTAGGGTAAAGGCGAAGACATACATCAGGGCGGTCAACGCCACGAATACCACCACATGCGTCACATAGTTCGTTTTACCCGCGTTTTGACCACCCATTATCGATACCTCTCTGTCAGTCCCGTAAACATCAGTGATGCGGCGCTACTGGCGACGCGATGATCAATTCCTTCAGGAAGTAGACCCCCCGCTGAAAAAACGTCCAATCAGCCTCGAGGGAACCGATAGCCACCAAAGTGAGAAGAAGTGCTGGCGGGACAAGAATGAAGTACACCATGGCCAACCGTTCCCACACCATGTGCATGAAAACAGCAATAATCAGACCCGCTTTAAGCACCATAAAAAACAAAATTAGAAACCAGCGCATATAGCCCTGCACTTGGTAGTAATCCACCGCGTAGGACATCGCGCTCAAGACAAATAACAGGATCCATATTTTAAAATAGATGCCGAGGGGATGCTGAATCGCTTCCTCTTGCCGGATAACGGGCTCGTGCCCATGAGCTGCATGATCCATGTTTTACCCCCTCACCAGAGATAGAAGAACGCAAAAATAAAGACCCAGACCAAGTCCACGAAGTGCCAGTAGAGGCCCAAAATCTCAATTTCTTCATAGTTGCCACCGCGCTGCGTAAACCAGCCCGGAGTTTGATCATCGAGATGCCCCTTGGCGACTTTGTAGGAGAATATAAAGAGGAATATCACCCCAATAGACACATGGAATCCGTGGAACCCGGTCACCATGAAGAACACGGACCCGAACTGCGCCGCCCCCATGGGGTTCCCCCAGGGCCTGACACCTTCCTCGAAGATCAATTTACTCCACTCGAAAACCTGCATGCCGACAAAAGTGGCGCCTAGCAACGCCGTGGCGAGTAGCAGCCAGAACGTGACCCACTTGTTTTTGCGATACCCATAATTGACAGCGAGCGCCATCGTCCCGCTCGAGGTAATCAACACAAACGTCATGATGGCGATCAAAATCAAGGGGATCGGCGCGCCACCAAAGCTCAGTGCAAAAACCTCACTCGCGCTGGGCCACGGGTCTAACGTGGACATCCGGACGGTCATATAGGACGCCAGGAAGCAGCCAAAAATGAACGTGTCACTGACAAGGAATATCCACATCATTGCCTTGCCCCAGGGAACTCCCTTGAAAGCGCGCTGATCTGAACTCCAGTCATCGAAGAAGCCCGCCAGACCTGGCTTGAGCTCCAACGAATCCGCTGCCATTGTCTCAGTAGACATGGTGTTTTCCCCCGTTAAATAAAGCCACAGATCCTTAACAGGACCTCAAAATTATCACCCGTGAACAGCAAACCAAACACCAGCAGCCACACACCCAACAGGTAGTGCCAGTAGAGTGCGCAGTTCGAGACGCTGTGCTCTACCGCTCGCATGTCGGCGTTGGCAAAGGCGCGCCGGATGGCTCGGCCAAGCGCGACCATGCCACCCGCCATGTGCAATCCGTGAATACCGGTGATCATGAAGAAAAACCCCACCGACGGATTACTGAAGTCGCCCAACACCATACCGATGAGTTGTCGCCATGCGGCAAGCTGCCCGACCAAAAACAGAACGGTTAACGCAGCAGCCGCAACCATGCCGCGACGCACCCAAGTCGCATTGCCGTCTCTCGACCATTGCAATGCCGCTTGCAAGCACAGGCTGCTGAGCAGCAATACGCCTGTATTCGCCCACAGCAAGTTGATCTGTGGCGTCGGCCGCCAGTCTTGGTAAAGCATCCTTCCACCGTAGGCCACGATCATGAGCAGGAAGAAGACGCTCACCACGCTCAATAGCACCTTCAGTGCAGATCGACGCGAATTTAGTCCGATCTGCATTCCCGATAACGCGGGCGGGATAGGTCCCGTATGGGCAATCCACGGTTGCTCGGTAAATATACTGCTCATACCCTAGCCCTCAAGCCTGTGAATTACGTGGCGGCACGTTTTGCGGAATAAAGTCTTCCTCGACGCCCGGTACGCTGTAGTCATAGGCCCAGCGATAGACGCACGGCAACTCCTTACCAAAGTTACCGTGACCGGGAGGCGTGGTCTCCGTTTGCCATTCAAGCGTCGTCGCGTTCCAAGGATTACCTGGGGCTTTTTTGCCATTAAACGCGCTGACAATCAGGTTGTAGAGGAACACCAACTGAGCGAAACCGACCACTAACGCAGCGATTGTGATGCTCGCGTTTACGCTTTGGGCGGAGTCAGGAAGGAAGGTGGTCCCGGTGATCTCAAAGTAGCGGCGCGGAACGCCCATAATCCCCAAGTAATGCATGGGCAGGAATACCAAGTACGAACCAACAAACGTCACCCAAAAATGGAATCGCGCCATACCCTCGTGATACCAGCGCCCCGTAATCTTGGGGTACCAGTGGTAAATGGCGCCGCAGACCACCATCACTGGCGCAACCGCCATCACCATATGGAAGTGAGCAACAACGAACAGTGTGTCAGACAAAGGCATGCTCACTGTTGCGTTACCCAAAAATAGGCCCGTCATTCCACCGTTAATAAAGAACAGCAAAAATGCGATTGAGAAGAGCATTGGCACGGTCAGGTGAATGTTCCCCTGCCACAGCGTCAGCACCCAGTTGTAGACCTTGAGTGCTGTGGGCACCGCGATAATTAATGTCGTCGTGGCAAAGAAGAACCCGAAATAGGGATTCATTCCACTGACATACATATGGTGCGCCCATACGACGAAGCTGAGGGCACCAATGATCACAATCGCCCACACCATCATGCGGTAACCAAAGATATTTTTGCGCGCATGAATACTGATGAGATCAGACACGATACCGAAGGCCGGCAGCGCGACAATGTAAACCTCGGGGTGACCGAAGAACCAGAACAGATGCTGAAACAGCAACGGGTTACCACCGACATGATCGGCCTCGTTCCCCATCGTCATAATGGCTGGCATAAAGAAGCTGGTGCCCAACAGCACATCCAGCGACATCATGATGGCACTCACAAAGAGTGCGGGGAAGGCAAACAGCGCCAGCACGGTGGCGACAAAAATACCCCAAACCGTCAGCGGCATGCGCATTAAGGTCATGCCTCGCGTGCGCGCTTGAAGAATCGTCACAACGTAGTTCAAGCCGCCCATCGTAAAACCGATGATGAACACGGCAAGCGACGCGAGCATCAGCAGAATGCCGGCCTCGGACCCTGGCGTCCCGGGCAGGATTGCCTGCGGCGGATATAACGTCCATCCGGCACCCGTCGAGCCGCCGCCGACAAAGAAGCTGGCGGCCAACAAAAGAACCGCTGTGAAATACACCCAGAAGCTGATCATGTTCAGCCAGGGAAACACCATGTCCCGGGCGCCAACCATGAGCGGGATCAGATAGTTACCAAAACCGCCCAAAAACAGCGCGGTCAGCAGGTAGACCACCATGATCATGCCGTGCATGGTCACGGCCTGCAGATAGTAGGCCGGATCGATGAAGTTGAAGGTATTCGGCCAGGCCAGCTGTAATCGCATAAACCAGGACAGCACCAAGGCCACCATGCCAATTGCGATTGCCGTACCCGCGTACTGAATAGCAATGGTTTTGGCGTCTTGGGAAAAAACGTATTTCCCTAACCAGGTTTTGGCGTGGTACAGCTCCATCTCGCCGACTTCGGCGGGCCGAACAAAACTAGTCTCGTCGTGTGCAATATGTTCCATCGTATTCTCTCGACTATCTCTGTTGCGCCAGCTTTACCGGCTGTTCTGTGGATTCACCCAAGGTCACGATGTAGGCGACCATGTCCTCAATCATTTGATCATCCGTCATCGTGTTGGACACCAAGCCCATCTGGAGACCGTAAAGATCATCCGAGTGACGCCCTCGTACTCCATCACGGAAGTTTTTGATTTGTGTCGCTAGATACCAATCTTCCAGACCGGCGAGCGAGGGAGCGTTGACGGTCCAAACGCCCTCTCCGGCATCACCGTGACACTCAGCGCAGGTCGAGGCATACAGCGCCGCTGATTTGCTCGGATCTCCCGAAGCGCTCGGCTCGTAACGCTCAACGGCAGCGGCTAGGTTGTACTCGCTGCCATCCGTAAAATCGGGCTGACCAGACAAGGTCCCGATGTAAGCCACAACGTTATTAATTGCAGCCGCATCTGCCAGCATCATTGCCATGGGCGCCATTGTGCGGCCCCAGGTATCGTCTTGATGAGTGCCGCGCACGCCGCGCTTGAAATGCCGAAGCTGCCGCTTCATGTACTCAGCATCCATGCCGGCCAACTGTGGCGCATGCATCGCTTTATTGCCCTCGCCATTCGCACCGTGACAAGAGCTACAGACCGCGTAAGCCCCCTGCCCAGCGATCAGGTCTGTACTCAAACCTGCCTGCGTTTCGGCAAACGTGGGTTGGTCTGCCAACCAGGCGGCGTACTGCGCTTCGCTATCTACTATGACGCGACCGCGCATCGCGTAGTGACCGACACCGCAGAGCTCCTCGCACAGCAAGTCATAACTCCCTTCTGCGGTGGGCTCCGCCCAGATATAGGACACTTGCCCGGGAACAAAATCCATCTTCACTCGGAATTGGGGGACCGTGAAGTTGTGCAATACATCGGTGGATCTGAGCAAGAAGGTCACCGGCTGATCTTTTTTGAGATGCAGAACGGGGTCGTAAACGATGACATCGTCCTGACCAAAAGGATCTGACGGATCAATGCCGAGCGGATTGTCTGCGCTGGTGTGACTCACTGCGACCGCGCCCAGCTGGCCGTCTTCGCCCGGTAAGCGGTAGGACCAGTTCCATTGGCGCGCGAGCACCTCTACCTCTACCGCGTCATCCGGCGGCGTCACCACGTCTTTCCAAATAAAGAGACCCGGAGCCAACATGGCGGCCACCCCGATGGTGGTCAAGACCGTAAGCCAGGTTTCCATTTTGACGCTCTCAGGCTCGTATTCAGCCCGTCGACCTGCCTTGTTGCGGAACTTAATCACGCAATAGGCAATGAACAGATTGACCAGAACAAACCCGAGCCCCGTCACGACAAATGTCAGCGTGACGGTATCGTCCATTGAGGACCAATTCGAAGCTATCGGCGTGAAGTACCAAGGGCTGAGGAAGTGGAAAACCACAGTCCCCAGCACCAAGACGAGCAGAACAATCGCAGCAAACATAGTCTATCTCTCGCACCCAGTGCAAAAAATGGGCACCAACGCCCCCCCAGTAAACAAACAGCCAGAGAATGAGGTCTGTGCCTCTTAACAACCTCTCTTGCTGTTTGTTACTCCCTTATTGGTGGCTGTACTTAGCAGCCGCGTTATTATTGTTGTTTGTCAGGACGACCCTGAAAAACCAGAGCCCAACTCCTGAATTTCTCCCAATTTTTGAGCAAGGTCATTAACGCCCAGGTGTGAGTCACCTCGGTGCCAGCGCGCTCAAGTTTTGGATATCGTTTTAAGACTTTCTTGAGTTTTTTCTTGTCTCCGCGACCCGTCTCAACGAACAAAACATGTCGTCCCTGGGCCAGCGCCTTCTCAAATCGGGTGAAATGCACATTGGGCGCCTGCATGCCAATAAAGCCGGCTTCCCAGGTCGCGAAGCCAAACCCAATGATCGACAAAAATACGAAGGGTACCCAGCCGACCTGCTCTGCTATCCCAGAAAAATGCGCAACGGCAAGAATAACGGCGGCCACGGCCAAGCCCAGCATCGCGCCAATCTCTCCGGAGTGAATCACATCGGTCTTTAGGAAGCTCGCAACGCGATTGACGTCATGGTTGTCGAGCCCCACGTCGTCATTACTGAGCAAATAAATCTGTGGACGGGCGATACCCGCCGATTCGAGGTCGTGCTCAATCTGTTCGAGATCGTCCAGATCGTCACTAACGTAATAGAAGCGCTTCATGAGCCCTCCTTTTATTATTTATTATCGTTATGTGGTCGGCGCCGCCCCATTGGGCATTGCACCGCCGCAGCTTCTCTTCCCTTGCACCCGGCACCTATGCACCTGAAGCGCGTGACTGAAATTTGCGGGCATCCCCCGATGCCAGCGTTTTCTCAGCCAAAAGAAAACATATGCTGGTTTCAGTATAGACGCGTCTTTTTCCGAAAGTAAAGGCGTGCAAAGTCAGGGCGTGGGCGATTCACACGCGCAGTTACCGAGCGGGTTCTTGAGCGCCTGGCACTGTCATGCGCACAACACGCGCCCCAGCGCCAGTGGGACTGACTCCGTGTGGCAGGTGCTAGAGCGGGACCTTCTCGAGAAATTGACTCAGGGGGTCGAGTTGATAATCGCCAAACGGCGGGATCTCTCGATAACCCAAAGATCGATAGAGCGCGTCAGCTTCGGGTTGATAAATGCCCATTTCCAATCGGGCGCAATGAATATCCTGAGCGACGACTTCGGTTTCTATAGCCAGCATCAGGCGTTTGGCGAGACCATTCCCGCGAAAAGCTTCTTCAACATAAAGACGTTTGATCTCCGCGTAGCCTTCTTCTCGGTAGAAGCGCGCAGCGACGCAGGCCACGCAGCGCTCGGCGGTGTCCGTGATTTGGGCGTCGCCGACCGGCCTCAAAAGCGCACCGATAAATACCGCATCCCCAGTTCTGAGACTTTCGCTGCTGACCAGGTGGTTACTTTCTGGCGGGTACAAAGACGCCATATAAGCGTCGGACAGCAGCAGCAGGTGATCTGCTTCAGTGCCGGTTATGGGCGCAAGCTCGATATTCATCACCCGTTACTCATACTCCAACGACTCCAACAGGCGCTCTTGGCAGAAGCCTCAACCGAGGCTGGCGAGGTTTTCGGTGCATAAAAGATGCCAATCAAAACCAACGCACCATGCCGATTAACCCTGCCGCCGCATAGAAAAATTGCAGCAGCAGAATCCCTCGATGACCGCCCACGAACGCCCAGGCGCCAATAGAGATCGCCGATACGAACAAGAGTACGAAACCCAAAAACTCCAAGCCCGTATTCGAGGCGACAAACAGCGAGTAGACGATCGCCGTCAGCACACCAAACCACTCGAGATATTTTGCGTTGATCGCCATCGGCCTGCGTTCTCCCAGAGTCAACGTACTCGGCGCGAGAGTATGCACCCATCGTGATCGAGCTAAAAGCTTGCCAAAGGACTGCGCGGCACTGACACCCGAGGCGTCAACGGGTATTGCGAGCCGGCCTAGGATCACTTCATGTGACGCAACGGCCGCTGGCTTGAGCTAGACTGCCAACGACTAGGGAGTCCTGACGAACGATGACGTTTTTTATCAATGTGGCCAATGCTCGCGGATACTGGGTATTTATTGCCTTGCTGGGCTTGGTGCTACTGGGCACCGCTTTGTATTACCAGTACGCCCTGGGAGATGAACCCTGCCAGGTCTGTATTCACGCCCGACTGTGGGCGGTCGCGTTTACGCTGATTGCCGCAATCGCAGCGTTACTTCCGCAAACAAAGGCGCTGCGGCTCGTGGGGAATGCGTGTGTTTTCATTGCGGGCCTCGGCCTCGGCGAGCGCGCGCTCTATCTCTTTCGACTCGAGAACGGCATAGGCGACGGCAGCTGCCAATTTCAACTGGGGATGCCGGATTGGTTCGCCGTCGACCAGTGGTTTCCCTGGCTCTTCGAAGTCCGCAACCTCTGCTCGTTTACGCCCCTGATGCCCTTCGGTCTGACGATGGCGGAGGCACTGCTGGCCTTCGCGGTTGGGTTATGCCTGCTAACAGTCTGGGTCAGCCAAAAAATAGCGCGATCGCCGGGTTGATTAGCATTCGATCAGACTGACCGGCACCTCCAGCACATTGACGGCCAATCCGCCGCGGGCGGTCTCCTTGTACTTGTCTTGCATGTCGCGACCCGTATCGCGCATGGTTTTGATCACTTGATCGAGCGATACAAAATGCTCGCCACTGCCTCGTAACGCCATTCTCGCGGCGCTAATCGCTTTGACAGCACCCATCGCGTTGCGTTCGATGCACGGCACCTGCACCAATCCACCAATCGGGTCGCAGGTCAATCCAAGGTTGTGCTCCATTGCAATTTCTGCGGCGTTCTCGACCTGAGCAGGGGTTCCACCGAGCGCATCCGCCAGCGCGCCTGCTGCCATCGAGCAGGCTGAACCCACCTCGCCCTGGCAACCCACTTCAGCGCCCGAAATAGAGGCATTTATTTTGTAGAGAATCCCGATCGCACCTGCCGTTAATAGGAACCGACACACGTCGTCGTCACTCGCGCCCTGGCAATGATGCAGGTAGTACTTGAGCACCGCGGGAATAATGCCCGCCGCACCGTTAGTCGGCGCCGTCACTATGCGCCCGCCCACCGCGTTTTCTTCGTTGACCGCAAGCGCATACAGCGTCACCCAATCCATGGTGTTGAGGGACGCATCCCCCAATGAATCGCCGTGACTCTTCAACTGCCTATAGAGCTGCGCCGCTCGCCTTTTTACCTTCAAACCTCCCGGCATGATGCCCTCGGTCCGACACCCTCGGCTGATACAGTCCGCCATGACATGCCATAAAGCGAGCAGCTGGCTGCGAATTTCTTCCTCGGATCGCCACGCCCGTTCATTGGCTAGCATAAGGGCGCTGATCGACAAACCGTGCTCTTTACACTGGGCAAGCAACTGCTCAGCGGTGGAAAACGGATAGCGGACCGGCGTGGGATCGTCGACGATGACATCGCCATCTGCCGCGGACTCGTCGACGACAAAACCGCCACCCACTGAGTAGTAAACCCGACGAGCAATTGCGTCACCCTGTTCGTCATAAGCCGTAAAGCGCATGCCGTTGGCATGAAACGGCAGTGTTTCAGCGCGGTGCATTATCAGATCTTCGCGGTAACTGAAGGCGATGGGATGCTCGCCCAGTAGTGAGATGCCACTCCCTTCGCGAACTGCAGCGATTCGATTTTCTATGCCGTCAATATCGACGGCATCCGGCGTATCCCCCTCCAACCCAAGAACGATCGCCTTGGGCGAGCCGTGTCCGGCCCCCGTGGCACCTAGGGATCCATAAAGCTCGGCGGTCACTCTCCGACACAAGGTGATCAGGTGTTCGTCCTTGAGCGCCACCGCGAACTGCCTCGCGGCGTGCATGGGACCCACCGTATGGGAGCTGGAGGGGCCGATACCCACCTTGAATAAATCGAACACGCTAATAGACATGATTCTGGCTGCGCGACGCTAAAAGTGGCGATGAGTGTAAACACTTAATTTTCGTCCTGATAGCGAAGGAAATAGGCGTTTTGACAGATATTTTGAGCCGCCGGGGTCACTTGCTTCACGCGCTCACTCGCTTATTATGCGCGCTCCGTCGCTTTATTACCGGCGATGCAGGCCCGAAACGACGCTCACCCTTGGAAGACAACATGACAACGCCCACTAAAATTCTGCTCGATGAATCGGAAATGCCCACGCAGTGGTACAACATCGTCGCTGATCTTCCAGCGCCTCCACCTCCTCCGCTGCACCCGGGCACCCACCAACCCGCGACCGGCGAAGATTTCGCGGCGTTGTTCCCTAAAGCTCTGATCGAACAGGAAATGTCTGCCGAGCGGTACATCGATATCCCGGGCGAGGTGCTCGATGTCTATCGACTGTGGCGACCTAGTCCGCTGTTTCGCGCAC
>CAYQUE010000033.1:14918-21479 GCA_964420615.1 uncultured Alteromonadaceae bacterium | reverse complement strand
GGAAACTGGTAATCCGCAAACATGTCGCGCAAGGCGGTTTTCTGGATTTTGCCCGTTGCTGTGTGCGGCATTTCTTCGATGAACTGCACATCGTCGGGAATCCACCACTTGGCGATTTTGCCATCGAGGTAACCCTTGAGCTCATCGGGAGAGGGATCTTCGCCCGGCGCCTTGACCACAATCAACAGTGGCCTCTCGCCCCACTTCTCGTGGATGCGACCAATCACCGCGGCCTCCGCGACCTTCGGGTGACCCGTCGCCACGTTCTCGACCTCGATCGAGGAGATCCATTCACCACCTGACTTAATCACGTCCTTGGTACGGTCGGTGATCGATACAAAACCGGTGGGGCTTACCGTCGCGACATCCCCGGTTTCGAACCAACCCTCTTCGGCATGGGCATCGGATTCATCGAGCTTGAAATAGCTCGAGCAAATCCAGGGGCCACGCACCTTGAGCGCGCCAAAGGCCTTACCGTCCCAGGGCAATTCGTTGTTATCGTCATCGGTAATCTTAATCTCAACGCCCCAAATCGGCGTGCCCACGTTGGTGCGCGTCTCGGCGAACGCCTCAGGCGAATACAAATTGCGGTGACCACCCGCGTGGTTCGTGGTGCCCAAGGGGCTCATCTCGGTCATACCCCAGGCGTGGCGGGTATCGACGCCATAGGTATCAAATTCTTCCATCACCGACAGCGGGCAGGCTGATCCCCCGACCACCACGCGGGTCAAAGACTCGACGCGCTCGCCGGAACCGCGCAGGTGCGCCAGCAGATTCAACCAGACTGTCGGCACGCCCGCGGAGATCGTTACGCCCTCTTCATTAATTAATGCCGCCAACGTTGGTCCGTCGCCCATCTTATTCCCTGGCATCACCATCTTCGCTCCCGCGACGGGGCAGGCGTAGGGATTACCCCAGGCGTTCACATGGAACATGGGCACGATCGGCAGCATGACGTCGCCGCTGGAGATATTCATCGCATCGGGCATGAGTGTGGCGTAGGTGTGCAGTACCGTTGACCGATGGCTGTACAAGACGCCCTTGGGGTTGCCCGTCGTGCCCGAGGTATAGCAGAGCGAACACGCCGCCTGCTCATCGAGATCGGGCCACGCAAAGGCACTACTCTGGTCTGCGATCAGTTCTTCGTAGCACAGCACATTGTCACGATCCGTGGTCGGCATATGCTCGCGGGTGGTCATGATGACCCAGCCTTCGACGCCCGGGCACTGCCCCGCGATGCCCTCGATCAGCGGCCAGAAATCAGGGTCGAGAAACACATAGCGGTCCTCGGCATGATTGATGATGTACACAATCTGCTCGGGGAAGAGTCGCGGATTAATCGTGTGGCAGACGTACCCGGAACACGCCGAGCCATAGTAGGTTTCCATGTGACGGTAATCGTTCCACGCCAGCGTCGCCACCCGGTCACCCTGACCGAGCTGCCAGCCGGTCATGGCGTTGGCTAACTGGCGGGCGCGCGCAAAGCAGTCCCGGTAGGTGTAGCGATGGCGGGGGTTGTCCCGGGTGATCGAGACAATCTCCTGGTGGCCGTGAACCCGCTCTGCGTGTCGCACAATCGAGGTGATCGTCAGCGGGATATCCATCATCAAACCGTTCATGGCTGTCCTTTCTATCGTTGATTCATGCTGTTTGTTTTGTGACCGCGGACCGAATGTACCGATTTGTTCATCCCGTCGGCAACTCGGACTACCGGCGCACTAGGCCGCTCCCTGCCAATGCTCGACTCCGTCGATGGTGCTTTGTCGCGCACGCCCCTCGCCTTCTAATTTGATCAGATGCGCGAGCAGCGACAATTTGGCCCACTCGTGCATCGCTGGGTCGACGTCGTCATAGACCTTTACCACCAGTCCATCGAGTGATTGCGGCGTGTCGCTCAGTGCCGAGGCCACCTTGGCCTCGCGCATCAGACGATGACGTACCAGCTTCTCCACCTCGCCGCGGCAGTCGGCGATCAGATCACCATGCCCCGGTGCAACGACCTGCACGTCGTAATTCAACAGGCGGCGCAGCGAGGCGATGTAATGCGCCATATTGCCGCCGGGCGGCACGATCACGACCGTCGAGCCATTCATAATGTGGTCGCCGGCAAACACCATGCCCTCTTCTTGCAACAGATAGCAGACATGGTTGTCGACGTGGCCGGGAGTGCGGATGGCCCGCAAGGTCCAGCCCTCACCGCTGATACAGTCGTCATCAGCGATTTGCGCAGCTGGCTGGAAGGTCAGGTCTTGATGCCGATCATCGGCGGTGACGCGGCCCACCAGGGGCGCGCCAGTCGCTTCGGCTAATAACGCCGCGGCCGGAGAGTGATCCGGGTGGGTATGAGTGCACGCGATGTAGCGGAGGCGGTCCCCGACGCAATCGAGAATCGCCGCAACATGCGAGGGAATCGCCGGACCGGGGTCCACGACCACCAGATCTGACTCGCCCACGATGTAGGTGTTGGTGCCGGGGCCGGTCATCGGACCGGGATTGGGCGCGACGATCCGCCGCACCCGGGAAGAGAGGACGACTACCTCGCCGTGGGCTTGCATCTCAGTCGACCAGTTGCGGAATGGCCACTTCGGGATGGACGTCGGCGTCGTAATCCACACCCTCGACACCAAAGCCGAAGAGCTGGAGAAACTCCTGCCGGTAACCCTCGAAGTCCGCCAAGGTGCGCAGGTTATCCGTATTGATCTGCTCCCAGATACCGGCGACCTCAGCCTGCACGGCGGGGTCGAGTTCCAGCTGATCGACCCTGAGGCGACCCGCATCATCGACCTCACCGTCGCCATAGAGTCGCTCACGGAACAGCCGATCAATTTGCTCAATGCAGCCCTCGTGAACACCGCGCGCCTTCATCACCTTGAACAGAATCGCCAAGTAGATAGGCATTGCCGGGATCGCCGCTGAGGCCTGCGTGACGACGGCTTTTAGCACCGATACGCGTGCATCACCCCCTAGGGCAGATAACTGTTCGCGAATCCCAACGACGCGCTTATCGAGGTCCTGTTTCGCGGCGCCGATCGTGCCGTGCCAGTAGATGTCCCACGTGATCTTCTCGCCAATGTAAGTGTAGGCCGTGGTTTTGGCGCCTTCGGCGAGCACCCCCGCCTCCGCCAACGCGGTAATCCACATTTCCCAATCTTCCCCGCCCATCACGGCAACCGTATGGTCGATCTCTTCCTGCGTCGCAGGCTCAAGATGAAAGTCCTGAATCGCCTCTTTGTCGGTATTGACGCCTTTCTGGGTCGTGGGCTGGCCGATGGGTTTCAACGTTGAATTAAAAACTTCACCGGTCTTGGGGTGTGTGCGTCGCGGCGCCGCCAGACTGTAAACCACCAGGTCGATTTGCCCGAGGTCTTGTTTAATCACCTCAATGACGCGCTGCTTCATCTCATCGGAGAACGCATCACCATTGAGGCTTTTGGCGTAGAGGCCTGCAGATTCCGCCAATTGGTGAAAACCCGCCGAGTTATACCAACCGGCGGTCCCCGGCTTACGATCCGTGCCGGGTTTCTCAAAGAATACGCCCAGGGTGGACGCCCCCGAACCAAACGCAGCGGTGATCCGCGACGCCAGTCCGTAGCCCGTGGATGCACCCAGCACCAGCACCCGCTTAGGACCGTCGGGTATCTCGCCCTTGCTCTGCACGTGCGCGACCTGTCGCCGCACGTTCTCAAAACAGCCGGCGGGGTGCGTCGTCGTGCACAAAAAGCCGCGAACCTTGGGTTGAATGACCATGGTGGGGACTCCAGAAAAAAGAGCGCGAAGTCTAGCATGTGGGGGCGCTTCCGTAGCACACTGAGCGCGGTGGCGGCCTATAACAACACTCACCGCCGCACCGCTGCCCGACGATGACCGGGCGACGGATCGCAAACGCTCTGGGAGATAACTATGCAAACCGAAACTGCCATTTTGGCCCCGGCGGCGGTACTCGCCGGATGGTCAATGATCGTTTTTCTGTGGATGCTCGCTCGCCGCATGGCGGGATTTAACAAGCTCGGCGCAAAGCTGTCGGAATTCCCCGCCGGCGCGAGAGGTGCTGACGGCGAAGCCAACATGCCTCCCAAGGCAAACTGGGCCTCGCACAATTACACCCACCTGATGGAACAGCCGACGGTGTTTTACCCGGTTGTGATTATGCTTGCACTGATGGGCGACAACTCATCGCTCAGCATTAACATTGCCTGGGGCTACGCGGGCATCCGCGTGCTTCACAGTCTCTGGCAACTGAACGTCAACACCATTCCAGTTCGATTCGCGTTGTTCGGGGCGAGCACCGTATGCCTGCTCGTGCTGGCCGCCCGACTGGTGATGGCCGCGGTGTAGATCTCTTCGCGCGGCGCAGGGTCACCACTGCTGCGTCGCGCTATAACCGCTCATCCGCCGCCGCTCGCTGAGGACTCAATCAGTCGACCACCGCGCGAGATCCTCGGGGGTGTCGATATCCTCGATAAAGTGCGTGTTATCGGTCTGCCATTCGAGCAGCCACTCCGGCTGTTGATGGCGCCACGCCCCGCTGCCGAAGTCACCCTCGCCACCCGCAATACGTGCCGCGATGACCTGACTGAATAACACGGGATTACCCGGCCGCCCATTGACAACCGGTCCGACAAACTCGATGTCCGCAGGCGCATGCTTGTAAGCGCCAATTAGGGAGACAAGATCCCCCCGAATCAGCGCCGGCATATCCACGGGCAACACCATGACCGCATCGATATGCGCCGGCAAGGCCGTGACACCGAGGCGCAGTGAGTCCACCTGCGAATGGGTTGATCGGGGCTGTGTGACGTGCGTTACCGACGCACCGTCAAGGAGCGGTGCCAGCTGCTCACTAAAATGACCTGTGACCACCACGATCTCGTCGATCCCGGCATCACGTAACAGTCGTAGCGCGCGCAAGATCAGCGGCTCGCCGGCGACTGAGATCAAGCCTTTGGCGCGCCCACCCAACCGAAGGCCCTCTCCTGCCGCCAACAATACCGCTCCGATCCTCAATCGGGGGGAGGCGCACGCCCCGGGCGGGCAGCAATCATCCTGGGTCGAATCAGCGCTCATAACCCCGTCGCACCGTGAGACTCAGCGAGACGCGCCATTGCATCGGCGGCCATCGCCTTACATCACCATGCGCTTGACGTCGGCGAGCAAGGCGGTAAGCGCCGTCATGAAGCGCCCACCGTCGCCGCCATTGACCACCCGATGATCATAGGACAGCGCGAGCGGCAGCAACGTATGGGGCCTGAACACCTCGCCATCCCAAACGGGCTGCACCGCGGCGCGGCCAACGCCGAGAATCGCCACCTCCGGCGCATTGATGATGGGCGTAAACCCTCTCCCGCCGAGAGCACCCAAACTGCTCACAGTAAATACGCCCCCCTGCATATCCTCGGGCTTCAGCTGCTTGTCACGGGCACGCTCCGCTAACGACGCAACCTCAGCCGCGAGCTCCCAGATCGATTTCTTATCGACATCGCGAATCACCGGCACCACCAATCCGCCGGGCGTATCGACCGCCATACCGATATGGCAGTACTGCTTCATGATCAGCGTCTCGCCGCCGTCGGCTAGGGACGATTTGAGCTTGGGGTTATCCCTGAGCGCCACCGCACAGGCCTTCAAAATAAACGGCAGCGGAGTCAGGCGCACACCACGCTCGGCAGCCTGCGGTTTCAGTTCATTGCGGAAGCACTCCATCTCGCTGATATCGGCGTCATCAAACTGGGTCACATGAGGCACGTTCAACCATGAGCGGACCATGTTGGTGGCAGTCAGCTTGTCGATGCGGCTCCTCGCCACGCGCTCGATGCTACCGAACCGACCAAAGTCGACATCGGGAATCGCCGGGATGCCGGCACCCGCACCCGGGGCGCCACTCCCGGGCTGCGCAAGGGAGCGCGCCACATACTGCTGCAAGTCTTCTTTGAGGATCCGGCCTTTGGCCCCCCTCCCCGTCACCTTGTTTAAATTGACGCCAAACTCGCGCGCCAGCTTGCGCACCGCGGGGCCGGCGTAGACCTCATCATTTGATTCGTCCCGATTCTCGGGCGGCCGCGGCTTACTGACACCACTCGCCGCCGGGCTCGCGACTGTTTTCGAGGCGGACGGTGGTGTCGATGCGGGTTGCGCTATCTCCGCGTCGCGGTTGATCGGCGCAGCAGCGGTATCTGTAGTCGATGCGGCAGACGTCGACGGCGCAGCCACCGCCAGGGTCGCAATAATGACCCCCTCTTTTACCGTGATGCCGGGTTCTACCAACCACTCGAGAATCACGCCGGCGGCCGGTGCGGGGACTTCCATCGCAGCCTTGTCGGACTCAAGCAGTACCAGTGAATCGCCTTCGGCAACGATCGTACCCACCGGCACCAGAATCTCGACCAAGTCGGCGCCCTCATCACTGCCAAGATCGGGAATGGCAACGGGTATTGACGCCGATTGCGCGGCGCCGGATGCAGAACTGGCTGGCGTCACCGCCATCTCGGCCTCGCGCGGCAAAGCGGTCTCGCTCTCTGAGGGCTCGGCGTGACCGGCATCTGGCGCAGATGGCGCGCGTGCTGA
>CAYQUE010000033.1:0-14818 GCA_964420615.1 uncultured Alteromonadaceae bacterium | reverse complement strand
GCGCCTGCATCCTCGACCGCTAATGCGAGAATCACATCGCCCTCGGCGATCATGTCGCCCAGTGCCACCCGCAACTCGGTCACGACGCCCGCGGTTGACGCAGGAATCTCCATGGAGGCTTTGTCGGATTCAAGCACGATGAGACTTTGCTCGAGGGCAATGGCATCCCCGGGAGCCACCAGGATCTCGACGACCTCGGCACCCTCCGCACCGCCAATATCCGGCACCCTGATCACTTGCTCTGTCATACGCTACTTCCTCTCAGGGCCTATACGCGGGTGGGATTGGGCTTGTCGGGATCAATGCCCAGCCGCGCAATCGCACTTTGCACCGCCGCCATATCGAGCTCGCCGCGATCAGCCAGGGCCTTGAGCGCTGCGAGCACAATATGCTCGCGACTGACCTCAAAGTGCTGGCGCAGATGTTGGCGCGTATCGCTGCGCCCAAAACCATCCGTCCCCAATACCGTAAATGACCCCGGGATCATCTCGCGCAACTGATCGGTGTGGGCTTTCTGGTAATCCGTAGCGGCAATAAAAGGTCCAGCAGCCTCAGCGAGTTGCTGTGTGATGTAGGGCACTCGCGGTGCTTCGCCGGGGTGTAATCGATTCCAGCGCAACGCGTCGTTACCCTCGCGCGCCAATTCGTTCACGCTGGTCAGACTCCAGACATCGGCACGCACGCCAAAGTCGCGCTCGAGCAATTCCGCAGCGGCCTCGACCTCACGCAAGATAGCGCCGGCTCCCAGCAACTGCACCGTCGCGCCCTGACTCATCTCGGATGCGCGCAATCGATACAGTCCGCGCACGATCCCCCCTTCGGCGCCTTCGGGCATATCGGGGTGAACGTAGTTTTCGTTCATCGTCGTGATGTAGTAGAAGCAGTTCTCCCCTTCCTCAAACATCCGCCGCATTCCGTCCTGAATTATCACCGCGAGTTCGTAAGCATAGGCGGGGTCGTAACTGATGCAGTTGGGAATCGTCGCTGCAATTAAATGACTGTGGCCGTCCTGGTGCTGCAATCCCTCTCCATTGAGGGTGGTCCGCCCAGCCGTCGCGCCGATCAAAAATCCGCGCGCCTGACTGTCACCCGCGGCCCAGGCTAAATCGCCGATGCGTTGAAAGCCGAACATCGAGTAAAAGATGTAGAACGGCACCATCGGATAATCAGAGACACTGTAAGAAGTAGCAGCGGCGAGCCAGGCTGAGAAGGCGCCAGACTCATTAATCCCCTCCTCGAGAATCTGCCCGGTTTCCGCTTCCTTGTAGTAAAGGATGCCGCCGGAATCATGCGGCGTGTAACGCTGGCCCACCGAAGAGTAAATGCCCATTTGCCGGAACATGCCTTCCATACCGAAGGTGCGGGCCTCATCCGGGACAATCGGCACCACACGCTCGCCCAGCGACTTGTCCTTCAGCAACGTGGAAAGAATTCTCACGAAGGCCATCGTGGTGCTGATCTGGCGCTTGCCAGAGGTCTTGAGCTGACCCGCAAATGCGCTTCTCGGCGGCGCGGGTAAAGAGTAGGACGTCGCCCTTCGCGACGGAATGCTGCCGCCGAGTTCGGCCCGGCGCTCGCGCATGTAACGCATCTCCGGTGCATCCTCGGGCGGGCGATAAAACGGGACGTCCTTCAGATCCTTGTCACTGATCGGCACGCCAAAGCGATCTCGGAACGCCTGCAGGCTCTTGGTGTCGAGTTTTTTCAGCGAATGCGTTTCGTTACTCGCCTCGCCCGCCTCGCTGGTGCCATAGCCCTTGACCGTCATGGCCAGAATTACCGTCGGCCGCTCGGTTTCCTCGCAGGCGGCGGCATAGGCCGCATACACTTTGTAAGGGTCGTGACCGCCGCGGTTGAGGTACATGATGTCCTCGTCGCTCAAGTCTTTGACCAGATCCAACGTCTCGGGATACTTGCCGAAAAAGTGCTCCCGCGTGTAGGCCCCGCCGTTGAACTTGCAGTTTTGCAGTTCACCGTCACAGACATCGTCCATGATTTTCTGCAGCAACCCGGTTTGATCCCGCTCAAACAGGGGGTCCCATTTGCGACCCCACACGACTTTGATCACCTGCCAACCGGCGCCGCGAAAAACACCTTCCAGCTCCTGAATAATCTTGCCGTTGCCGCGCACCGGACCGTCGAGGCGCTGCAGATTGCAGTTGACGACGAAATGCAGGTTGCCGAGCTTCTCGCGGCCTGCCAACGCAATGGCTCCTAATGACTCAGGTTCGTCGCACTCGCCGTCCCCCATAAAGCACCAGATCTTGCGATCACGATGATCCACCAGGCCTCGCTTGCTCTGATACTTCATGACATGCGCCTGATAGATCGCTTGAATCGGACCCAAGCCCATCGAGACCGTCGGGAATTGCCAATAATCCGGCATTAGCCAAGGATGCGGGTACGACGACAATCCTTTGCCACCCACCTCACGGCGAAAGTTCACGAGTTGCTCTTCGTTAATCACACCCTCGAGGTAGGAACGCGCGTACATTCCGGGTGCACTGTGGCCCTGGTAGTAAACCAGGTCACCGGGATGCCCATTCGCAGTGCCGCGGAAGAAGTGGTTCATCCCCACGTCGTAGAGGGTGGCGCTCGAGGAAAAACTCGAGATATGCCCACCCAAGCCATCCTCGTTATCATTAGCTCGCATCACCATGGCCATGGCGTTCCAGCGCACCAGTGACCGAATGCGACGCTCCATGAACAAGTCCCCGGGCATCGGACGTTCGTCCTCTGGGGAGATCGTATTGCGAAACGGCGTGGTGATCGCGCTGGGTAACGGTACGCGAGAAGATTGGGCGTGCTCTGACAAATGCCGCAACAAATGACCCGTTGCGACGGGTCCGTGTGCGCGCAGCACCGAATCCAGCGATGCCGTCCACTCCTCCAGCTCGATTGCGTCTATTTCTGCCATGTTGACCTCTTTGCCGATTGCCGCTGGCCGCGACCCGCGCAGAGAAGCGCGACTCTGACTTCACTCTGATTAGCGACTGATTCGGACGAAGAAACCGCCAGAAAGCCATTAAGTTTTATTTTAGAACTATTAAATGGCGCCGCAGTGGAGCCAGACTAACAGTGGATGGCAGCTTTTGTAATAAAGTTCTTTATTGGAATCTATAAAAAAGCGACAAAACCCCGATTTTGGGTCATGGTAGCCGAGCACCGTCGGCGATCTGTAGGAGGCGGCTCACGCGGGCCGCTGCCATTGGACATACCAGCCAACGATTACCCACGATTAGAGACGGCAATCCGATCGCGATCCTCTCCGTGAACGGAATCCGCGTTGACGAACAGCGGGTGGGTGGCGGAGCCCTAGCGAGACGTAACCGGGCCCATGGGAGCGCACCCCATAGCCGCTCCGACTAGGGTCAATGAGTTCAGCGAAAACGCAGGTTATGGCGGCTCAAATCGGCAATAGAACTGGCGCCCATGAGCTTCATATCCCGTATCAGCTCACTTTGCATGTTAGTAAGCGCTCGCTCTACTCCGGCGCGCCCCGCGCCCGCCAGGGCATACAGATACCAGCGCCCGCCCGAACACGCCTTGGCGCCAACTGACAGCGCTTTGAGTACATGGGTACCACGCTGAATCCCACCGTCGCAGATCACGTCAATGTCGCTACCCACTGCATCGACAATTTCCGCGAGCTGGTCGAAGGGGGCGCGACTGCCATCGAGCTGTCGGCCCCCATGATTAGATACCATAATGGCATCTGCGCCGATCTCGACCGCTTTCTTGGCATCCGCCACCGACATAATCCCCTTTAGACAGAAGGCTTTGCCCCAACGTTCGCGCACGGCCGCGGCCGCGCCCCAGTCCATGGACTGGTCCAGCATGGTCGAAAAATAATCCGACACCGAAATACTGACGTTGGAGCCCTCAGCGATGTGGTCTTTGAGGTTGGAAAGCTCAAATGGCTCACGCAATAGGTAATTCAGCGTCCAGCTCGGATGAGCGGCAAAGCTCAACAGGCTGGCTAATGTCAGTTTGGGCGGCGAGGTAAAACCGGTCCAGAGATCACGCTCACGATTGCCGCCGACGATGGTATCGACCGTGAGTGCGAGCGCGTCGAACCCGGCCTCTTTGCAGCGCTCGATCATGCCCCAGGTCAGCGCTTTGTCCTTGTGGTAGTAGAGCTGAAAAATTTTCGGGGTGCGAATGGTTTGCCCGATTTCCTCGATGCCCACCGTCGCCAGCGAGGAAATCCCAAATAGCGTATTGAAGGACTCGGCCGCTTTGCCCACCGCGCGCTCGCCATCGTGATGAAACAGCCGCTGCAACGCGGTGGGTGACAAAAACAGCGGCATGTCGATGGGTATCCCCATGACCGTCGTCGACAGATCGATCTCTTCGACCCCAGCCAATACGTTGGGCACGAGGTCACAGGTTTCATACGCCGCCGTGTTGCGACGATAGGTCACCTCGTCATCTGCCGCGCCGTCGATGTAATGAAAAATCGGACCTGGCAACCGCGCCTTCGCCAGCGCGCGAAATTGCTGTGTGTTGTAGCAGTCAGCCAGTGTCACCACGATGTCTTCTCCCCGCTACTCAGTCAGCGGCTGCAGCGGCATGGATTCATGAAACGCCTCCACACTCTCGACCAGTGTCGCCCGTTTAGGCGTCGCGAAAGGCTCACCCTGCCATCGTTTGCCGCGCATTTGAATGAGGATGCGACTGGGCGCATCGCTAAGCACAGTGTCGCGGTAGTACGCCCGCAGCGCCTCCAGTGACACGTCTCCCACCGCCTGTATCAGCTCAGCGCGGGTCGCAAAGTCGTAGCGCTCACGATTCCAGTCGGCAATAAAGGGTCCGGCCTCATCCGCCAGATTGGTGGGTGGTTCGGTTAACTGCGTCAGTACGCCTGACTTGAGGTTGGCAAATTGCTCTGGAGTGAGCTCGTCCAGCATCAGAGCATACTCTTCGGCAAATGCCTCAAAGCGCGCCAACATATCAACAGGCCCTTTCACGGGGGTCTGAATGTAAAAACCAATCATGGGCCGATCCTGGAGGGTTGTGGTGAGGCCTCCGGCGGCGTAACCCAGCTGCTCTTGGGTTCTCAACGTGTCGAACGCGCGGTTGCGCAAGTGCCGCGCTAAGATCTCGCCCGCTGCCTCGCTGGCAATATCCGCTTGTGGCGCCGCGTACAGCAGCATCATGCCCAAATCTTCGACCGGCAAATCTATGTTATTCACCAGCGTTGTATCGGGCTCAGGCGCGTAGACACGCTCCCGGGCATAGGCGGATGACACCGAGCGCACCTCAGGCAATGCGGCACGCACCGTCTCCGCCAATGACGCAGCGTAGGCGGCGTCATAGTTACCGAACAGGTACACCCGCACGAGCGCATGCTGCAGCACGTCGTCGACAAACGCGTTAAAGCGCTCCACGTTCACAGCGGCAGCCGATGCTCTCAAAGACGCCTCGTCGTAAAAACCGGTGCGTGTCAGACTGGCTAACGCGCGTCCGAGTTGGCTCACCGGCATATCGCGCTTGCGGTTATCCAGCCCGCGCACAAACCGATCGAGCACTTGCGATAGCGCCTGCTCGTCGGGATTCACGCGCAACCCTGCCAGCGCAGCTTTTAGCAACTGGGGCTGCTTATCTGTGAACCCTGAAATCGACAACCGCAGACCCTGATCAAGCGCCAGATTAAGCCCCATACCGGCGATACCAGCCTCATTGATCAGCGGCGTTTGTTGGATGCCATATAGATCGGACCACAACACCAGCATGACCGCCGCGTCCGCGCTTTGCTGTCGCGCGGGTGAATTCAGGTAGAGCTGGGTATACCCGCGCGGTAAATCGGCAAACGCCTCGCTACCTTGCAACCAAACGGAGAGATCCGGGTCTGCTATCACTTGCTGGGGTGTCGCATCAGTATCGACGACGTCGAAGCGCTCGGGGAGTAAGCGGTTCTCCGCCGGTAAGGCCAAGTTGTAACGCTTACTGATCGCCCGCAAGGCCTCGGCATCGGGAAGCGTTAATGGCGCCAGAGAGTACTGACCATCGTAAAAATAGAGCGACTCCGAGACCGACTGTTGCTGGTCAATTTCCCATACATAAAGTCGCTCGGGAACGAGCTGCGCCAGCACATTATCGACGGCGTCTTGATCGAAATGGGTGAATCGATAAGGCGCAGCGATCGCCAGATGCGCCGGATAAGTCTGCATCGCGCGCGTCAGCTCATGGGCGTAGCTGAAGTCATCAATCTTCTCAAGAAACCGAAACCGATTGGCGAGCGAGGTACCAAACTCACGCGCGTAGCGATCATCCACTCCCTCGGCACGCAGCGTCTCGAGATACCCCAGTAACATGGCAGTAATCTCATCACGATGCCCCAAGCCCTCTGGCGTCAGCTGTACAGAAAATGTCATCAGCCCGTAATTACCGTAGCGCGAGGGATCTGCGCTGACGGACAGTGAACTCGCCCAACCGAGCTCGCGCAATCGAACGGCAGGGGTATCGGGCATTTCCGAGGCGAGAATGTAGGACAGGTAGTCAGCAGGCTTGGTGTCATAAACTGCCGGATTGTTCTCAATGATGAAGTCCAAGCGGTGCTCCCGCGTGTCATCCTTGGGCAGGTACCGGACCGTTTGCCCGCCGACTGCAGCAAAATCAATCGGCGTGACCACGTCCGGCCGGGTGACCTGTTTGTTGGGAATATCTGAAAAATAGGTGTTGGCGAGCGCCTTCAGGTCAGTCAGCGACCGATTGCCGATCAGCGAAGCCTTCATCAGATTCGCGGAGTAGTTGTCGTTAAAAAACGCTACCGTCGCCGCGTGCAGCCCACCCTCGGTTTTGTCGGCCAGTGATTCGAGGTTGCCGATCAGGAAACGGTTTGCGGGATGATCACCCAAGAGTTTGCGCCCCAAGCGGTAGGTGATTCGAAAATCCTGCTCGCGCCGCATCGACCACTCGGCATTAACCGCATTCTTTTCTTTTTCAATGTACGTCGGGTCAAGCAGAGGGTCAGTGAAGAAGCTGGAGAACCGGTCCAGCGCCTCGGGAAACGCGTCGTTCTCAACGAGCATCATGTAGTTGGTGATATCGAGCCCTGTATAAGCATTAGACATACCGCCATGCTCGGATGTGAACGCCATGAACCCGTCGGGGTCTGGAAACTGGCTCGAGCCCATGAACAGCATGTGTTCGAGATAGTGCGCCATGCCCGGATAGTCCTCGGGATCCGTAGCGGCACCTAAACCGATACTCAGTGCAGCGGCGGATTTCTCAACCGTTGGGTCTGACACCAGCATGACCTCAAGCCCGTTCTCCAACGTCACCAGCGCGTACAGCCGGTCGTCATTGGGGCTCGACACAACAACATCGTGCTGTGACTGCGGTGAGGGGCTGCACGCTGACAACAACACCGCCAGCAGGAGTGCACATACCGCTATCACTGAAATGTGCCATGGCATGCGGCGATCGCTCATACAGGGCGACGGGGACGCAACAGATGATCCAGTCATCACAAGCTCACCTTATAACGTTGGGGTCAAGCGGCCGGGAGCGACTTGCGCGCGGGCCATGCTGACAAAATGGCATTGACGAGGGTCGCCAGTGGGATCGCGAAAAAGACGCCCCATAGCCCCCATAAACCGCCGAAAAACAGCACCGCGATGACAATGGCCACCGGATGCAGGTTGACCGCCTCCGAGAAGAGCAGTGGGACCAGCACGTTGCCATCGAGCACCTGAATCACAAGGTAGGCACCTACCACCCAGTAAAAATCGGGGGTTACACCGAACTGGAAGTAGGCAACCACGACCACCGGCAGTGTCACTAGCGTCGCTCCGATATAAGGCACGATCACAGACAACCCGACCAGCAATCCCAGTAACGCGGCGTAATTCAGGGAGAACAGCGCGAAAACAACGTACGAGGACATCCCAATAATGAATACTTCGATCCCTTTGCCGCGTGCGTAGTTCGAAAACTGCAAATTCAATTCACCCCAAATACGATCCAGCAAGGGTTTTTTCTCAGGTAAAAAACGCGCGAACCATTCGATCAGCTGTTCACGATCCTTGAGAAAAAAGAACACCATTAGCGGAATCAAAATGAGGTAGACCATGAGCGCCAATACGCTGGGGATGGAGCTCAAGCCTTTGGTGACTAAAACATGCCCCAGCGCAGCCATCTCGGCCTGAATCGCGCCAGTCAGCTCGTTAATCTGTTGCTGCGTAAAGAAGACGGGATATTCCTCAGGTAGCGTAATAAACACTTTTCTCCCCGCTTCGATCATCGCGGGCGCTTCACGCAATAGCGCGATCGACTGCCGCCAGACCAATGGCGCTAGGCCGAACAGAAAAGCGAGAAACCCCCCGAGGAACAGCCCCGTTGATACCGCGACACTGAGCTGTTTTGGCAGTCCCCGCTTGCGCAACAAATTGGTGACGCCCTGCATCAAGTACGCGAGGATGATCGCGACCAACACCGGCGCGAGGATCTGCCCGAAGGCCAGCATGACAACCAACGCCAGCACCAGCAGCACCAGCAGAATGACCGCTTCCTCCTCACTGAGGTAACGGTCGTACCACCGCTTAAAAACTTCTTTCAACTCTGCAACGCTCCTCGGGTCATGCCTTGGTAATCGTGAGGCGGAACACGTTCTCGGGCAGCACTTCGCAGCAAACGGTGTGTCCTGCGAGTCTCGCGAAACTCTCAAAGTCACGCTCTGACCCAGCGTCTGTGGAAAGCACCTCCAACATCGCGCCAGATGGAATGCCACTCAACGCCCGCTTTGCCATTAACAAAGGCATCGGGCAACGCTCCCCGCGCGCATCGACCGACGCCACTGGCGAAACTTCTTCAGACATGGGGCACAGGCCACTGGTTACGGTCGCGCAGTATATCGCTTATTGCTCAGTCGTCGGAGTCGGCGCGAATTTTCACACTCGGAGGAGTCTCCCGGGAGCAGCACAAGTGAGCTAGAGTGCCGCTATGCGTCTGCCCTCTTCCTGTGAACCCTTGCTCTGCTCGCTGCTGTTCGTCAGCGGCGTACTGTTGCTCCCGCAGTGCCTGGCGGTCACCGAGGATCTGAAGATCCCGAATCTGGGCGAATCCAGCACCAGCCTGTTTTCCGCAGAATACGAATATGAGCTGGGGCGCATGTGGCTTCGGAGCTTCCGCGGCCAGGCACCGCTCCTTGATGATCCGTTACTGCATGGCTACCTCGAAAACCTGATCTTCGAACTGGTTCAGCACAGTGAGCTGCAGGATCGCCGTCTCGAGCTCGTCATCGTCGATAATCCTACGATTAATGCCTTTGCCGTGCCCGGCGGCGTCATTGGGGTTCACAGTGGGCTGTTCAACTACGCCGTGACCGAAGACGAGTTCGCGACCGTGATGGCGCACGAGATTGCGCACCTCAGCCAGCGTCACTTTTCTCGCCGGATGGAGCTTGCCCAAGAGCAAGGACCGATGCAGCTCGCGGGGTTGCTCGCCGGCGTGCTATTAGCCGCAACCGTAGGTACCGATGCCGGGCTTGCCGCCATGACCACTGCGCAAGGACTCGCGCAGGACGCACAGCTGCGCTACAGCCGCGCCAACGAGGCGGAGGCTGACCGCGTTGGCCTGCGCACGCTCTATAACGCCGGCATGGACCCTTACGCGGCACCGCAAATGTTTGAACGGATGTACGCCGCGACGCGTTACAGCCAGGGCGATCGCATACCCGAATTTTTGCGCACGCACCCCTTATCGGAAAAACGGATCGCGGACACCCGCTCTCGCGCCATGCAGTACCCCAAGCGTATTCGCCCAGTCAGCCTCGACTATCAGCTGATGCGCGCCCGTGTCGCGGTCCATTCAGCGGATACCCCGGAAGCCGCCGTAGCCAGCTTTCGTGCGGCGCTCGAGGGTCAGCCGCCATCTCGCGAAGCCGCGACCTACGGGCTAGTACTTGCGCTGACCGCGGCGGGCCGGGCTGACGAGGCTGCGCTGGCGCTCGATGCGATCTGGTCGGGCAGGAGTGAGCGGATCGAGTACGTCATTGCCGACGCGGAGATTGATTTGGCGCGGGGTAACGCGCCTCGGGCCGTGGCGACACTTGAACGCCGGTTGGAACTGTCACCCGGCAACCACCCGCTGACCATGGCCTATGCCGATGCCCTGCATCAGGCCGGGGATCCGCATTTGGCGGAGGCAGTCTTGCTGGAGCAAGCTAAGCGCGTGAACACAGACCCGGGCCTCTGGTACCTGCTGGCAGAAGTTCAAGGGCTTGCTGGCAACATCGTGGGACTGCATCGCTCGCGCGCCGAGTACTTTATCTTGGTCAACGCGCTCGATGCCGCCGAGCGACAGCTAACTTATGCGCAGGACATCGCGATGAATGATTTCACGACCGCGTCTTTGATCAACGAGCGCCTGCGAGACATACAGGATATGCGCGCGGAGATGGATCGCGGTTAACGCAGACCGGCTCTCTGTAAAACTGAACGTTAAGGCTTTAGGGTCTCGGCAAATGCCAACATGCGCTCGAGCGGCCGCATGGCATCGCGAGCCAATGCCTCGGGCACATGGATTTCGTTGTCGTCTCGATCAAATACAGCGGCCATGGCTTCCAGGTCGTTCATCGCCATCCAAGGACAATTAGCGCAGCTCCGACAGGTGGCGCCCTGCCCCGCGGTGGGCGCAATGATGAAAGTTTTGTCCGGCGCCGCCTGCTGTAGCTTGTAAAAAATGCCCTGATCCGTTGCCACGATAAACGTCTTGTGCGGCATCGATACCGCGGCGCGAATAATTTGCGTGGTGGATCCGACATGATCCGCCAGTTCAATCACACTGGCCGGCGACTCGGGATGCACCAGCACCGCCGCGTCTGGGTGCACCTGCTTTAGGTCGCGAATACCGCGCGCCTTGAACTCCTCGTGCACGATACAAGCGCCGTCCCACAGCAGAATGTCAGCACCTGACTCGCGCTGCACGTACTCGCCCAGATGCCGATCCGGCGCCCAGATAATGGGCTTGCCTTGCTCGGCCAGGTGCTCGGCAACATCCAGCGCAATACTCGAGGTCACCACCCAATCGGCGCGCGCTTTGACCGCGGCAGACGTGTTGGCATACACCACAACCTCCCGCTCGGGATGCGCATCGCAAAACGCGGAAAAAGCATCAATCGGGCAACCCTCGTCAAGCGAACAGGTCGCCTCCAGCGTCGGCATTAAGACGCGCTTGTAGGGCGTGAGAATTTTGGCGGTCTCTCCCATGAATTTTACGCCCGCGACAATTAAGGTCTCCGCGGGATGATCGCGTCCAAACCGGGCCATCTCGAGAGAATCCGACACACACCCGCCGGTCGCTTCGGCCAACGCCTGAATCTCCGGTGCGGTGTAGTAATGCGCGACGATCACCGCGTTACGTGCCTTCAGGTGTCCACGGATGGTGGCCTCCAACGCGGTTTTGCGCGCATCACTGAGGACCGCCGTCTGACGGCGATCCAGATGCGACTGCACCTGCTCACGAATCTGCTCGAGTTTTTCCTGGGCTATGGACATGGCGATGAGTGCACTGGGGACAAGGACAACACTAGCATAGTGAGAATAGCGGAATCCGGATCACCGATTGCGAAAGATCGGCGGCCTTTTTTCGCGCTGCGCCAACAGACCCTCCTGTAGATCGTCGGACGCGCTGCAAGCATTGGCCAGCGCCTCGGCACGCTGACGATCTAACGTGCCCAGCTCAAGCTGGCGGATAATCTCGAGCATGCTACTCACGGACATCGGCGCCAACGCCAAAAGCGCTGCAGCCGAGTCGGCAACCGCTTGCTCCAGACCCTCTTCTGGGTGCAAGGCGTCGAGCAATCCCAGCGACAACATTTGCTCAGCTGACAAGGTTTCCGCGGCAACCAGCACCCGTTTGGCGAGGCCGATACCCAGGCGTCGGGTGAGTCTGGCGATGCCCTCGACCGGATAACACAGGCCTATCGCCGCTGCGGGAATGCGCATCACGATGCCCTCCCGACCCAGCCGAAAATCGCAGCTCAGCGCGAGTTCAGCGCCCCCACCGAACACATTACCCGTGAGCGCGGCAATGGTGGGAATCGGTAGCGCAGCGATGCGATTGGTCATCGCTTGAAAACGGTTGCCATCGAGCGTCCCATCGAGAATTTGCGTCAGATCTGCGCCTGCACAGAAAATACGCGCGTCTGTCGAGGTAATGACCAAGACCCGGGTGTCACTGTGCAACGCGCCTAATGCCTGCTCGATCGCGTCGATCTCGCGTGTGCCCAGTGCGTTGCGGCGCTCAGGATGATTGAATGACAGCGTGGCGATGCCCCGCTCTTGCTCAAATAAAATAGTCTCGGACACGGTACTCAACGATTGCCGAACCAGCTTTGGGGGGCGGAGTGTGTCACAGACCCCGACCAACCCCAACCCGCACCCATGCATGGACAGGTTCAGTAAAAATACTTAAAGTTCAAATTATCGAATTTTGAGAATTTCCTGCATCAGGCCCCGCGTTTTGGATACCACCACCAGCGAACAGCGATCCCCGTTTAGCCGTGGCTTGCAGCGCGAAACCAAGCGCGCGGCGGTGCTCTCCTGTGCCGCCAAATTGTTCAATACCAAGGGCGCGCGATCGACCACCTTGGCAGACGTCGCCAGCCGGCTGGGATTGACCAAAACCAGCCTGTACTACTATGTCGCCACCAAAGAAGATTTGATCTACCAGTGCTATGACGCCAACGTCAAGCAGGCTCATACGCAACTGGATGCCGCAGAACGGGCGAGTGATGCCCCGCTGGAGCGGCTGCTTCTCTTCCTAGAGAGTCAGATCGCCACCACGCTTCGGTCGCTCGATGGTGAAGGCGATTTTTACGCGGCACCGCTGGAAGTTGCCTCACTCGCGTCAGAACACCGTCAGGCCCTGGAAACCGATTACCGACGCTTGCTGCGACGGTTGATCGACCTCATGAATCAGGGCATCGCTCACGGTGACATCAAACCCTGCAACCCCGTCGTCACCCTTCGTGCCATTCTCGGCGCCCTGGACTGGTCGTTTTACTGGCTGTACGAAATGCCGCGCGAGGATGCCGCGTCGGTCAGTCATGCCCTCAAAGATCTTTTTAGTCGCGGCTTACTTGTCGCACCCACAGCACTTGACGACGCCCGGCCGCCGGCCATTAACGTGCTCGCCGTTGAAGACGACATCTTTGATCGCGAATCCCAGAATCGGCTCAAGCAGCAGGCGTTTCTCAAAGCGGGTACGCGCTGCTTCAATCAGAAAGGGTTCAGCGGGACATCCCTCGATGAAATCGCCGAACAGCTGCAAGTCTCCAAAGGCGCCTTTTATTACCACTTCGCCAATAAAGAAGCGCTGCTCACGCAATGCTTTGACTACACCTTAGATCAACTGGAACGGCTGATGGCAGGGATTGTCGCGATGGAGGCATCACCCGTGATCAAGCTTCAGGTGGCCTGCCGAGAAATTTTTGCGCTGCAGAATTCAGATCAGGGACCGCTGGTGCACTTTAATGCCATCACATCGCTACCCCCTGCGGTCAGACAGCGTCTGCTGGCCCGTCTCAGTGCCGTACACGGCACGCTCGAGCGCTTTATCGAACAAGCCATCATTGAAAAGACATTTCGACCGGTGCCCGCCGGCATCGTCATTCAGTTATTGACTGGTGCCCTCAATGCCGCCATGGATCTCGACGCGTGGCAGTCGATTGATTCCATTGAACAGAGTGCCGACGACTATTTCTCGGTTTTTTTCCGGGGACTCGAGACCACCTAACGCGCCTAAGGACATTCGTGAAGAATTTTATTGAAGTACTGGAGCACATCGCGCCGCGGGCTACGGGCGAGCTGACGTTCGTCGGTGATAGCCTGATGCCGCAAAGTCGCATTTTTGGCGGTCAGGTGGTCGCCCAGTGTCTGATGGCCGCCAACCAAACGGTCCCGCCCTCCCTGGACGCTCATAGCCTGCACGCCTATTTTTTACGCGCCGGCGATCCCACTATCACAATTGAATTTGATGTCGACCCCATTCGCGACGGGCGATCTTTTTCCACGCGCCGGGTGGTTGCGCGCCAGCGTGGCGAGGCAATCTTTAATACCTCAATCAGTTATCACGTCGATGAAGAAGGCGTGTCCCATTGCTTTGACATGCCGGACATCGCGGCACCGAAAACTGAGGCGGACGATCTATCCACCTTTGTGGGGTTAACCACGAAACCCGGGGACCCCAACCTCATTGAGCTGTACCAGATCGAACGACAGCGAGTCACCCAATACCGCGCGGAAGCTCAGCCCCCGATCGGCCGCTCCTGGTTCCGCACGGTGGGGTCCCTCCCCGACGACAAAGCGATCCATCAGGCGGCCCTGGTGATGATCTCCGACTACTCGCTGCTCAGCACCGTGTTTTATCCGCACCCCTCTAGCAATCCGTTCAAGGACTTTATGGCCGCCAGCCTGGATCACGCCATCTGGTTTCACCACCCGGGCAAAATGGATGAATGGGTGCTTTATGACTGTGACACGCCGCGGACGGGCGGCGGTAGAGGGCTCAGCCGCGGATTTTTATGGGCGCAAGATGGCACGCTGTTAGCATCCACCGCGCAAGAGTCGCTGGTGCGGACCAAGCGTCGCTAGTTGACGATGCTCTCCAGCATTTCTCCTCGACTCACCCAAGCCCACTGACCCCCTGAGACGGAGAGATGATGCACCGAACCGTTACTGGGCATGCATTGCAGCACAGTATCGTCACCGGATATTTTCGCCGCCAGCGAATTGATCACCAGAAAATGGGTAAAGATCACCGTGGGTCCGCCGCACGCTGCCAAAGCGTCAAAAATACGCGACTGCCAGGC
>CAYQUE010000032.1:0-22263 GCA_964420615.1 uncultured Alteromonadaceae bacterium | reverse complement strand
TTTTTTTTACGGCCGCGGCGTACTCGACAACAAGTTTGATGTATCGATTTTGACGGCCCTGTTTGTCTGGCTTAAGGAATCAGGATTTGTGCCCAATCGCGATCTCATCATCGCGTTTACCGGAGATGAGGAGTCTCTGCAGGAGACGGTGCAGCAGCTGACCCGCGACTACCGAGAGCTAATAGATGCCGAATATGCGCTCGTTGTCGATGGCGGAGGCGGCGTATTGAATGACGCGGGAGAGGCGATTCAGTTTCAGGTGGGGTTCGCCGAAAAAACCTACGCCACTTTCGCCATGACCGCAAAAAATCCCGGTGGGCACAGCTCGATGCCGCGAGCCGACAATGCCATCTACGACTTAGCGCGCGCGATTCAGCGTCTCGAGGCCTACCAGTTCCCGGTCGAAACCAGCGAAATTACCATGACCTACTTTGCCCGCACGGCACCGCTCCTCGACAATGAGGTAGGAGACGCCATGGCGAGGCTGGTCAGTGACCCGACAGATGAGGACGCGATTGCCACACTCAGGGCACAGCCGGAGTACATCGGCACACTGGGCACCACCTGCATTCCAACCATGCTCTCCGGCGGCCACGCCGAGAACGCCCTGCCGCGCGCCGTAACGGCGACGGTGAACTGCCGGATTTTCCCCGGCCACACCCCCAACGAGATCATGCGCGAGCTGCAGCGCGTAGCGAACGATGCAACCCTGGAGTGGAGCGTAGTTGGTGTGCCAGTATCGAGCCCCGCGTCGGACTTCAATACCGAAATCATGACAGCAATCGAGGCCTCACTGGCACCGATTCACCCAAACCTGCCGATCGTGCCCGAGATGGGCTCGGGGACAACTGACGGTGCCTATTTCCGCGCAGCGGGCATACCCAGCTACAGTCTCTCGGGTATTTTCATTAATCCGAAAGACAGTTTTGCGCATGGCTTAAACGAGCGGGTCCCCCGCGCATCAATCGAGGGGTCACTGCTGTTCTGGCGAGCAATGGTGGAAGAGCTGGCAACCAATAAAAACTAGCGCAAAGTCCCTCGGCTTCGCGCGTCAGCCTGCGGCACTTTCCGCCGCGAGCGTGTCGCTCAGCGATTCGTGTTCGACAGGTAGTGGTCGCGCAGTCGATCACAAAACGCCGCGTCGGGGTGAGCGCCTGCCGACGTTTGCTCGCCATAACGGAGCATGTGCCGATCTTCAGTTCGCCACTGCGGCCACTCAGGCGCTCCAACCGTGGACGGATCACCATCGCGCACAAAGGCGCTCCAATGCGCCACCATATCTCGCGTAATGGTCTGTTCCACCGAGTTTCCCGGCAGCCAGGCATCGTGCTGATCAAACATATAGGGCAACTCAGCACCGTGATAAGCGCCAATATCTTCAAACCCCGGACGCATGCGGTCAAAGCGATAGACCCATGCTCGACCACCGACAGCGTCGATGGCCGAGGCCAACGCCAATGACGGGCACAAATATTCAATCCCAGTGCCCACCCGATCAATCTGATCCACCAGCGGCATATCGGGTGATAACTCGGCAAATATAGCCTCGATGGTGCGTTGGCTCAGTCGACTGCCAAAATAACTTTCCGGAGTCGCGCCTTCAGGCACGTACATCAACGCTTCGTTGAGATTGGTGCCAATAATGATCTCAAGCGGCGGGAGTCGACCCGATTCCGACAGCTGCGGCAGGGTATCGGGCAAACTTTCTGGATCAACCACCGGGTCGAAGTAAAAACCGCGGTAGACCTCGGGCACCGCGGCCAGAATTTTCTCGGCAGGCATTGCTTGTAACGCCGCAAAGGAGCCTTCAACGCCGAGGAGTAACTGCTGCAGTGTCAGACCGCGGCGCTCGGCCTCGGCGGTATCGGGGTCTTCGTCAAAAGACCACCCGCCGCTTTGATGAATCAGGCGCGTGACTCGGCCTTGACTGAGTGGAGAAATCGCCAGATGTATAGCGTTATCAGCACCCGCCGACTCCCCGACTATCGTGATGCGCGATGGGTCACCACCGAAGGCAGCAATGTGCTCATGCACCCACGCAAGACTCTCCGCAAGGTCATGCAGTGCCGGATTCTTGATGGGCATATCAGGATGACTCAGCCAGCCAAAGACACCCAACCGGTAAGCCACAGTGACGACGATCACGCCCTGCTGGGCGAGTTTCTCCCCGTGATAGTTCGGCTCATAACTCCAGCCTCCCGTATTAGACCCTCCGTGGATGTAGATCATGACTGGCTGGGGGGCCTCAGCCTCTAGATCGGTCCAGACATTCAGGTAAAGGCAGTCCTCGGAATACACCGGAGCACTCATAAGACTGGGGTCAATACCGACCCGCGCCATCATGCCGCGATACCAATCAACGCCGCTGCTGGTCTGCATGCAGGCCGGCGCAAAAGTGGTCGCGTCGATCGATTGACCGTCAGGCTTCCAGGGGACAGGTCGCGCCCAGCGTCGCTCTCCTACTGGTGGAGCGGCAAACGGTAGCCCGAAAAAAGCTTCGATGCCATTCGCCTCGCGCACACCCGTGACCACCGTCTCACCCAACCGCACCTGCGGCGCTGCTGGCTCGCCCACGCAGCTCGCAAGACCCATGAGCAAGATCATCCCTCCAAGCATGCCGCGGCTTACATCCCACCGCGTGGAGCGCATTAAATAGTTACGACAACGCATCCGCGAACCTCGCCTTTCTCGATGATTTCGTGTGCCTTTGCCATCTCCTCGAAGGGCAGCGTTCGGGCGATCCGATGTTGCAACCGTTTCTCCGCCAACAACTTTTGCGTATCAGCAACGGCCTGACTTTTTGCGGTCTCTGGCATCGCATAAACAATCACCATGCGTATCGTCAGATCCATGAACATCATGGTGCGAAATGGCAGACCTGGCTCAGGCACGACGGTGCTGGAATAAGTCGCAATGGTCGCGCCAATACGGAGGCACTTGAGCAGCTCGGGCAAGTTAGCGCCGAATTCCACATCGATTGCGCGATCGATCCCTTGACCCTCGGTCACATCCAGAACCGCGTTACCCCAATCAGGTTCTCGGTGATTCACCACGCTCTCGGCGCCGGCCTCCCGGCAGGCTGCAGCATCTGTCTCGTTGCTGGCGGTAGCAATCACCCGGGCACCAGCATGGCGCGCCCATTGAATGGCATAGTGTCCGACGCGCCCGGCGCCACCCGTCACTAAAACCCACTGGCCTTCCACCGATCCATCCGCGAACACGCACCGGTGTGCGGTCAGCACGGGAATGCCAATACACGCCCCCACCTCAAACGAAGTGTTCTCGGGCAGCACCGGCGCTCGTGCGCTGTCCAGGGCAACATATTCCGCAGCGGTACCCAACTGGCGGTCGTATTGGGCCTGATAGACAAACACCCGTTCACCGACGCGGCCGTCAGAAACGCCTGGACCCACCTCAGTAATGATCCCCGCGCCGTCACTGTGGGGGATGACCGGACCGTCATCGAGTAAATTCGGGAATGCCCCCGCCCGCTTTTTCACATCCGAGGGATTGACCCCGGTTGTCTGCAGTGCCACCAGCACCTCACCGGGGCCAGGCTGAGGCCTCGCCCAGTCACCGACTTCCAGCACCGCATCCGCCGCACCGAATTGCTCAAACCACACTGCCTTCATCAAAGCACCCCTAGTCATCGAGCCAGTTAGCGAGACTCTCGGTGTGCCCATCGATGCCGATGGTTTGACCGGATATCATGCGCCCACCGGGCCCCGCGAGAAAACAAACCATGGCAGCAATGTCCTCTGCACTGGCGAAGGATCGCAGTGAGCTCTGACGCTGATAAATGGTGCGAATCGCGTCGGGGTCGACGCCTCGTTCCTCGGCATCCTTGTGAATCACGCGCTCTATCCGCTCCCCGCCCACACTGCCGGGGCACAGCGCATTAACACGAATATTCCAAGGACCCAACTCCATCGCCCAGGTCTGAGCAAGCCCAATCACCGCCCACTTGGCCGCAACGTAGGGCGAACGGTTTGGACACCCATAGCGCCCGGCGCTGGATGACATATTCAGGATCAGTCCCGCGCGGCGCTGTTTCATCAGCGGTATTGCGAGGCGCGCGAGGTAGAACTGGCTACTCAGGTCCGTCTGCAGGGTCTGTTCCCAGGCAGCTACCGAGATGTCTTCAACCGGCTGCTGCGGTCCCGCGATGCCTGCGTTGTTCAGCAACACATCGACCCGGTCAGAAGTCGCCATCAGCTGATTCCAGGCGGTCTCGACCTGCCCTGCATCAGAGACATCGCAATAAAGGCCGGCCCCCTCACCAAACTCCGATTCAAAGGCCGCGACGGCCTCGGCATCGATATCGAGGGTGAGTACACGGTAACCCTCTGCGCGCAGGGCGCGGGCGCAGACCAAACCGATGCCGGATGCGCCGGCGGAAATCACGGCAGTGGGTTGATCATTCATTTATTCACCCTCGACCCGGATCCCGGGCGACTTTTCTACGGGCTCTGCTCCCCGCGACACGGGCCTTGCGCGCCACGCTGCCCACTGACGACGGACAATGCAAGGTTAACAAGTCGCGGTTTTAGCGCGGCGGGTGGTCCTCATGCAATGATTTAAGTAACGCCGCCCCCGAGATCCAAAACGTGAAGGTCAAGGGCAAAGAGACGACCAACGTGGCTGTCTGCGCCTCTTTGATACCTCCCGCATACATCAATCCGATGGGCAAGATCCCCAGCGCCAACGCCCAAAAGACACGGTGCCAACGCGCGGGATCTTCCGACGCCGACATCTCCGTCGAGGCCGTTGCTGCGAGGGTATAAGAGGCACTGTCATACGTCGTCGCAACAAAAATCATCGCAACAATGCAGAACAGCGCAATCGCGACTGTCGCCATAGGTAGAACGTCGAGACCCGCGATGATCGCCGCATTTCCTCCCTGCGCATTCATGATCGCTATGACGTCGACCTCCCCGCCAAGCTGCAGGCCGAGCGAGTGGTTACCCATGACAAAGAAAAATAGCCAGACCCCCAGAGAGCCCAATAAAAGCATGCCAAAAACGATTTCCCTGAGCGTTCTGCCGCGGGAGATGCGCGTCACAAAAATACCTACGAAGGGGCCATAGCCGATCCACCATGCCCAGTAAAAAACGGTCCAGTCGCCGACAAAGCCGGAGTTTGCGATCGGGTCTGTCCAAAAGGTCATGGCCAGTGTGTTCTGCAGCAAATACCCCACAGAGTTAACTGCCATACGCAACAAAAATAGCGTGTCGCCTGCGAAAAGCACAAATAGCAAAAATACGATCGCAAGTACGAAATTAAAATCGCTGAGTCTTCGAATGCCCCGACCCAGTCCCAGCCAGACACTGAGCGAAAATAGAAAAACGCAAACACCAACCACTGCCACCTCAAGCGAAAAGCTCTCCGGTATGCCGGTTAATCGAGCAATGAGGGCGGCGATCAAGGGCGTGGAAAACCCTAGCGCGCTGCCCGCACCACCAATGAGTGCGACCATGAAAAAGCTGTCCATCAGGCGCGCGGGCCAGGAGGCTTCTTTTCCACGGAGCCAATACTCGGCTGAATTACTGTATTTGAGGCGAGGCACTTTTCTCACGTAAAACGGGTAGGCGATGGCCATGGTGGGCAAGCAGTAAAAAGCCCAAGCGACAAAGCCCCAGTGATGTAATCCGTAAGTCGCCGCCCAGTCATAAGCCGCTGGAGAAAAGGGCTCTGCGCCAAAGGGTGGCGCTTGCACATAGTACGCCCATTCAATTGCGCTCCAATACAACATTCCCGAGCCGATGCCCGCCGCAAACAGCATGCCCACCCAACTCAGCGTGGGAAATTCCGGGTCGTCGGCGCCGAGCCGCACGCTCCCGTAACGGCTGAAACCGATATAGAGCACGACGATGAACGTGACGGCGCCGGTCAGGATATAAAACCAGCCAAACGTGCTCGCAATCCACGCGTAGGCAGAGGCTAATAACGATGCCATCTCCGCTGGGAAAATCAGTAGTGGCACTGACAGCGAGAGCAGCACCAGCACTGAAATTGCAAAGTTCACTGTATCGACGCGCTGTGACAATGGCAGTCCTCGTCTGGCTTCAACTTGGCACCGGCTGAGTATACACACGCCAACAACCCACTTGCGTCGCGACTAAAGAACGAGGGCGTCGGTGCGGTCATCGCACGGCGTTAGCGCCGACCCGATCTCGCTCCTACAGCGCTTTGCTGCAGAGAGGGCATCAAGGGCGTGACGGGGGCCAGGCTGTGATTTACTATACCGTCCGGACGGTTTAGTTATGGTGGTGCTATGCCAACAGAGAATACCCGCGCGCGCATACGTATTGCCGCCGCGACTGTCATTGAGCGAGAGGGGGCCGCGAATATCACGCTGGAAAAAGTCGCAGCGGTAGCCGGTATTTCAAAAGGCGGACTGCTGTACCACTACCCCTCAAAACAGGCCCTACTCGGGGGGTTGCTGGAGCATCTGCTGGAAGCGCGCACCAATATCAGCTCGCTCGCCGAGGAAGACGCTACAGCGCCAACCGCTCTTCTCAACGCGGTGATCGACGCCGATTTTGCGTTGCCCGAGGAAGAGCGGGTAATGGCGCAGGGGCTGATCGCAGCTTCTGCAGAGAACCCCGAGTTGCTGGCGCCAGCGCGGGACCACGTCGCCGCTCTCTTTGCCGCGCTTGGCGCGGCGCGTCAAACCGCCGATCAGGCACAAACGGTTTTTTTAGCGTCTCAGGGACTCCAGTTTCTCGAGCTACTTGGGCTTCTTTCACTGACAACAACTCAGCGCAATCGACTGCGTCGCCACCTGAAAGCAATGACACAGGAACTTGAGCCATGAACAGAATTTTGTTGGCCTTAACCCTGCTGGGGCTAATCAGTTGCGAGCAAAACACCACCATCGAGACCGCATCTGCTGGCAGACCGGTCCAGCTGTTGACGGTCGCCAAAACGCAAATTCACCCACCGGTTCACTTTGTTGGAGAGGTCGCACCCGCCAGAACCGTTGATTTGGGGTTTGAAGTGGACGGTACGCTGGCGGCGCTTCCCATTCCCGAAGGAGACATCGTCAAAGCAGGTCAGCTCGTCGCCCAACTCGACCCGCGTCGCTTCGAACTTGCCCTCAAGGGCGCGATGGCAGATCACACATTGGCAGAGAAAACGCGCAGTCGTATCGCCACGCTCCGCGAGGCAGAGACCGTCTCCGCAGCTGAACTGGACGAGGCGATTGCGCGAGAAACCCGGGCACGGCTCGCGGTGGCTGCCGCCGAGACCGATCTCGAAGATACGAGGCTCAACGCGCCGTTTGATAGTCGCGTGATCGCCCGCTTGAAAGAAAACCACGCTACGGTCGGTCGCCTAGAACCCATCATTAAGCTTGCCCCCTTGGACGAGATCGAGGTGGTGATCGGCGTACCCGAACAGCTGATGGCGCAGTTCAATCCGGCCAACATCAGCGAGGCAAAAGTGCGCTTTAGTGCGGATCCAGATCAACTCTTCTCCGCTCGCTGGCTCGATTACGAAGCGCAGGTCAATCGGGATACCCAGACCTTTGGTGTTCGATTTTCGCTGACTCAAACACCTCCGTGGCCGGTGTTACCGGGCATGACCGCAACCGTGTTGATCACGCTGGCGCAGCACGGTTCGACCCTACCGCACATTCCCATGAGCGCCCTGCAAGCCGATGTCGACGGGGCTTTCTTCGTGTGGGTGGTCAACAACGAGACGTCCAGGGTTCTCAAGCGCCCGGTCGAGGTAGGCGTACCAGATAAAAATCTGGTGGGCGTTTATGGGGGCCTGGCGCCCGGTGAGCGCATTGTTGTGGCGGGCGGCGCGTGGTTGAGCGAAGGCATGTTGGTCAGGGCATTGGCGCGAGACTGAGCGGTGTCACGATCTAACCTCACCGAATTTGTGCTCGCTAACCCGCTCTACGTCTGGGTGATCGTACTGACTTGCCTGCTCGGGGGATTGGCGGGCAGCCAGACTATCGCTCGACTGGAAGATCCGCCCTACCCCATCAAAATGGCTTTTGTCTTTACTGAATATCCCGGTGCCTCGGCACTGGATGTTGAACGCGAAGTGACAGAGGTTCTGGAACGATCAATCCAAGAGCTGCCTACCGTGGACAAAGTCATATCGCGGTCCTTGCCAGGACGCTCCGAAATCGAAATCGAGTTGAAACACGCCGTTCCCGCAGCGGACACACCGCAAATTTGGGACGAGCTCAGGCGCCGCGTTGCAGAGGCGGCGCTGCAATTACCTGCGGGTAGCTCACCCCCCTGGGTAGAAGACGACTTCGGGGATGTCTACGGCTTGCTCTACGGATTTACGATTCCCGCCGGCTACCCGATTGCGACGGTTCGTGACGCAGCGCGGCGCCTTGAGACAGAACTCAAGCGCGTCCCACATGTCGGCAAGGTGAGGATCGAGGGGGTACCTCAAGAACAGATCCACATTGACTTCGACTACGCTCGTTTGCGCCAGCTTGGCATCCCGTTTCAGCATATTGTTGAAACAATCCACAGCCAATCGGCGTTGTTTCCCGGGCCGCTCATGCGCTCAGAGGAACAGCGGATTCGGATTGACATCCCCGTGGAGCGCGACGAAACCCTGCTCGGTGACCTGTTGATCACCTGGCCGGGCGCTTCCTCGATGATTCGGCTGGGAGATCTCGCCACGATCAGCCGGGTAGAAACTGATCTACCACCGCTCATCCTTCGTCACGAGGGACAACGCATCTTTGCCCTCGGCATTGCCATTGATCAAACACAAAATGTCGTTGAGGTCGGTAAAGTAATTGAGCAACGATTGAACGCGCTCCAGTCTCTACTCCCGGCAGGGATCGAGAAAATTCCGCTGTTCGAGCAACACCGGCTGGTGGATAACGCGATCAACCAATTTCTTGTGAATCTTGCCGCGTCGGTGACCACCGTGATTGGTGCGCTCTGCCTGTTTATGGGTTGGCGTGCCGGCGTCATGGTAGGCGCCGTATTACTGATGACCGTGATGGGCACTATTGGCGTCATGGCCGCCGCCGGCATCGAGCTACAGCGCATATCCCTCGGCGCAATGATGATTGCCATGGGCATGCTGGTCGATAACGCCATTGTCGTCACAGAGGGCATGCTGACCCGTATTCAACATGGCAACAGCCCCGGGGAATCCGCCAGCGAAGCCGTTGCCACGACGCGATTCCCGCTACTCGCCGCGACCATTATTGGCGTCGCCGCTTTTGCGCCCATTGGACTGTCGTCGGATTCCACAGGCCAGTTTCTCGGGTCACTCTTCGCCGTTTGCGGAATCTCCTTATTGCTGAGCTGGGTGCTGGCGATCACGGTCGCGCCCGCACTGGGCGTGATACTGCTTAAACCACGCGCAGCACCATTGAGCGAGGGCCAGCTTTATAGCGGCCCGGTATTTACCGCCTATCGGCGATTAGTTGTCCGATCGATCCGAGCGCGAACACTCACTACCGCTATGCTACTGGGCATGATTGCGGCAAGTCTGGCTGGCTTTACGCAACTCAAACAGGGTTTTTTCCCGGCAACCAGTACTCCCCTGTACCTCGTTGACCTTTACTTCGCCCAGGGCACAGACATTAAAACCGGCGACCGCTTAGCCGAGCAGGTCCGCCGGCAGTTAAAAGGCCTCGATGGCGTGGCTGATGTCACGAGCTGGGCGGGACAGGGGCCTATGCGATTCACCATGATCCTGTTGCCAGAGCGCCCGGATCCGGCCTACGTGCAGCTTGTGGTTCAGGTAGACGATGTCGAAGCAATGAATCAGACCATGGCCAAGACCATGGACGTGATCGAACAGCAGTTCCCGGAAGTTCATCCCATGGTGAGACGGCTAGAGTTCACCCCCGGCACCGCAACCAAAATTGAAGCCCGTTTTTTCGGGGATAACAGAGCGGTGCTCAGGCAGCTCGCGGAAGCGACCATGAAGCACTATGTCAAACACGATCTGATCGATCGCAAAATCGACTGGCGTGAGCAGCGCGTGTCTCTCAGCGTCACGCCGGATGAAGCGAGAGCGCGACGCGCGGGAATCAATCTGGCCGATGTATCACGCGCCGTCACCGCCAATACCGTAGGAACGCCCATCGCGACCTTGAGAGACGGCGATAAGCCGGTGCCGATCGTCGCTCGAGTCACGCCACTTGCAGAAAGCGCCAATGACCTACTTGAGCGAGACTTGTGGAGTGAGCAACGACAGACCTTCATTCCAGCCAGCCAAGTGGTCGCAAGCGCCGCTCTCGTCGCCGAGGACAGCTTTATCATCCGCCGCGATCGCGTACGGGCGATCACCGTGCAAGCTAATGCACCTCCAGGTAAATCGGCTTATCAGGCTTTTAACGAGATCCGGGCCGATATTGAATCAATTCCATTACCCCCCGGTTATGAACTGGTGTGGGGCGGTGAATACGAAGCCATGCAAGTCGCCAATGAATCTGTGATTGGCCGGTTCCCTATTGCCTTGCTAGTGATGGTCATTGCGACATTGGTCCTGTTCGGCAACGTTCGACAAACCGCAGTGACCTGGTTGACGGTGCCGCTGATCATGATCGGCGTGTTTTTAAGCCTGAAAGCGACAGATCTATCGTTCACCTTCCCCGCGCTGCTCGGACTGTTGAGCCTGATCGGTATTTTGATCAAAAACTGCGTAATCATGGTCGAGGAGATCAAACTGAGATCCGCTGCAGGCGCATTAAATCAGGACACACTCGTGTCGGCCTGTGTCAGTCGTATGCGCCCGGTGCTGCTAGCCGCTGGCACCACGATTGCCGGGATGGCGCCACTACTGCGGGACGATTTTTTCCGAGAGATGGCGGTATCGATCATGGGCGGACTCGCCTTTGGATCGGCGCTTGCGCTACTCGCCGTGCCGGTCTTCTACGCCCTACTGTTTCCGGCCAGTCGCGGAGCGGGCGAAAAACTGTAAAAACCTCGCCGACAGCCAGCTCCGCTGCCACGCGATACGCGTGGCAAGATGTTTTCAACAATCAGCTTGGCCCTATACTGCCCGCTGTGTGAGGTGCTGATGCGGTAGATGTGGAGTGGTCATGACTAAATCTGTTTTGCTGTTGGATGGAGGATTGGGGCAGGAACTCATCCATCGGAGCACCGCTGCAGCACACCACCTTTGGTCACTTCAGGTCATGATGAAGGAGCCGCAGCTGGTCTCCGATGTCCACCGCGACTTCAGCCGCGCCGGAGCAGCCGTGGCCTGCCTTAACACCTACGCCGTGACCCGCGCGCGACTTGCCCGTGGCGAGGTCGAGACGCCTCTCGCCACCCTGCTACTGCGTGCCTGCGACCTCGCCCAAGCCGGTATCGAAGAGAGCGGAGTGAAAGGCATCGCGCTGATAAGCAGTCTTCCACCGCTGGTCGCCAGCTATAGTCCTGATACCGAGCTGCCGACCGATCAAATGATCACCGAATATAAAGAACTGATCGCATTTCAGCGATCTCGTGTTGACGGCTTTCTCGCCGAGACCATCGCCTCAGTCAACGAAGCCACTGCCGTACTGACCGCAGCGAGGGAATCAGGAATTCGCATCATGCTGGGATTAACCGTGAAGGACGACAACGGCCGACAACTGCGCTCGGGAGAACCCCTTGAGCAGGCGATGACTGCTATTGAAGCGTTTGATCCGCTTGCGGTAGTCATCAACTGCTCTAAACCCGAAGCGGTCTCCGAGGCAATGCCGATACTGGGTCAATCGAGGTTGCCATTTGGGGGCTTTGCCAACGGCTTTACCGCGGTTGACGCGCTCAAACCCGGGGGCGTAGTGGATAGTCTGGAAGCACGAATAGACCTAGGACCCGCGGCCTACGCGGCGCATGCGGCCTCATGGTTAGATGCCGGCGCCACAGTCATCGGGGGGTGCTGTGAGGTAGGTCCGAGCCACGTTCAGGCACTCAGCGAACTTATCGATCAACGCCAGCTCAGACGCTTAAAGTGGTCAGAGCTCGAATCCCTCTAAGTCGCAACAACACCCGGGCCGATCGGCGCCACAAATTCACACATTTGCCTGTTGCGAGCAGGGGGTTTCAAGGCAAAATGCGCGGCTCCCTCAATCCCTGAGTTGCCACCCATGAGCAGCATGCGCTCAGTGTCATCGCTCCTACTCACGACAGCATTTCTGCTGGCGGGGCATGGCCTGCACATGACGTTTTTGCCCCTGCGAGCGAGCGAGCTGGGTTTGTCGCAGACACTCATTGGACTCAGCGGCTCCGCTTACTTTTTTGGCTTTCTGACCGGTGCGCTCGTCATACCGCCGGTGATAGCGCGCGTAGGCCACATCCGTAGCTTTACGGCACTCATGGCGATCTTTCTTTGTAGCTTCCTGTTTCTCAGTTTGGTCAGTGAAGGCATATTCTGGGTGCTCGTTCGGTTTGTTTTAGGCGCGGTCATGTGTGGCGCCTATACCGTCATCGAAAGCTGGCTGGCGGACCAAAGTGATGCCAGCCGCCATGGCCGCGTGCTGTCGGTGTACACCGCTATCGTGTTGACCTCAATGGCTGTCGGCCAATATCTATTGGGTCTGACCGAGGCCAACCCGCTGTACCCATTCATCCTCGTATCGTTGCTGGTAGGCTTCGCCATTGTGCCGGTTAGCCTCACGCGGTCGCTCGCCCCGGCCCCCGTTCCTGCGACCCGCTTTAATTTCTTCAAGCTGTATCGGCGCTCGCATACCGCCTTCGCAGGGGCACTCGGATCAGGTGTGGTCATGGGTGGATTCTGGGGTCTGGGCGCAATTTATGCGTTGGCAAAGACCAATGACCCCGGGTTCGTACCGGCCTTTATCGCCGCCAACATCATCGGCGGTGCGTTGGCTCAATATCCCATCGGCATGGCGTCTGATCGTATTGATCGCCGCTATGTGCTGGCTGCTTTATGCGGCGCGAGCGGTGTCTCCGCATTTGGATTAATGCTCGCAAATTCGCAGCAGGCACTGCTCGTTGGTGCGTTTGCCTTCGGCGCTTTTGCCAACTCACTGTACGCCGTCTCCCTTGCTAAAGCCGCTGATAACTCACGGCGCGAGGAATTCGTCACCATCGGCTCTTCGGTATTGCTGTTGAACGCGCTTGGCTCTGCCAGCAGTTCTCTCGTGATTGGCTGGGCGATGCGCAGCCTGGGTGACAGTGCGCTGTTCGCGTTTGTCGGCGTCGCGAGTGTCATCACGGGTATCTTTATCATTCTGCAACCGCGCGGTAAGACGGCAGTCACGATCGAGGAGCAAGGCGCCTTTATCCCAGCCACCTCAGCGATGGCGCCAGCTGCCTTTGACCAGGATCCGCGATCCGATGAGGAACTGGATTACGAACCCACCGCTGAAGAGATAGAGTCAGAACACGCTGACAGACAACGCTTCGAAGCCGCCGCCTGACACTCTTAGCGCCCCGAGACACCTTGAGTCTGCGACAACGCCCTGGCGGCATCACGGTCCAAAATATCTCGCCCGACCCGTTTTATGACTTTATGATCGCGCCTAGTTCAGGCGCTTCGCGCGGAGGAGTCTTGCCATGACTACGCCTTATATTGCTGTCGGACCCCGAGTTCGAAAATCGCCCTTTTATGACGCGACAGTCAACGCGGGCGCTAAAGCGTTCACGATCTATAACCATATGTTCATGCCCACCAGCTACGGCGACACAACCGCCGAGTACTGGGCTCTGGTCAATGGCGTCACGCTGTGGGACGTCGCAGCCGAGAGGCAAGTCGAAATTGTCGGACCCGATGCGCTTGCGTTCACCCAACGCTTAACGCCGAGGGATATCGATAAGTGTCCGGTAAACCGCGCGCGCTACGTGGTGTTCTGTGACGAGGACGGCGGCATCATCAACGACGCCGTCCTCTATCGCCATGCGGAAAATCATTTCTGGTTGTCCCCGGGAGACGGCGACGTCTTACTCTGGGCTAAAGGCGCCGCCGCGCAGAGCGGACTCAATGTGACTGTGCGTGAACCTGATGCCTCCCCGCTACAACTGCAGGGCCCTTTCGCACCGCAGGTAGCGTACAAATTGTTCGGCGAGCTAGCGATCGAATTGGGCTACTACCACTTTGCGCATACCACGCTGGCGGATATTCCCGTTGTCCTGAGCCGAACCGGTTGGAGCGGCGAGTTGGGGTACGAAATTATTCTGCTCGACGGCAGTCGCGGTACAGAGCTCTGGGACCTGTGTATGAATGCGGGAGCCGAGTTCAATATCTTACCGGCCTGCCCCTCACTGGCGCGTAGCATGGAGGGCGCACTGTTGTCCTATTGCAGTGACATCACCTTGAATGACAACCCCTTCACCATCGGTATGGACCGCCTACTCGATATCGACAAGCCCCACGATTACATCGGTAAAGCCGCGCTGCAAAAAATTGCGGAGTCTGGTCCCACACGCAAGCTAGTCGGCGCAAACTTTGGTGGGAATCCTGTGACACCGAACGAGCATTTCATGCCCGTTAAAGCCGATGGCGAAGTGGTGGGCCACGTGACGCGCTATGCGTACTCCCCGCGTCTTGAGCACAACATCGCGTTGGTGAATGTTCCGACGCATCTGGCGAAGCCGGGCACGGCAATTTCTATTGACGCAGGCGATAGTTGGCGAGATGCCGAGATCGTCGACATACCCTGGATACCCGCAGAAAAGGTAATCCCCGCGTTTTGACGCAACCCCGAGAGAGAGGCTAGCAGCGTATTGCGGCGATCAGCGGGCAATGTGATAAAACGTTGCACCTAAAAGATCTGAACGATTTGGCGGGTTCACGCGTATCAAGCATGTGACCTGGGCAAGGAGCGCAGCGATGTCAAAACAGCAACTCGGCAACGACTATCCCGAGGCAACGCAGAAGATCGACCGTGGCGTACTGGGTTTCTTCAGTGCCGCCGAGCGGATTCTGCTTGTCATTATCAGTCTGCTAACCATGCTGGCAGTCGCGCTGGAGTTGGCACATTTTGCTGAAGCCGGCCGCATTCGGCTGGCAGATCTGTTGCTGCTGTTCATCTATCTAGAAGTGATCGGAATGGCTTACGCCTATTATGCGACGCACAGCGTGCCCGTGACCTTGCCTGTTTTGATCGCGATCACCGGCATCACCCGTCTCATTATTTTGCAAGGCAAGGAGGCCGAGCCCAGCAAACTGCTATTTGAAGCTGGCGCCGTATTGCTGTTGGCGCTGGCACTGGCGATCCTGAGTTGGGCGTCACAACGGACACCCTTGATCGAGACTAGCAATAAAACTGATCTTCAGTGACAAAGCAGAGATTCCCGGCGCCTGAGACGCAATCACGGCGCCGAGAGCCGGACCTCGCTTTTAGCGCATGAACGTTCACCCCCTCTTCGCCGATCTGCTCTTAACCGATATCGCGGTGGGCTGGGGTTTTTTAGGGGAATGGCAAGGCGAGCTACATCCCGAAGAATGGCAAGATATTGCCGGCGCTGCGCCTCAACGGCAAAAAGAATTTTCTGCCGGGCGCCGCCTGGTCGCTCAAATGGCGTCCGACCTGAACCTGCCCACATTACCTTTGCGTAGGGCCAACGACAGATCGCCTGAGTGGCCAGAGGATCGACTCGGCAGTTTGTCCCACTGCGACACACTGTGCGCGGCTGCAGTGGCAAGAGGGCATGCGGCGCAATCGATTGGCATTGATATAGAGACCATCGGCCGCGTTGATGAAAAACTCTGGTCAGCACTTTTTACCGATCGGGAGCGCGATTATCTGGGCACCATTGACCGCACACTTGTTGGCGCAGAAGCGACGGTGCTGTTCAGTGCGAAAGAGAGTTTTTATAAGTGTCAGTACACGTTGACCCGCTCTTGGGTCGGCTTTCATGACGTTGAAGTCACGCGTATTGATGAAGCGCAACTTGCGATTACTCCCGTTGGAGCACCGCACCAACCGTGGCACACCGTGCCCCTGCATGTCGCCTATCTGGCGGACAAACACGTTGCTACGTTGATGGTCATACCCACTCCGGCGCCTTAAAAAAGCCCTTGCTCACGGCGCTCCGGCGCAGCGATCTCACCGGCTACCACCTGCGCGTAAAAATCGGCGAGCGTATCGCTACCAAATTCCGGGGTGTTTTCAGCGTCGTAGCGTTGTTCCCGCTCATCCCAATGCAGCATCGACTCAGTGGCATAAAACTTTGCGATGCGCAGGAGTTCCGCGCGCTCAGCCATCGAGCGGGAAAAAAGGCCAAAGGGGGTAATCAACCACCTGAGCCAGTCGAATATGGCAGGGGGAAGTGATCGAACACGCAGGGGAAGCCCTAGGGCTTGAGCCAGTAACCCCGCCTGGTCGCGAGGTGTTAGCGCGGGTCCGGGGCCACCAATCGGCTTAATCACCATTCCTTCATGCGACTGGAGGAGCTGATCAACCACATAGACGGCGAGGTCCCGATCCGAGATCGGTTTGCACGCGGTCATTCTGCCATCACCAAAAACCAAGAATGGCTTGCCTGACTTCACGCGCTCAATTTGACCGATCAGAGACCTAAAAAACGCCGTGGGCCGAACGACGGTCGCGGGAATCGCGGTGCGTCCAAGTAATGCCTCGAAGCGGAGCTTCTCGCGTTGAAACGCAAGCCGAGGTTTTTGCACGCAAATTGCCGAGAGCAGCACAAAATGCCGGACGCGATCACGCTCGGCGCGTTCGAGCAAACGGCGGTTGGCGTCAAAATCTACCCTTTGTGCGTCCGCGGGCGCCCCGGTCCGACTCGCCAAACAGGAAATCACCGCGTCTACCGGTGGAATACGCGCGTCCCAATCGACTTCTGAGGATACGTCGCTTTCCACTACTGTAGCGGCTCCAATGAGGTCAGCGGGCAGTACACGACCTGGGCGAATTAGGGCGACCACATCCATTTCGCGCGCGACCAGTTCTTTAAGCACCGCGCTTCCGATGTAGCCTGTGGCGCCTGCCAACAGTACCCGCATAACCTATCTCACAGATGTGACGGATGTACCCTAGGGGTGGGGTGGGGTCGCCGTCAACGCCGCAGAATCCACTTCGCAGGTACAGCACCGAATGTTGCGAGTATTAGCGCTATTTCCCTCGCGGTCCGCTAAAGTACCGGGCTGAAAACTCGCGCATCCAACAACATGTCCGCTATTGCCTGGAAATCACTGAGCCCCGCTGATCACTCCCGAGTGATTGAAATGGCCTGGGAGGATCGAACTCCCTTTGACGCCATCGCGCATTTGTATGGCTTATCCGAGTCCGATGTCATCGCGCTGATGCGCGCTTCGCTGAAACCACAAGCCTTTCGCAACTGGCGTGCACGCGTATCCGGCAGAGCGACCAAACACCTGTCGCGCCGTGACCCGCGTGTCAGCCGCGGTTATTGCGCGACCCAATACAAACAACGTACTCGATAACGCCGCCCGTGGCCCCTGAGTTACTCTGGGTTTTTGTTCCCACCATTGCGGCCATCTCACTGACGCCAGGGATGTGCATGACGCTGGCATTCACACTCGGTTTATCACAGGGCTACCGCCACACGTTGTGGATGATGTGGGGGGAGCTCGCCGGCGTCGCTACCGTGGTCGCCAGCTGCGCTCTCCTGTTATCTTGGATTCAATCACTGTCGCCGCTGTATTTCTCGATACTCGCCCTGATCGGCGGTAGCTATCTGCTGTGGATTGCCTATCGACTCTGGCACCAAGAGGCACGCTTCGCAGGCGGTGAGGATCAGCCCAACTTAACCCCGCGCGCCCTGATCTTGCTGGGATACAGCACTGCGGTCATGAATCCGAAAGGTTGGGGATTTATGATTGCCCTGCTCCCGGGCTTCATGTCATCAGACCGCGCTATCACATATCAGCTCGTGACATTCTTGGCCGTGATACTGCCCTCGGAATTTCTGTCAATGAGCTTGTATGCCAGTGGCGGCAGTGGATTGAGGAGATTCCTGAGTAGCCCCGAGCAGCTTAGCCGCCTGAATCGAATCGCCGCCATATTGATGGTGCTGGTTGCGGCACTGATGTTCAGCAAACTCTGAGGGCCCAAGGCTCTGACCGATCAGATACCCGGCGCCCAACTCGCGTGAAATCCAAAAGGTACGCGTTGAGGTAACTCGACCCGCGCGATGGGCCCGGCCGTGACATCAGTCGCATCAAATACCAGGCAGTGAGACTTCCAATCCCGGGTATCAGTGGTCAGCGTAATGACATAGCCGTCGTCCTCTGCGGTGTCACGGCTCGCTCCGGCGCGAGGAGCAAACACGGCCTCACTGCCAAATACGCCTGTCCCGTAATCCCATTGCTGACGACAGCCCGTGTCGTTGTCATATTTCACCAGCCCGGTAAAGCGCAAGGTGTGCCCCCCCTCCGCTAGGAGAGGAATCCGTTGGTGATAGGCATAGCGACTTTTCACGCCGGCGTAGAGCGGGTTGATTTTATTGAACTCGGTATTGAGATCGTCGATGTCCCCTTCCCGCACCTCGCCCGTTCGCAAGTTAAAACGCCATCGGTAGTTATTTGCCTCGAGCCGCATATACGCCAGCATATGAGAAAGCTCGCCTTCGTCGCTGGTCGCCGATGGCATGGGATTGGTCGAGCGACAGCCATCCATCACCACCCAGTCACCCTCTTCCCAGCAATTACTGACATGCAGAATGTAGCAAGGGTCGCAGTCAAACCAGCGAATATCCCCGCCGTTACCGCGGCGAGGAATCAACCCAAAGCGCGTTGGTATATCACGATGAAACGTGAGCACCCGTAAGCGGTGGCGCTGTAAAACGGCAGGGTCGTGGAAAAACGGTAAGTCGTGAAGGATGGTGTAATTAGGCGTGAAACCAATATCGTGGGGTAAGCGCGGTCCCGGCAGGTCAATCGCCACCTCGTGCAATAAGCTGCCTGAAGGATCTGCCACCCCATAGGTCATGTAAGGCGGCTCATCTCCGTAATCAAAGAACAACAACTCACCGGTCGCCCAATCAACCTTCGAATGGGCCGACAAGCGACGGTGATGACGACCTGAAAGCTCAAAGTACCCCTCGGTTTCCAATGTTTGTGGGTTGAGCCGATAGGGATGACCCGCGTTATACCAGAGCGTCATCAAACCGCCCGCATAATAGAAAAGATCCGTATTGGAAGTGTCTTTGATACCAAACTCAGAGGTCGAAAAGTCAAAGGGCCCCATCACTCCATTTGAAATCGTGCGCCCCGCATGCTGCTCTTCGGTGAGCGCGACCGTCTGGACATAGCGGTTGCGATAGGACGCTTCACCCTCACAAAAAGAAACGGCGTGCACCATGCCATCTCCATCAAAGGGGTGATAACGGTTAACTGGTGCGTGGATAGGATTGGGCCCATTGCGGAAGTAGGTGCCCAGTAAATCCTGGGGCAACTGACCCTCGATAGCCAACCCCGATTCGCTCAGCTCCAACGAAGTGGGCGCATAAATACCGTGCAGGTAAGGATTGTCGAGGCCGTAAATCCAGGGCTGGGTGTGATCGAACTCAGCAACGCCGCCAATGCAAGTTTCGGTCACCGGATAGCCAGGTAAGCGCAACGCCTGATTCATATCTTTTTTCCTCGGGCGGCCGCGGCCCCGCCGCTACCCCTCTCAGCTACTGCTTTGCAACCTCACTTCACCCAAATCGGCGAACTCCAGACACGCTCCTGCAGCGTCTTGTGCAAGTCTGCCCTCGGCTCAACACCGGCACGAATCGCATCCCACGTTGACCACCGGCAAGTGGGATTCTCGAGAGCTCGTACATAATAGAACGCGCGGGTATCAGGATCATAATCGGGGTCCTGCCATACGACTTTCAGGTCTGACGCGCCAACGCCCTCGGTGATGCTGCAATCGGCGAGATTCACCCGCGCGCCATTGTCGGGGCAACGATGGGTCTCCGGGTCCGGGCTTAGGCCATCTGAACAGGCCACATCATAAACCCGCTCGCTAGTCTGGCCGTCTTTTTCCCACCCTTTGATAATTTGCAAGCGTTGCAGTGCCGTGCCACGCGGGTCAGCACTGGCCCACGCGATAAAAGCGGGGGGCTCTCCGGTCTTGGCTAACTCGCCGCCCATGGGGACTCCGCGCGCATAGGCCTCTTCGATCATGGTCTCGGAGCCTAAGACTTCAGCCGCGTAATCGAATCCCGCGAAAAACCGCACGCGCATTCGAGGGCCTGAGGTGGCGAAAGTTTCTTTGCGACGGAAGGCGTCGTAAATCGCGTCGCGGGTATTTTCTTCAGCCCATACACCCGTGACACCCGACGCGCTCCAGCTCTCAAACCCGCCGCCGTAGGTATAAGTGCGCCCCTCTACCTCCGTCAGCGTGTCGGGAGCCAAGAACTTGGCGAGGGTGCCATAAACAAAGTCGACCGGCACAGAACCCCTCCGCTCGGGCAATCCATCAAGAAGGCCAGCTTTGGAGAAGAAGGTTTCCTCATCGTCACTGGTGCCCGCCACATGCGTATCGCTCGCCGCCGCAAAACCAAATTGATAGGGGTTTTGCACGCCCCCAGACTCCAGCATCAAACCATTGCGCAACGCCTCACGGACATAGCTGCCCTTCTCCTCCGAATGCATGCTCGTGCCAACGCGGAACTTATAAATCTCGAAGTCCGCCCACTCGTCATTCGGCGATAGCAAGGGGTGAGTATCTGATGTCCCTTTGATTTGCGTAATCTCGACCAGCGGCTCGTTGCGCATGCGCTGATCGGCGTAGGCATCGTCCATCGGGTTCCCCGCCCAGTCCTCGACCTTGAACATCTGCCCGTTAGATCCATTGGAATTATGGGGAATCGCCAGGCTTTCGATGCCTTGCTCTCTCAGCGTATCCATCCAATCCCATAGCCCCTCGGGGTTTTGGGAGTTCAGTCGAGAAAACGGGACCGCCGGTAATTTGTCTGCACCGCGAAAGAATACATTGCGGTGCAGATTTCCAACGTCGTCGGTAGACGAGGTGTACTCATAGGCGACGAAGGTTGTGAAACGGCCGGGATCATTGAACTGCTCCGCCGCGTTGATAATGTCTGCCCAGGCGCGTCGCGTAACACCGACGGCCAACTCCTCCGATATCTCCCCAGAGCGAATCCCAGCGAGGGTGCCGGGTATGAAGGAAGCAAAGTTGGAGAGCCGTGAGGTCAGACTCATGGCGCCCATATTGTCGTCAGCGTTTAAGTTATGTAACGGTTTGGAAACGTCGTATTGCGAAAAGGGCGTCGTGGTATCGCCGGCCTCAAGCGCCAAACCCAAGAACATCGCGTGGTCGGTGACCGCGTAAAAATCCAGCGGCGTCGCCATCTGGATTTGATAACCGGCGGGGTGATCAATAGCCTCGCCCAATGCAAACCGGTAGGCATCGTAGGGCGTCGCGGTCGTGCCGAAATTGTAGGCGTCAAACGAATATTCGGTGTGCACGTGCAGGTCGCCAAAATAGGCGTTGCGTAGCGGGTTAGCGGGTGGGGCTGTGCGGTCAATCAGATCCATGACGGTCGCCAGCGGCGCGCCGCCCCGACCACCAAAGTTAGAATCTTCGTCTAGCAGTCCCACTTCCTCGCCACAGGCAGAAAGCAGTACCACCACGCCCATTATCAGCGCCGCGCGTTTCAACATGATGTGGTCCTTTACTTATGGTTATTGACGCAATCAGCCGTCAGTTTACTCAGCATTCGTCGGCAAAGGCACCTCTGCGACCCGACTCCACTCCACGGTTCGCGAGATAAACCCGACCTTCACAGTAAAAGCCATTAGATCCGCGCCTTCTAGCGTAACTCGGGCGTTGCGGTATTCCTGCAGCTGCGCCGCGTAAACCTGAGCGGTCCAAACATCGGGTTCATCGGTGGCCGCAAGATCCGTGACCACGTGAAAGCCGACGCGATCTGGACGATTATCATTGCGAACAACAACTGCGTCGGCGCTATCTGGGCGCATTTCGATCCATACCGGTTCCTTCTCGTGCTGCCAAAAACCGGAGATGTCGGCGTCTGCCCGCGCCATGGTTGCCACAAACAGAAGTGCCACAATGACTACCGTTTTCATAATGCTCCCCCTAATTCGCGAGTGATCGCGCCGTCATTTTACCGAGCTGTGACATGTGTACCTCATCGGGGCCATCAGCAATGCGGCAAAATCGCCCTACGGTGAATACATCGGGGATCATGGTGTCCTGACAAACGCCCATACCCCCATAAATCTGCATGGCCCGATCGGCGACTTCTTGTGCCATTTTGGGCGCGACAATTTTGATCATAGAAATGTAGGGTCTTGCGCCCTCCAGGCCCTCGCGGTCCATGACCTCCGCCGCCTGCAATGTCAGCAACCGGCACTGCT
>CAYQUE010000031.1:0-24363 GCA_964420615.1 uncultured Alteromonadaceae bacterium | reverse complement strand
GAAAAAGCCCCGCTCAAGCGGGGCTTTTTTTTGAGCTACTTCTCTTGGTCCTATCGCGAACGGCGATAGCGGAGTGAATGCGCTTATATCGAAGATTGACGGGTAATCTCTGTATTGAGGTGCACGGTGGCAGTGAGCGAGTTAGTAATAAGACAGCTCTCCTCGGCTTTTTTCAGAACGCGCAGGATTTTCTCCTCCTCCATATCATCGGGAACGCTGATACGAACCGTGAGATGAATGTGAGTAAATTGAGGCGTTCGATCAACGCGCTCCAGCGTACCTGTTGCGTCGCAATCCAGCGCGTGCCAAACCACTCTCGACGGAGCGGCGATAGCTCTGAAAGTCAGCACAAAGCAGTCAGCCACCGCTGCAATAAGCAGAGCTTCGGGAGACCATTGATCGCCCGGGCCGCCGAATTCCTTGGGTACATCGGTAATGAGATCGGTGAGCCCTGAGCTGGCGATCTGGACCTGGGATTGATCCGCGTTGGCGGTTGCGACACAGCGGTAGTGGTGTGGAAAATCCTGCATGAGTTTCTCAGCCTCATCAAAAGCGGGCGCAAGGATAGCGGCTATACCGCAAATGTGCCAATCCGAGGCGAATCGCCCGTTGTATGGGGTATTCGGGGCGCTACTCAAGCAGAAGGTCTAAAGTCAAAAGCCGGTTGAGGTACTTCGGGTTGTTCTAGGAAAGACCACGCAGTCACTGCCGGTTGTAGTGAATCGTCGCACGGTAGGGGAATAGTGGAACTTTGGCGGCCGCCCCGTTGTTTGAGAATCTTTATTTGGCGATAGCCATCCAGTTGTATTTTCAAGCTGGCGGGGGAGGGTTGCGACAGCGCGTCAGTGGAGCGAAAAAGTACCGCTAACGTGCCGTGACTGGCGGCGGCTAGTTGGATCTTTCGTAGCTCGGCATAGCGGTAATCGGTAGCACCGAGCCAGACAAAGACCACGCCGCAGGTTGTACTGCGTAAAGCTTGCTCTGTTGACCAGAGCAATTCCTCGCGATTGCGGGGGTGCACCAACATGATTTCTTGTAAATCAATGCCTTCTCCAGCCAGTAAAGGTGCGTAGGGGGTATAAGGTGGGTCGATGAAGACTTGCCAGCGCCCTTGGCCGGACAGTTTTTTCATTGTTGGCATGAAAACACCCATCGCATCGAGTCCGCATTGTTCGCTAATGACTTCAATGCTGCCCCCTAATGGCCACCCTCTGTTGTAAAGTTGCGCATCCAACGCGTCAAAACCCGTTTCGACGCTGTGCAAAAGCGGGATGTCACCATTCGCGGAGGGTACGCTGGGATGGATGACAGCGTGCGGATGCTGGCCAATCCCACGCCAGGTATCGGCACGGCGGAAAATATCTTCGAGTAAATAATTCATGATGCACTCCCTTCTCACACTGTTGTACCGGCGGCGCTTCTTGTGCGGTTATGCGGCGCCAATCAGGCAACAGTAAAAATACTGTATAAATAGACAGTATTTGAGCATGACTGAAAAAGCAAGCGGGGATTTTCCCGAGTGTCGTGAAAAGCGACAGGTGCATCGGTCTGCGCTCGCTGACCCCCGCTTTCGCCGCTATTACCCGGCCAGCTGGTTCTCGAGTTTGGGCGCTTGGATCCTGCGGTTTTTATTAGGTTGGAGCGCCTGGGAACTCACTCATTCGGCCACTTGGGTAGGCATTGTCGGTGCGCTCATGCTGGCGCCGGCGCTGCTGTTTTCGCCCTGGTTCGGCATTCTTTCTGATCGACTGTGCCCTCGCCAGGGGCTGCGTTTGTCCATGGCGATCCATGGTTTGATTGCCTTGGCGGGTGCGATTACCACAGGGCTTGGTGTTTATGATCGCATTGCGCTGACGCTACTCTCTGCCGCGCTAGGCATGGCGACTTCCCTTCATTCCCCCATGCGCCTGGCGCTAGTGCCCTTGTTAGTTTCCCGGGAAGCATTGCCGAGTGCCGTCGGCTATTCGGCCATGTCTTTTAATATCGCGCGAATGATTGGCCCCGCGATCGGTGCCGCCTTGGTCGCTCGCCTCGAGGTCAGTATTGCCTGGATCGTGTCGATGCTGATGTTTACGGTTTCTTACTGGCGCCTGACCCAGCTCGACGTCGGACGCGATAAGCAGCCAACACGATCTGACTCTTACCGGCAGGAATTCATGGCCGGACTCCGGCATCTCGCGCAGCGTGCGGACTTGAAATTACTCCTCGCCATGACCGCACTGAATGGGTTGCTGGGTCGGACATTGGTCGAGTTACTGCCGGCTTTATCGGGCGCCTTACTGCAGGGTGGCTCGTCAGAGCTGGCAATATTGGTGGCGATGGCAGGGCTGGGCTCTGTTTTCGGGGGGCTACTTGTCAGTCGGCAGTCCGCGCATGTGAGCCGTTTGCTGTTACTGGTTTGTGCGGCTATCGCGCTGGCCGCTGCGACTCTGGTCTGTTTGCGTTGGTTCTCCGGCTTGTTGGCCATGGGTGTCTGGGTAGCTGCGCTGAGCGTTGTGACCACGATAGCGGGCACCGGCTGCCAGACCCTGATTCAACTCTCTGCGGATCCATGCTTTAGAGGGCGTGTCATGAGTCTCTGGACGATGTTGGCCATGGGTGCGCCGGCGCTGGGTGCCGCGGTGCTGGGCTTCGGGGTCGATCGCTTTGGTTTTGTGCTGGTCTCGGGTGTTGCGGGATGCGCCGGTCTTGGGCTGTTGGTTGTCTGCTATGCCCGTCGCTCGGTCATTTTGGCAGGTGCGCCACCCTGAGCGAGCAGTACTACGAGGTTCTCCAGTACGTCCCATGCGTCTCCCAGTAAAAAACCTTTACTGGTGCCGTCAGCCTCGAAACTCAATGCTTGCAACTCAGCGAGATCGCGGCCGGAGAGTCGCTGCAAGGCCGCCTGCACCAGCGGCTGGCGATTGCGCCAAACCCCGTGTTGATTCATGGCGCTGCTGGCCGCGCCACCGGTCGCCATGTCTCTTTTGATATCGGTCAACAGGCGGACTTCCCGTGCGATTGCCCAGAGGAGCACAGGCGGCTGAACTGCCTCGGCTCGCAGTCCGCGAAGTGTCCTCAGTGCGCTGCGTGCGTCCCCTGACAGCGCAACGTCGACCAGCCTGAAAGCGTCGTACCGCGCATTATCCGAGACGGTATCGGCCACTTGCGCAGCGGAGAGAGTTTGCTCCGGATGCAACAATCTGAGCTTCTCGATTTCTTGCGCCGCGGCAAGCAAGTTGCCCTCGACCCGTTCGGCTAGCAACGCGATTGCCTCTGCGTCAGCTTTCATCCCCGCGCGACGCATGCGCTGTCCAATCCATCCTGGCAGTTCAGTCGGGCTGACGGGCCAGACGGGAATCACCGCACCGACGCGATCCATCGCCGTATACCACTTGCTTTTCTGAGATTGCTTGTCGATGCGCCCGCTGATGACAAGCAGCACATCTCCGGTGGGTTCACTCTCGAGATGCTCCATTAGCGCTCGACTACCCTCGGTTCCGGGCTTGCCGCTGGGAAGCAGTATCTCGATGAGTTTGCGTTCGGCGAATAAGGAGAGGGCGCCTGCGATATGCCCTAACTCCAGCCAGTCGTCTTTACCGGATATCGAGATACGCTGCCGCTCAGTGCAACCCGCCTCCCGTGCCTTGCGGCGAATCGCGTCCGCGCATTCGCTGACGATCAGCGGCTCATCCCCGCTTACCAGATAACAAGAAGCCAGCGTGTTGGCGAGATGATCCTCAAGTTGCGCCGGTTTGAGCTGCACTAGCCGGTAATGCCGTAGCTAATCCGACGCACGATTTGCGCGGCAAGATCGCGCCGCATTTCTTCTCTCAGCAGCCGAAGCTCTTCGGTTTTGCCGACGACATTACGCGGATCATTGAGCATCTGCCGGCTAACCACCGCACGCGCATCGACGGGATCCTGCTCGCCTTGTGTTAGCGTGAACGCAGCAGACAAAGTGAGCTCTAGCTCTGCCGCCCGCGCCTGTGCAGTGAGCGATACGTTTCGCTGCGTGAACTGCTCGGCCTCCAAGATCAGAGTGATGGCAGCGTCCGCGTCATCAACCAACGACGTGCCACTATGGGTCAGTTCACGGGTGACTTCCCGGGTCAGTTCGGATCGCGGTTGCGCACTCACCAGGCGGACCGTCATACCCGCGAGCTCCGGGGCGCCGGTTTGACCCGAGCCCTTTAGCTGGAAGCCGCATCCCACCAGTACGATGCACATGACCGCCAGCGAGAGCCGGATGACGGCGCGAGCGGTGGGTTTAACGTCTGGCAGTTTCATTGCGCAACTATATTCACCAGCTTCTGCGGAACCACAATCACTTTTCTGATCGTCGCATCGGCGAGGAACCGCTGAACATTTTCGTGTGTTTTGGCCAATGCTTCGATCTCCGCGTTATCCGCCGAGGCAGGAACCATCATCTTGCCTCGCACTTTACCATTGACCTGAACCACGATTTCCAGCGCATCGCGACTCAGCGCGCTCTCATCCACGAGTGGCCAATCATGCTCCTGAAACTCGTCGCCCGTCATGGCCTGCCACAGAAATTCGCTCAAATGCGGGGTGATTGGCCACAGCATGCGCAGCACCGCGCGCAGCCCCTCCTGCACCACTGCGCGATCGATTTCCGCGTCAAGCGGATGCCGACCCAATTCGTTGCAGAGCTCCATGATCGCCGCAACCGCTGTGTTGAAGGTTTGCCGCCGACCATAGTCATCGGTGACCTTGGCGATCGTCTCATGGGTCTTTCGGCGCAGGTCTTTTTGGGCGGGGGAAAGCGCGTCCGTCAGCGGCAAGTGTGGCTCGTTGCCAAAGTCATGAACCAGGCGCCAGAGGCGTTTGATAAAGCGGTGTGCTCCCTCGACGCCTGAATCTGACCACTCCAGTGACTGATCTGGCGGTGCTGCGAACATGCTGAACAACCGCACGGTATCCGCGCCATAGCGGTCTATGAGGGCCTGCGGGTCGACGGTGTTGCCCCGAGATTTGGACATCTTGGCGCCGTCTTTGAGCACCATGCCTTGGGTCAGGAGCCGTTTAAAGGGTTCGTTGGTCGAGACCAGCCCGGCATCACGCATTAACTTGTGGAAGAAGCGAGAGTAGAGCAGGTGCAAAATAGCGTGCTCGATGCCGCCGACGTATTGATCGACCTCGAGCCAATAGTTGGCCTCTTCGTCCAGCATGCGGCTGTTATTGCTCGCGCTGGCGTAACGCGCGTAGTACCACGAGGACTCCATAAATGTATCGAAGGTATCAGTCTCTCGCGTCGCGGGCGCTTCGCAGCGTGGGCAGGTGGTTTGGTAAAAGTCGGGCATGTCCTTGATGGGCGATCCAACGCCCTGAAAAGCCACATCGGTTGGCAGGACAACGGGCAGCTGCTCGTCAGGGACGGGCACCGCGCCGCAGGCGTCACAGTTGATGACCGGAATTGGCGCTCCCCAATACCGTTGCCTGGAGACTCCCCAGTCGCGCAGCCGGAAATTCACCGATCTGTGCCCGAGCTGTCGCGCTTCCAAGGCGCCCACAATGGCATCAAAGGCGGCGTCAAAATCGAGGCCATCAAACTCGGCGGAGTTCATGAGGGGCGCGCGCTCGACGTGGGCGCTGACCGAGAGATTGGCAGTGTTTTCGGGGGTATCACTGACCACTTGGACGATCGGTAGACCATATTTGGTCGCGAATTCCCAATCGCGTTGGTCATGCGCGGGAACCGACATGACCGCCCCCGACCCGTAGCCCATGAGTACAAAGTTGGCGACCCAGATGGGTACGGGTTCCCCGGTCAGGGGGTGCGTCGCCCGCAGGCCGGTATCCATGCCGAGCTTTTCCATGGTGGCCATGTCAGCCTCGGCCACCTTGGTGGTGCTGATTTGATCGCAAAACGCCGCGAGTTCGCTGCTCTCTCCGGCAGCGCGCTGCACCAGTGGATGCTGTGGTGCCAATGCGAGATAAGTGGCTCCCATCAGCGTATCGGGGCGCGTGGTGTAGACCTCGATGGCGTCATCCTCAAAGGGGAAACGTACGGTGGCACCCTCGGACCGACCAATCCAGTTGCGTTGCATCGTGCGCACCTGATCGGGCCATTCGGTCAGCGTATCGAGGTCATCGAGGAGTTCCTGCGCATACGCTGTGATTTTAATGAACCATTGGTTAATGGCTTTTCTTTCGACCGGGTTATCGCAGCGCCAGCATTTGCCATCGACCACTTGCTCGTTGGCCAACACAGTCTGGTCTGTCTCGCACCAGTTCACATCCGCTTCTTTTTTGTAGGCGAGTCCGCGTTCCATAAGCCGCGTGAAGAACCACTGTTCCCAGCGGTAGTATTCGGGGGTGCAGGTCGCGAGCTCGCGATTCCAGTCGTAGGCAAACCCCAGCCGCGCCAGCTGCTGCCGCATTTCGGCGATATTGCCCAACGTCCACTCTGCAGGCGGTACCTGGTTCTGTATGGCGGCGTTTTCGGCGGGCAGGCCGAACGCATCCCAGCCCATCGGTTGCAACACATTTTTTCCCAGCATGCGCTGATACCGTGCGATAACGTCGGCAATGGTGTAGTTGCGCACATGCCCCATATGCAGCTTGCCGCTGGGGTAGGGGAACATCGCCAGGCAGTAAAACTTCTCCCGTGTGTCATCGGGGTAAACGGCATAGCGCTGCGTGTCGGCCCACTGGGCTTGCAGTTCACGCTCTAGCGCTTGCGGTTCGTAGTCCTGACTCATGTCTGTCGCGGTCCTTAGTACGATGACCCTATCCGTCCAGCCGGCGATTACAGTGACATCACAGGCACTGACAAGCCTCGCGGGCGGCGCAGAGTTTAACAGTATTACGGCCTATCCCGGCCCAATAACAGGATCATCAGCGATAAAACCCACACGGGCAGACTCCCGGTGCTGGCAAAAGGGGTTGTGCCGACGCGCGGCTGTACCTCGCCACTGACAACGGCCTCAGTGAACTGGGTTGCCGTCGCCTTGACGGTGCCGTCGGCGGCGATCAGCGCTGAGACGCCATCGTTAGTGCCGCGGATCAGATCACGGCCCAATTCAACCGCGCGAAAGCGAGCCATTTGAAAATGCTGCCAAGGGCCCGCACTGTTGCCGAACCAGGTGTCATTACTGATCGTTACCAAGAGTGCGGCGTCGCGACTGTGATGCGCCACGAAGTCCGGATAGACCACTTCGTAGCAGATGAAGGGTGCGATCACGGTGGAGTGGGCCAAGAGCGGGGCTTGGTCCGGGCTCCCCGCGCTGAAGGCCGACATGGGCAGGTCGAAAAAGCCGATCAGGCCTCGTAGCCATGTCTCCAGGGGCACATATTCCCCAAAAGGCACTAGTTTTTGCTTGTGGTAGAGACCGCTGCCGGCGCCGAACGCGGTAATGCTGTTATAGCTGCCGGTGGCGTCGCGCGTCAGCACACCGGTGATCAACGTGGCACCCTCCTTTGCGGCTGTCGTTGTCAGTACGTCGATGGTGGGTTCTAGCTGATCTAGGTAACCCGGCAGTGCCGATTCTGGCCAGACGAGCAGATCGTGGGCGGCAGACAGTGCTGTTGTCTGGTCCATCGTTTGACGCAGGATGACCGACCGCTGGTTGCGGTTCCATTTGTCTTGCAGCGAAATATTGGGCTGAACCACGGCCACGCGAAGCGGCTCACCTTGGGTGTGGGTCCACTCGATCACACTCCACCCCATGCCCGCTGCTATCGCAACGATGGCGCTTAAGCCGCCAGTCACCCAATAATGGCGGGCACCGCGGTTACGTATGATTTCCGCGCCGACGGCTCCGAGCGCCACCAGCAGCCAGGAACAACCGAAAACGCCCACGAGGGGGATCCAGCCAGACAACGGGGAGTCGAGCGCACCGTATCCCGCATACGCCCAGGGGAAGCCGGTCAGTAGCCAGCTACGGAGCCATTCAAACAGCACCCATAGCGAGGCGAATTGCGCGACGCGCCATGCCCAGTGGCGGCTTTTGAGCCGCCAAAAGAGGCTGGCCTGGCAACTGAACAACAGCGCCAGCCCGCCACAAAATACCGCGGTCAGTAACACTGCCAGCGACACGGGCGTATTGCCGTAGATATGGATGCTGACGTAAACCCAGGAAACGCCCGCGCCAAATAGCCCGAGGCCATAGGCCCAACCGATCGACCAGGGCCGCGATGTGCCCGATGTTGTCAGCGCTGCATAAAGACACCCGGCACTTACGGGGATGAGCGGCCAGATATTGAACGGCGCCAGACCGAGTGGAAACAGGAGCCCTGAGAGCAGCGCAAAGCCCAGCGCGGTGGAATGGGATCGCATCAATCAGGAGAGTCGACGGGGTCTGCCACCTTGACGCGCAGACTGGTCAGTCGCCGCTCGTCGGATTCCAGCACCTTAAAGTCGTAGCGGTCCAGACGGATGGACTGATTTTGCTTGGGCAATTGTCCGAACGCATTGACGACCAGACCGCCGATGGTATCGAACTCCTCGTCGCTAAAGGAGGTGTCAAAAAATTCGTTGAAGTCTTCGATGGGTGTGAGGGCTTCGACGTGAAATCGATTCTCTCCCAGAGGACGAATGGCTTCAGCTTCCTCGACGTCGGTCTCGTCCTCGATTTCCCCGACGATTTCTTCTAGGACGTCCTCGATCGTGATGAGCCCGGCGATGCCGCCATATTCGTCGATCACAATCGCCATATGGTTTCGGTTCTGACGGAACTCCCTGAGGAGGACGTTGAGCCGTTTACTCTCGGGAACAGCAATGAAGGGGCGCATCAGCTCGCGCATGGCGGGAGCCTCGCCCTCACGATGAATCAGTGGCAGCAAGTCCTTGGCCAGCAGGATGCCAATGACATCGTCAATGCCGTCGCCAATGACCGGATAACGTGAGTGTCCCGCCTCGATAATCTTGGCCAGCGCTTCCTGCAGGCTTTCGTCTGAATCGATGACCACCATCTGGGCGCGCGGAATCATAATGTCGCGCACCTGCATATCGCTGACTTGGAGGGCGCCTTCCATGATTTTTCGAGCGTCTTCGTCAATGATTTCTTGCTCTTCAGCCAGCGCGAGCACGCCCGCCAGGTCGCTTTTTGTTTGCGGCTCTCCGCTGATGAAGTGGGTGAGTCGATCCAGCCAGGACCGCTCTTCAGATTCAGACTTGCGTTCGTCGTTCACGGGTGCGCCCCCTCCGAGGGCTCTTGGGTAAGGTAAGGGTTACTAAAGCCGAAATGTTGCAGCAGGCGTGTTTCCAACGCTTCCATCGCCGCTGCCTCCGGATCCGTTTGATGGTCGTGGCCCAGCAGGTGCAGCAGGCCGTGAATCACAAGATGCGCCCAGTGCGCCTGAGCGGATTTATGCTGCTCAGAGGCCTCCTTGAGGACCACGGGTGCGCAGATCACCAGGTCCCCGATCAGACCGGATTGGGCTACGTCGGGTATATCTGCGGGGAATGACAGCACGTTAGTCGGTCCGCTTTTAGCGCGATAGCGCTCGTTAAGTCGCGCCGCCTCTTCGATATCAGTGATGCGAATTGATAGCTCTGGAGTAGTTTGCGCAGGACCTCGTACCGTGGTGAGGGTGTGCGCCACCCAAGTTTCGATCAGGTTGTCGTCAGGTGTACTGCACTCGGTAGCGCGATCGACTGTCAGTAGCATTGTCACGGTGGCGCCTTTCCGGGGCGCTGGCTCGCGTTTTTTTCATAGCTGTCATAGGCGCTGACCACGCGTTGCACCAGGGGATGTCGGACGACGTCCTTATTGCCGAATTCGGTAAAGGTGATGCCCTGAATGTCCTCGAGGACTTCGGTCGCATGAATCAATCCGCTTTGCGTGCCCTTGGGCAAATCGATCTGACTGATATCGCCGGTGACGACTGCCGTAGACCCGAATCCGATACGGGTCAGGAACATCTTCATCTGTTCGCGAGTGGTGTTCTGCGCCTCGTCGAGAATGATGAAGGCGTGATTGAGCGTTCTGCCGCGCATGAACGCCAGCGGCGCCACCTCAATGATGTGGCGTTCGATATATTTGTTGACCGTTTCAAACCCCAGCATTTCATAGAGCGCGTCGTAGAGCGGCCTGAGGTAAGGGTCGACTTTTTGCGACAGGTCGCCGGGCAGGAAGCCCAACCGCTCCCCGGCCTCGACTGCGGGTCGCACCAGAAGGATGCGCTTCACCTGCTCGCCCAACAAGGCGCGCACGGCACAGGCCACCGCCAGATAGGTTTTACCGGTGCCCGCCGGTCCAATGCCGAAGTTGATGTCATTGTTGGCGATTGCCGCCACATAATCGCGTTGATTCTTGCCGCGAGGTCGTATCGAGACCCGCTTGGTGCGGATGAGGCTCGAACCGTCGCCGTCAACTTCGCGCAGTCGCGTGTCGGCGAGTGTCTCGAGGTTGGCTTCCTGAAGGCGCAAGTGAATGCTCTCCGGGCTGAGCTTCAGGCCGCGCTCGACCTCCGAGTAAAGTGAGGTGAGCAGTGAAGCGCCAATCTCGCAGTGCGCACGCGCTCCCCGAAGCTCAAATGTATTACTCCGGTTATGGATCGTGATTCCAAGTCGCGTTTCGATCTGGCGCAGGTGACTGTCCAGCTGGCCGCAGAGGGCCGCCAGATTGCGCGCGTCATTCGGTTCAAGAGAAAGGGTTATGTGAGAGGGCGCGCTCGAGGGGCTGCCCTCGGTCGCCGATTGATCTGTGTCCAACGGTTTTCAAGCCGCCTCTGTCACTCTGGGAAGAGAACGATACTCGCCTAGCCGCTCGAGTCAACCGTTCTAAGGGGTGATTAAACCGCTGTTTTAAGGGTGCCAAGCAAGGAATTGGTATAGGCCGCCACGATATCGACCGCTGCAAACTCGCCGATCAGTCCGGTATTGCTACAGGCAAAATTAACGACGCGGTTGTTTTCCGTGCGACCTGAGAGCTGTCTGGGATCTTTTTTGGCGTGACCGGTCACCAAAATACGTTGAGTCGTGCCGACCATGCCCTCGGAGATGCGTTGCGCTTCGCGGGCAATTCTGGCTTGAAGAATATGCAAACGCTGTTTTTTGACGTCCTCGGGCGTGTCGTCAATCAGTTCCGCAGCGGGTGTGCCGGGTCGCGCGCTATAAATGAAGCTGAATGATGTATCGAAGCCTATTTCTTCGATCAGCTTCATGGTCGCCGCAAAATCCTCCTCCGTCTCGCCCGGGAAACCGACAATAAAATCTGATGAAAGCGAGATATTGGGCCTGATTCTGCGCAACGCGCGAATCGTGGATTTGTATTCGAGCGCTGTATGGCCGCGCTTCATGGCCATGAGAATACGGTCCGAGCCGCTTTGCACCGGTAGGTGCAGGTGGTCTACCAGGGCCGGTATTTCCGCGTAGCAAGCCACGATGGCCTCGGAGAATTCGACGGGGTGCGACGTGGTGTAGCGGATGCGCTCGATCCCCGGCACCAGGTTGACCAGGTGCAACAGCTCGGCGAAATCGACCACCTCGTTGAGGTGATTTCGGCCGCGAAAGGCATTCACATTTTGCCCTAGGAGATTGACTTCCTTGACCCCACGCTCAGCCAGCCCCGCGATCTCGGCAATCACATCGTCGACCGGCCGAGAGACTTCTTCGCCGCGGGTATAGGGCACCACACAGAAAGTGCAGTACTTACTGCATCCCTCCATGATCGAGACGAAGGCCGTGGGGCCTTCCACGCTGGGCTCGGGCAGACGGTCAAATTTTTCAATCTCAGGGAAGCTGACGTCAACGACTACCGGGGCTCCGCGCCGCCGGTCGTCAATCATTTCTGGGAGTCGATGCAACGTCTGCGGGCCAAAAATCAAATCGACATAGGGCGCGCGCTTGCCGATTTCAGCGCCCTCCTGGCTGGCCACACAGCCACCCACGCCGATGATGAGGTTGGGATTTTTCTGTTTGAGGTGTTTCCAGCGCCCCAATTGGTGGAAGACTTTTTCCTGCGCTTTTTCTCTAATGGAGCAGGTGTTGAGTAGCAAGACGTCTGCGTCTTCCGGGGTGTCCGTGGGGATCAGTCCGTGGCTGGCTCCGAGCAGGTCGGCCATACGCGCGGAGTCGTATTCGTTCATCTGACACCCGTGGGTCTCGACGAATAGCTTTTTACTGACAGGTTCGTTCATGGGGCGGTCAGGCTGGCGTCTCGTGTGGCGTCATCGTATTGCAAGGTTGGGCCGCGGAGTATAGCGCCTGATAATAGAAAATCCTGTCAGTTAGTGGAGGTTTGTGCGCAAAGTGTTACCATTCCGCCCCTTTTCCAGCGACACCTCGGGTTACCGGGAGCGACCATGCCATCTCAGCCCATGTACAAAGTCATTTTTCATAACGGCGGACAGGTTTATGAGGTCTTCGCTCGACAGATCTATCAGAGTGACATGTGGGGCTTTGTAGAGATCGAGGAGCTGGTATTTGGAGAGCGCTCGCAAATTCTCGTGGACCCGGGCGAGGAAAAACTGAAGAACGAATTCTCTGGCGTGAAGCGCAGCTATATTCCGCTGCAGTCCATCGTGCGTATTGACGAAGTGGACAAAGAGGGCGCCGCGCGCATCTCAGATAGCGGTGGCGCCAAAATCGCGCCTTTCCCTATGGCACCGCAACCGATGGCCCCCTCTCAGGGCGACGACTAAGGCAGAACTGGGCCCACGCCGCGCAAGCGGGCTTTCTCAGTAACCTGGCCCAACCCAGCCGGCCTTGACCAACCAGCCTTGACCAACCAGCCTTGAAAAGCGGCGTTATCGCCCTTACATCTTCCCCAACAGTCACAGCGGTAGTCCCGAGCTCGATGAGCCGGCTGCCAAGAGAGAGACGCAGTGGATCAGGAAGACGGGAGACAGCCCGACGGCGAGGTCTTACCACCGGAGCCTCATGAGGAGCTGGGTTATGAGACCTCGGCCCCCGCGCTGGCCAATGAGGTATTGCCTGATACGCTGGTGCTATTGCCACTTCCCGGGAGGCCATTCTTCCCCGGACAAGTGCAGCCAGTCTCCTTTAATCCGGACAATTGGCAAGCCACCCTCGATGCGATAGCGCAACAGGGATCAGGATTGTTGGGACTCGCTTTTGTGGACGAGCCCGATCCGGGCAAAGCGACCACAGCGCAGTTCCCCGAGACAGGCTGTGTGGTGCGTCTGCACCGTCCGCCCGGCATGCCCGAGCACGCGGGTCAGTTTCTCGCTCAGGGATTGCGCCGCTTCAAAATTGTGCGTTGGCTCAGCGAGGACTCCCCGCTCATTGCTCAGGTTGAGTACCCGCGCTCGCAGGGTGATCGCGACAGCGACGAAATCAAAGCCTATGCCATGGCGATTATTGGCGCGATCAAGGAATTGTTGCCCCTTAACCCGCTCTACAGCGAAGAGCTCAAGCAGCACATTGGTCAGTTCAACCCCAACCAGCCGAGTTTGCTTGCTGACTTTGCAGCTGCCCTCACTACCGCAAATGGTGCGCGACTGCAGGAGATTCTTGAAACGCTTCCCTTGTCCGCGAGAATGGCCAAAGTGCTGGAGTTGCTGAAATATGAGAAGGAGGTTGCGGAACTGCAGGGCCAGATCACCACGCAGGTGAATGAAAAGGTCTCCGCGCATCAGCGCGAATTCTTTTTGCGTGAGCAGATGAAGGTGATCGAAAAAGAGCTGGGGCTGTCCAAGGACGACAATACGTCAGACCTTGAGCGTTTTCAGATGCGCCTCGAAAAACTGCATCCGCCGGAAAAAGTGCTGAAGAGGATTGAAGAAGAGTTTGGCAAGCTAAAAGTGCTGGAATCCGGCTCGCCAGAGTACGGTGTCACCCGCAATTACCTCGATTGGATCACCTCGGTCCCCTGGGGTGTTCACTCGCAGGATAACCTCGACCTCAAGCATGCACGCTCGGCACTCGAGGCGCATCATGACGGCCTGGAAGACGTCAAAGCGCGCATCACCGAATTTTTGGCGGTCGGTGCGTTCAAGGGCAGCATTGACGGCTCGATCTTGCTGCTGGTGGGGCCGCCAGGTGTCGGTAAGACCAGTATCGGAAAATCCATTGCCGCAGCGCTGGGGCGAAAATTTTATCGGTTCAGTTTGGGTGGAATGCGCGACGAAGCGGAGATAAAGGGCCATCGGCGGACCTACGTCGGCGCCATGCCAGGCAAGCTGGTTCAGGCACTAAAGGAAGTTGAGGTCGCCAATCCGGTCATTATGCTCGACGAGATAGACAAGATTGGTGCCTCGTTTCAGGGGGACCCTGCGTCAGCGTTGCTCGAGGTATTGGACCCCGAGCAAAACAGCGACTTTCTCGATCATTACCTCGACCTCCGCGTTGACCTTTCTAAAGTGCTGTTTGTTTGTACCGCTAATCAATTGGATACGATTCCTGCCCCCTTACTTGATCGCATGGAAGAAATTCGCCTATCCGGATATATCGCCGAAGAAAAGCTGGCTATCGCCAAAAACCACCTGTGGCCAAAATTGCTCGAGCGTCATGGCGCGAAGGCGGCCCAGATACGCATTAACGATGCAGCCTTGCGCCTAGTGATTGACGCGCACAGTCGAGAGGCAGGTGTGCGAGGCCTGGAGAAACGGCTCAGCACATTGGTTAGGTCGTCGATTCTCAAGATCGTTGAGGAGGGGATTCAGCGTGTTCGCATTGGCAAGCGGGAGGTCGAGTCAATTCTCGGACAACCCCGTTTCAGGACCGAGCGGGCACTGAGGGGTAAGGGCGTCGTAACCGGTCTCGCCTGGACGGCGATGGGCGGTGCAACGCTCAGTATTGAATCCTCGAAAATTCACACGCTGAACCGTGGCTTCAAGCTGACCGGTCAACTCGGTGACGTCATGAAAGAGAGCGCCGAGATCGCCTATAGCTATATCGTCGCGCATCTCAGGGAGTTTGGCTGTGAACCCGACTTTTTTGACATGTCGATGGTGCACCTGCATGTTCCCGAAGGCGCGACGCCCAAAGACGGCCCCAGCGCTGGCATCACTATGGCTACCGCGCTGGTGTCTTTGGCCCGGGGAGAGCGGCTGCGGAGACCGATAGCGATGACAGGAGAGCTCACGCTGACCGGGCAAGTGCTCGCAGTCGGCGGCATTCGAGAAAAAGTCATTGCGGCACGTCGCGCGCGGATTACCGAACTAATTTTGCCCTTTGCGAATCGAAGCGACTTCGAGTCCTTGCCGGACTATCTTACGGTGGGCATTCAGGCCCACTTTGTTCGTTCATTCCGCGAGGTTTTCGATATCGTGTTTGATGCCTCAGCGGAGCACCAGCAAATTCATTAGTGGAGCTCAGTGCGGTTTTTCTGCGGTAAATAGGGCGCGGCGAGGTGCGGGGAACCCCTCAATAGTGAGCTGATCATTCTCTGGATCGAGGAACTCGGCGAGGGAGTGGAATGTCATCCATTGCGTGCGTCGCTGCTCCTCAACGGATGTCTTTTCTGCGTCTATTAATTCGACCCGCTGAAAGCCGGCCGTCCTCAACCACTTTTGGACAAGGGGCGCACTGGGCACTTGCCAGACATTCCCCATACGCGCATAGCGGCCATTGGGTTCCAGCGTGGCCTCTTCATTACCCTCGATCACCAGTGTTTCCAGGATTAACTGCCCACCTGGGATCAATTTATTGTGCAAGCTGAGTAAATGCTCCATGGGGTCCCGGCGGTGGTAAAGCACACCCATGGAAAAGACGGTGTCGAAGGCGGGCAGCACGTCGGGCATGTGCTCCAGCGTCATTGGCAACACGTGAATAGCCGGCTGGCGGAGATAGTGTTGTAGCGCTTTGAATTGCAGCACGAACAGCGGGGTGGGATCGATGCCAATGACTTCGCTGGCGCCCGCTCCGAGCATTCGCCAGCAGTGGTACCCGTTGCCGCAGCCGACGTCCAATACCCGTTTGCCGGAGAGCGATCGCAGGGCACCAGACAGGCGGTTCCACTTCCAGTCAGAGCGCCACTCCGTATCGACATGGAGTCCGCACAGCTCAAAAGGCCCCTTCCGCCAGGGATGTAGCCCCATCAGCGCGGTTTGCAGGGCGTCGAGCGTCGATGCGGGTGCCGACCCCGCGAGTCCGACGCGTGATTGGTCAAGCAGTACCGGTTGCGTTGGGAGTTCGGGGAGGTCAGCGAGTGCTTGACGCCAGCGCGGCAAGTCGCCGAAGCGCGCCTCCGACAAACCTGATCGCAGTTGCTCTGGAAGGGTCGCAAGCCAAGGCTCGAGGGGCGTCCCACACCAGCGTTTGTGGAGCTGCTCCCAGTCTGCGACCAATTCTCCTGGTAGCTCAGGTGGCGATTCGGGGGGCGCCGTCATGCGATGGCGATCATCGAAGCAAAGTTCAGACACTGGTACCAGACATCGCACCGACTGAATCCCGCAGAAAGCAGCCTGTCCACATGTTGCTCCCGGGTTTCCGGAATCAATACGTCTTCCAACGCCTGCCGCTTTTGCGCAATTTCGAGATCGCTGTAGCCTTGCTGGCGTTTAAAGTCGTGATGCAATTCAATCAAATACTCGTTGAGCTCTGCGTCGGGGTGTCGCAATTTTTCAGACAAAATCAGGATGTCACCCGGCATCATCGCGTCTCGGATACGACGCAGTAGCGGCTCCCGCTCGGCGACCGCGATGAACTGCAAGGTGTAGTTCATTACGACAACGCTGGCATTGCTTAAAGTCACGTCCAGAAGGTCCGCATGCTCAAGTCGGAAGCGGGCTTGGGGAAGCTCCGTCTGAAGAAAAGCGCGGGCGCGATCGAGCATGGCCTCAGAATTATCAATGCCGATCAAATGGCAGGATTCACTGGTGGATTGCCGGGCTATGGAGAGCAGCGATGCGCCCCAGGAGCAACCGAGGTCGTATATGTTCGAGCCCTCGCGGGCATGCCTGCCCGCCAGCACACCGGTCATGGCAACTGCCGTTGTGTAGCCGGGCACTGACCGGTTGATCATGTCGGGGAACACTGTCGCTACGGCGTCGTTAAAAGTGAATAACGCCGGTGTCTCTATAGGTGTTGAGAAAAGCTCGTCACGTTCGGTCAGGGGTGTGCCTGGCTCAGTGCGGTATGTGTCGTTGCTCGACATAAGCTGTGTCAGCCTTTTTCGATTTGCGCTGGGGCGTGATTTTATGGGGGATGCGTTATCGTGTCGCGCCTTCACAGGCGCACTGTGAAGTACAGGCGGTCGCCCCGTGTCACCAGCATAACAGGGCTTGTGGCATTGTCCGCCGCTCGCTCATAATCCCAGCGGTGTTACCGCCCTATGTGGTTTTAGAGTGCCGTCATGTTTGATTCCCTGCCCGTATTGCCCCCCGACTCCATCCTTGGTTTGGCTGCTGCTTGTCGCGCGGACCCCAATCCCGACAAAGTCGATCTGACACTGGGTGTATATATGGACGAAACCGGTTTGTGTCCTGTGTTCAGATCCGTTCAGCAGGCGCAGCGAGACCTGATCACTGACGAGACGACCAAGGTTTACATGGCCCCTCAGGGCGATATGGCCTATCTCCAGGGTATTCAGGATTTGGTTTTTGGTGAGGAAATACTGACTCAATTGGGTGATCGTGTATCCGCGGTTCAGACGCCGGGTGGTTGCGGTGCGGTGCGCCTTGGCGCGGAGGTACTGCATGCGGCTGCACCCGACACCACCGTCTGGGTGAGCGATCCCACGTGGCCCGTTCATATTCCGCTGATGGGCTCAGTGGGGTTGCAGTTCAAAACCTACAGATACTACGCGCCTGAGATAAAGGGGCTCGATTTTCAGTCGATGCTGGCGGACCTCGAGGGCGCGAAGCCCGGCGATGTCGTTTTGCTTCACGGGTGTTGCCATAACCCCAGTGGCGCTGACCTCGATGCCCAGCAATGGGAGGCGCTCGCTGAACTCCTCGCGCACCGACAGTTGCTACCTATGATTGATTTTGCCTATCAGGGGATGGGCCGCGGGCTTGATGCCGATGCCACTGGTTTGCGCAGCGTGTTGGCGCAGGTGCCGGAGATGATTATCGCCGTGTCCTCGTCCAAGAATATTGGGCTCTATCGCGAGCGTGCCGGCGCGGTGCTGTTTGTGGGCCGCGACGGTCGTGCCGCAGACGCGATGCGCAGTCAGGCCATCGCAGCAGCGCGGCGCGTTTACTCGATGCCCCCGGCGCACGGCGCTCTCTTGGCCGGGCGCGTATTGTCCTCGCCCGAGTTGCGGCAGGATTGGGAGGTAGAGTTGACTCAGATCTGCGATCGCATCAATCAACTCAGGACGGCGTTTCGCGATGCGTTGACTGTGGAAACGGGCCGAGACTTTGATTTTATTGAGAAAGAGAACGGCATGTTCTCATTTTTGGGACTGAGCGTTGAGCAGGCGCAGCGACTGCGAGCCGAGCAGTCGGTGTATCTGTTGGATTCGTCGCGGATAAATGTTGCCGGACTGAATGCCAACAACATGAGTCGAGTGGTAGAGGCAGTGGCCGCTATTTTGTAAAGCGGTTCGATCAGCAGGGCGCTCGCCGGGCGGCGGTTACCCCTCCAGCGCGACGAGGCGCTCCAACGCGCGATCGAGTGCCTGTTCCGAAGCCGTTACCGCGTTGAGCGTCGCCGCAATCTCGTCCTGTGGACGGTGATAGAAATCCGGCAACGCGATCGTGTCGAGTAATTCAGTGAGCTGCTTTTCCAGCGCGTCGATCTCCGCGGGCAGGCCGTCGAGCTCGCGCTGTTCTTTGTAACTCAGCTTGGGTTTTTTGCGTTCCGACTGAGGCTCAGCTTTTTCAGGTGCCAGCGTCGCGTTCGCGGAACTGGGCGGCGCCTGTGCTCGGGGTTTTTTGCTGGTTTTCTGGCTCGCGAATTGGCCGCCTCGTGCCTCCCAATCGCTGTAACAGCCGGCCTGCTCTTCTACCGAGCCGTCGCCGGTCAGCACGAGGAGGCTAGTGACAACTCTGTCCAGGAAATGCCGGTCGTGGCTCACCAAAATAATGGTGCCTTTAAAGTCGAGCAAGATTTCTTCGAGGAGTTCCAGTGTCTCGATATCGAGGTCGTTGGTGGGCTCGTCGAGGATTAATAAGTTAGCGGGCCGCGTAAAGAGCCTCGCGAGAAGGGCGCGATTAATTTCTCCACCCGACAACGCCTTGACGGGTGTGCGTATTCGATCCGGTGTGAAAAGAAAGTCGCTCAGGTAGCTGATGGCGTGCCTACGTTGGCCGCCAATTTCGATAAATTGCTGCCCGCCGCACACGTTGTCGATGAGGTCCCGTTCGGGGTCAAGCTCACTGCGGAGTTGATCGGAGTAGGCGACCTCCAGCTGACTGCCCAGTAGAACCGTGCCTTGATCGGGAGCAAGTTCGCCCAGCAGTAGCTTGATGATGGTGCTCTTCCCCGAGCCATTACTCCCCACAACGCCGACGCGGTCACCGCGCTGAATAATGGTGGAAAAGTTTGCGATAACGGGCTCGTCTTCGTAAGCAAAACTGATGTCTTTAGCCTCGGCGACGCGGCGCCCCGATCGACTGGCGTCCTCAAGCTTGAAGCCGCCTTTGCCGGGTGTCGAGCGACGCTGTGCGCGCGCTTCACGCAGCGCTTTGAGGGCTCTAACCCGGCCTTCATTGCGCGTGCGCCTCGCCTTGATGCCTTGTCGAATCCAGGCCTCTTCCTGTGCCAGCTTTTTGTCGAAGAGTGCTTCGGCGCGCTCTTGTGCCAGCGCCTCTTGCTCTCGGAGCTGTAAAAATTTTTCGTAGTCGCATTGCCAGAGTGACAGACGACCCCGATCGAGCTCGCCAATGCGGTTGCAAACGCGTTGCAGAAATCGCCGATCGTGAGTGATAAGCACTACCGAACCTTCGAACTGACTGATCTGTTCCTCTAGCCAGTCAATGGAGGGGATATCTAGATGGTTAGTCGGCTCGTCGAGAAGTAGCACATCGGGCTCACTAACCAACGCGCGAGCGAGGGCTGCTCGTCTTCGCCAGCCGCCCGAGAGCGTGGAGAGTGATTCCTCGGGTGACAACTCCAACTGATCCAGGACGATATTGATCCGTTGTGCCATCGACCAGCCATCCCGATGCTCCAGTTCGGTCTGAATGCGGCTGAGCTTCTCCATGGCCTGGGGCGAAGTATCACTGACAAGCGCCTGATATTGAGATAGCAGCGCCCCCGTCTCGGCGAGGCCTGTGGCGACATAATTAAAAACCGAAATTTCTGGATCTTCGGGGAGGGCCTGCTCCAGGCGGGCGATCCGGATATTGGGATCTATCCATCGTTCGCCATCGTCGGCGGCCAACTCGCCCGAGAGAATGCGTAGCAGGGTCGATTTCCCAGCGCCATTTCTGCCCAGCAAACCCAAGCGGTCACCTTTCTCCAGCGTCAGGCCCACTTTATCGAGCAGCACCTGCGAACCAATGCTGAACTCGATCTGGTCAAGGCGGATGTTGGGCATGCGTGATCTCCGGGGTAGGGCGCTATAGTAGTGCAGAACGGCTCTTCGGCTGGGAATTGGTTAGAATATTCGGACTGGGGGTATTAAAAATGACAACAGCAATAGCCGCAGCGCCGCAGAATACGCGCTGGATTTCAGGGTGGCTGGCCGTCTGCGCCATCACAATCTTGGGCATGATTTTATTGGGTGGCGTTACCCGGCTGACCGAGTCGGGTTTATCAATGGTCGATTGGCGGCCGCTGATGGGGGTGATTCCGCCGCTCACCGAAGCCGAGTGGCTCGACACGTTTGCTGCATACCAGCAGTACCCCGAATATCAAAAAATAAACCAAGGCATGGATCTAGATGGATTCAAGCAAATTTTCTGGTTTGAATATTTACACCGTGTGCTGGGGCGTCTTATCGGTGTCATGTACCTTGTGCCGCTGGTTATCTTCGCTGCGCGCAAAATGATTGCCCCACAGCTTTTCCCCACGCTGATTCTGCTGTTATTGCTCGGCGGTGCGCAGGGCCTGCTCGGCTGGTACATGGTGCAGAGTGGTCTGGTAGACCGGCCTTCAGTGTCTCAATATCGGCTCACCGCGCACTTAGGTGTCGCAGTGGCTATTTACGCACTCATGATGTGGCTGCTGTTGCGCGTGAGTAGTGCTTCGCCGCCCGCGCTGCGCCACGTTCCCACTATGGGGTGGGTGCTGACTCTGGGTGTCTATATCCTCATTTTGTCTGGCGGATTCATGGCCGGCACGGATGCCGGGTATTCCTATCCCACGTGGCCGATGATGGGCGATACGTTCGTCCCGATTGGCTATTACGCCGAGGGCTGGCAATCGACCTTCGAGAGCGTTGCCACTATCCATTTTAATCACCGCATGCTGGCTTACGGGATAGCGCTCGTGGTGCTGATCGCCAGCGTACAGACGTTGCGTCACAGCGATAACGTGCGCGCACGGCGTGGCGCGATATTGATGCTGCTAGCGCTGGGCTGCCAGCTGCTTCTGGGCATCGGCACGGTGCTCAGTCAGGTGGCGATTCCCGTGGCGGCGTCGCACCAGGTGGGCGCGGTGCTACTGCTGACTGCGGTCTTGTACTGGAGCCACGCCCAGACAGGGCAAAAGCTGGTAATCTCGGCCTGATAAGAGAAGATAGCAGGCTACCCCTGACTCTGGCGCACTGTACTGTCAGGCTGGGTACCGGCAGGAGGCCTTACTGGCTTGAAAACCCTCATCGTTGAGGACAGCGCTACGCTCTGCGCCATCTACACCCAATATTTGGATGGCAGTGGTCTGGAGGTGACATCCGCTGAGACGCTAGCGGATGCTCGGGCGTCGGTGGCCGCATGGAATCCTCAGCTGGTGTTGCTCGATATCGAGCTGCCTGACGGCAACGGTCTCGATTTGCTCGATGACTTGTGGCGAGTGACGCCCCGACCCGCTGTTGTTGTGATGACGGGCCATGGCTCGTCTTATGCCGCGCAGGCGATGGAGAGTGGTGCTGACGATTTTCTGAATAAGCCATTCGACGCCGCGCGCCTTCGGGTCACGCTGCTCAACGCGGCGGATAAACTGAAGCTCAGCGAGCAAGTGAAGAGTCTGTCGACCAAGCGCGACCGGCTAGGCCCGCTTTTGGGCGGCAGTGCGGCGATGCAAACGGTGTATCAAACGGTTGAGTCGCTCGCGGGCACGCTGGCGACCGCTTTCGTCATGGGAGAGAGTGGGACTGGAAAGGAACTGGCGGCCCGCGCAATACATCAGTTATCGGCCCGTGCGCCGGAGCCTTTTGTGGTGGTTGACTGTGCTTCTTTGGTCGAAGGCCAGCTTGAGCGGGTGCTGTTTGGTGGTGAACAAGCGGCAACGGGGTTGGTCGCTGAGGCAGCCGGCGGCACGTTGTTTCTGGACGAAGTATGCAGTCTCAGCTTTGCGGCTCAGTCGACGTTGCTGCGTTTGATTCAGCACGGCACCTATCGACCATCGGGAAGCACCCAAGAAATCGCCGCTGATGTGCGGATAATCGCCTCTACGAATCGCGATCCCCTGTTCGAGATGCGCGAGGGACGGCTCAGGGAGGATCTCTACTATCGCCTGCATGTGGTGCCACTGCGACTGCCTCCGCTACGCGAGCGCAGCGAAGATCTGCCGCAGCTGGTTAGCGCGTTCATTAACCGCATTAGCGATGAGGAGCGCCGGGCGCCCCTGGAGCTCAGCGCGAATGCAGCCGAGGCGTTGCGTGCGTACTCTTGGCCGGGCAATGTGCGGCAGCTGGAAAATGCGCTGCGTCAGCTGGTGTTAGTGACTGATGAGGGTGTGGTCGACGAGGCCGCAATCTTCCGCACAATTTCAGGTACCGAAAAGTCCGTAGACAGCGATGTGAGTGGGCGTTGGGCGGATGTCGCTGGCGTAGCTGACGATGGCGCCATCCAGCCCCTTTGGATTACGGAAAAAAGAGCGATAGAAGCGGCAATCGAAGCCTGCGATGGCAGCATTAATCGGGCCGCTAAATACCTCGAGGTTGCGCCCTCGACGATTTACAGAAAAATCCAGTCTTGGAAAACGTCCTAGCGCCTAGCCGCGCGGCTCGTCTGTGAAATAGGCGGTTGCGACGCCGTTTTCGCCGTAAACCGGTTCTTTTTTGTTGACCCGAAACTTGTTGATTTCAGCGCTGACAATATTGAACTGAGCAAGGTGGCCAAACATGTTGCGGTACCACTCGCCTTGCAAATGAGCCTCCAAATCATCCGCGCATTCCCACTCTTCGTAGACCACGACCCGCCCAGGGTGGTTCAGATCGGCTGTCCAAAGGTAATGGATGCAGCCTTTCTCAGTGTAGGCACCCTCGATCAGCGCCTTGCCTTTGATGAGCGCTTGATCACGGACTTCGGGCGGAAACTCGACGATGCCTGAGACGACGATGCGGGACATTGGGTGGTGCTCCTGATGTTGGCGTGTCGCTGTTGTAACACGTTTGGCCGTGCGGTTCAGAAAAAGCCGTGATCACGACCGACGCCACTTTGTCGACTCACATCAGCAAGGCCAACATGACCGAGACGGCATAGATAAACAGTGCGGCAACTCGATGGGGACGATGAGAGATGGTAGCTACGGGTGGACTTGAACCACCGACCCCAGCATTATGAATACACTTCTCCGTGACCTGAGTGATATATTTTATCCATAATATCAATAGTTTAGTGTGAAATAACTTCAGAATACCTTCCAAAATATCGTTCCCAGATTGTTCCCAGTTTTCCTGATTTTCGTGCCCAGTATTAGCTCGATCCGCAGGTAAGACTTATGTTCATGTGAACAAAAGTCGCGCTTCATATTCTTGTCTGACTGAATTGTTGAAAACTTTTCGTGAAAACGAAATGCGTTTTGACGATTAGTTGGTAAATAGACCCTGTGGAGATCACGCTTGATCCGACGTCGCTGATCAACAGCGTGGGGAGCGGTAAGAGGGGTAAGTTACTGGCCCTGATTGTTTGCAGTTTTCGGGGAATCGTTGTGGTTAGACATTTCTACTTTTGTTCCGCGGAACATAAGTTGTGGTGCTTTTTAATCGTGTACACCGTTGCTTGTATTCATTAACCGAGAATGGCCTACTCAACCCTTGGTACATAACAGCTGCAAGGTCAATTAGAGGAGTCAGATGTTTACACAAGTGAGAACCCTTCCAATCATTGGTTTAGCGTGGTTCGTGGCAACTCTAGTATTCTTTATCACGCAAACTGGTTTATCTGCGGTACCACCGATAGCAGTGGATGCTCTGTCGAGTCTTTTTTTAAGTTACTTTCCAGTACTAGCTCTGTGCGTGTTTTTGCTGTTGTATTTAACACGCCGTAGAGACGCATTTGATTGGGCAACCCTTTATGCGCTGAAAAGAGAAAAAGCAGGGATCGAGGTGCTCGCCGCATTTGTTTATCTGTTTGTGACGCAATTAGTCCTTGGATTGTTCTTCGATGTTGGACTTCATTTCCCCGGACCTCATGTGTATGAGTCAGGGAGTTTTGCTTATCAACATGTGGTGGTTT
>CAYQUE010000030.1:15745-24481 GCA_964420615.1 uncultured Alteromonadaceae bacterium | reverse complement strand
GAGACCGAGGAAAGTGCCGCAGATCCAGACGCGGAAGAAGACACCAAGTAAGCGTCTGGCGTCTGTGAGTAAGTCAAAAAGCCGGCGCACGCCGGCTTTTTTATGACAATGGAATCTAGGCCGTCGGTCATAAGCGCCTAAGGCGCGCGGTCAATGTCACTTCATCCTCCAGCACGCACAACGGAGCCTGCAGCGCACTATGAAACGCACCGACTTTGGTTTCGATTTACCCGCTGAACTGATTGCGCAGGAGCCCCTTCCTGACCGTTCTGCGTCGCGGCTATTGGAAGTGCACACTGAATCTGGCGAGTGCACGCATCGCGCTTTCACCGACCTTCCAGATTTACTCTCGGCCGATGACCTGCTGGTTTTTAATAACACTCGCGTGATGGCCGCTCGGTTATTCGCCCAGAAGCAAACCGGCGGTCGAGCGGAGCTGTTGCTTGAGCGGCTGCTACCGGATGGCAGCGCGCTGGCACACATTCGCGCAAGTAAGGGTCCTAAAGAGGGTTCCTTGCTCCTCATCGCGGCCGACGCAGAGAGTGATGTATCGGACTTGTCATTACGGGTTGTGCGGAGGCAAGAGTCACTGTTTCACGTGGTGGCTGAATGCGGCTCGATTCCCGAGATGACGCGGCGATATGGTCACGTGCCATTACCCCCCTATATCGACCGAGCCGATCATCCTTCGGACCGAGAGCGCTATCAAACGATCTATGCTAGCCGGGAGGGCGCGGTCGCAGCGCCCACCGCTGGCTTGCATTTTGATCACGCGCTGATTGAGCGCCTCGATGTCATGGGAGTTCGGCGAAGCGAGGTCACATTGCATGTGGGTGCGGGGACGTTTCAGCCCGTGCGGGTCGATGAGATTGAAGACCACACCATGCACAGCGAATACCTTGAGGTTGATCAAGCTTGTTGTGATGCAGTAGCGGCTTGCCGCGCGCGCGGCGGTCGGGTTGTTGCCGTTGGCACCACGGCGGTTCGATCCCTCGAGAGCGCAGCCAGGAGGTCAAGCGCGGCTCATGGGTTACGGCCGTTTGCGGGTGATACCGATATCTTTTTGTACCCGGGCTGTGAATTCAGAGTGGTCGACGCCATGATCACCAATTTCCATCTGCCGGAATCGACACTCATGATGCTGGTCTCTGCCTTTTCCGGGACTGATACTATTCGCCGGGCTTACCAGCTCGCGATCGACAATCGCTACCGGTTTTTCAGTTATGGTGATGCGATGTTTTTAACGCGGTTGCGGGGCTGATTGTGGAATTCAGAATCTCCCACCAGGATGGCTCGGCTCGGCGGGGAGAGATTCAGTTTCCCCGTGGCGCCATACAAACCCCCGCATTCATGCCAGTGGGTACCTACGGCACCGTAAAGGGGATGTTGCCGCGTGATATCGTTGCGATCGGTGCTGACATTATTTTGGGCAATACCTTTCACCTCTGGCTGCGGCCCGGTACAGATGTCGTCAAGGCGCATGGCGACCTGCACGACTTTATGGGCTGGCAGGGTCCGATCCTCACTGACTCGGGCGGTTTTCAGGTGTTTAGTCTAGATACGCTGCGCAAAGTCTCCGAAGCGGGCGTCACCTTTAGATCGCCGGTCAACGGCGACACCGTGTTCCTCGATGCGGAAACCTCCATGGCAATACAGCGTGATCTAGGTAGCGATATCGTCATGATCTTTGATGAGTGTACGCCATACCCCGCCACTGAGGAGGAAGCGGCGAGATCTATGCAATTGTCTTTACGCTGGGCGGCGCGGAGCAAGCGGGCCCATGGGGACAATCCCGCCGCCTTGTTCGGCATCGTTCAGGGTGGCATGTATCCCGCGTTGCGGCAGCAGTCCCTCGAAGGCTTGGTCGAGATTGGGTTTGACGGGTACGCCATAGGGGGTCTTTCAGTTGGGGAGCCGAAAGGCGAGATGCTGAAAGTGCTAGATGCCCTGTCAGATAAGCTCCCCGCCGGAGCTCCGCGTTACTTGATGGGCGTGGGCACTCCCGCAGATTTGCTGGAGGGGGTGCGCCGGGGTGTCGATATGTTCGACTGCGTCATGCCGACCCGTAACGCCCGCAATGGCCATCTCTTCACCAGCACCGGGGTGGTCAAGTTGCGGAATGCGCGACACCGAAGCAGTACTGAACCCTTAGATGCCGATTGCGATTGCTACACCTGTGAGAATTTCTCGCGCGCCTATCTCGCGCATCTCGACAAGTGCAATGAGATTCTCGGTTCGCAGTTGGCCACCATCCACAATCTGCGTTTTTATCAGCGTCACATGGCTCAAATTCGCGGCGCCATCGAAACGGGCTCGCTCGAGACCTTTGCGCGCGAATTTTATGCACGACAAGCCCAGGGTGATGTCGCATGAGTGACCGCGAGATCCCCGTGAAATCGCCGTGCATCGAGGTCTGTGCCCTCGATGATCAGGATGTGTGCATCGGTTGCTACCGCACCGCCAATGAGATTATTGAGTGGTTTGCCGCTAGTAACGAGCGCAAGCGAGCAATTCTTGAGGCGGTTGAGCAGCGTCTCAGCAGTCGCTCTGCGTAAGGCGGCTTTATGCGTTAGCGTCGTTTTGCTCGGTTGACGTGGCACCGCTGGCTAATGGCCAGATGCGCAGTCGACTGATGTGGGTCTTCGCGATCTCTTCAATATCAATCTGATAGCCCGCAATGCGCACGGAAGCCCGTGCGCTGGGAAACGCTTCTAACGCCTCTAGCGCCAGGCCGCTGACCGTCTTTGGGCCGTCTGTCGGGAGGTCCCATGACCGCTGCCGGTTGAGGTCACGAATACTGACCGTCCCCGAGCACGTCGTACTTCCGTCTGGATGCCGCGTAATCTCCTCGTTTTCTTCAACCAGGTTGGAGGTGAACTCACCGACAATTTCTTCAAGAATATCTTCCAGCGCGACCAAACCCAGAATATCGCCATACTCGTCAACCACCATGCCGAGGCGCTTCTTTTTCCGCTGAAAGTGCAACAGCTGGGTGTTGAGGGGGGTATTTTCTGGAATGAAGTAAGGTGCCTCCGCTGCTTCCTGCAGCGCGGCACGGTTGAGCCGTCCTCCTTCGAGTACGCGGCTCAGGTTGCGCATGTGGAAGACGCCCTCGGTTTGATTAATATCGTCCCGATACAGCGGCAGGCGAGTGTGCTCGCTATTTTTGAGCTGCTTCATGATCGCCGTATCCGGCGCCTCGATGTCGATCCCGTAAATCTCGTTGCGCGGGGCCATGATGTCATTTACGGTCATTTGCTCCAGATCAAGAATATTCACCAACATGCGCCGGTGCCTGCTGGGGATCATCGATGCCGACTCCGTCACGATCGTACGAAGCTCTTCCTGTGTGACTGCGTCGTCGCCCGTCTCATCGGGCGAGAAGCCCATGAGCCTCAGGATTCCATTGGTGAGCCAATTGATTGATAGCACCAGGGGCATCAGCAATTTCTGCAAGGGCACCAAAATGAGGCTGGCAGGGAAAGCGATGCGCTCGGGGTGCAGCGCGGCGATGGTTTTGGGCGTGATCTCGGCAAAAATCAAAATGACTAGCGTCAGCCCCAGGGTGGCAATGGCAATGCCTGCGTCGCCATAGAGACGAATTGCGATAACGGTAGCAATCGCTGAAGCGAGAATGTTGACCAGATTGTTGCCGATCAGGATCAAGCCAATCAGCCGGTCGGGTCGCTGCAAGAGCGAAATAGCGCGGCGGGCGCCACGGTGACCGGTGCCTTTCAGATGCTTCAGGCGATACCGGTTCAGGGACATCATGCTGGTCTCTGAGCTGGAGAAGAATGCAGAGATCAGAATCAGTAATGCCAGTGCCGCAAAAAGCAGGCCCAGCGAGGACTCGTTCAAAAGTGGCTGTCGCCTTTATGACTCAGGAAGTGAAATGGTGGAGAAAAAACCGGACTGGTACAAGCCTCTTGTGGCGACAGGTTGCGACCGCGTTTTGCTCCGCCCTGAGTTACTGTGCCAGCGGTAGCACGAGCTCTAGCACCAATTTGGAGCCAAAAAAACCCAGTGCAACCAATCCAAAAGCGACTAGGTTGACTGTAATCGCAGATTGCACCCGCCAACCGCGCCTGAAATATTGCACCAACAACACCGCATATAGGCACCAGGCTAGCAGCGTCAGTACCGTTTTGTGCACCAGATGTTGACCAAACAGATCCTCGACAAAGACAGCCCCTGTGCCGATCGCGACGGTCAGAATCAGAAAGCCTGCTGCCGTGAGCTCGAAAAATAACGCCGATGAGGCCTCTAGCGGGGGCAGTTTGCGGATGACGCCCCGACTGCGGTGCTGGCGGAGTTGGCGCGACTGAACGGTCACGAGCAGGCCTTGAAGCGCTGCCAGTGCCAGCACCGCAAAACTGATGATGGAAGCAGACACATGCGACAGAATCCCGGTGGGGAGATCGCGCATCGGTCTACTCGTGTCCGGGGCAAAGGTCGCAACCAGAATCGATAGTGCCGCCAGAGGGAACAGCACGATGAGCAAGGTGTGAAGCGGGCGTGCCACCAGCGCAATCAGACTGATCACGCCCATGCTAAGGAACATCAGCGAGGCGACGCGATAAAACCCTAGACCCGAGGCGCCTTCCTGCGTCGGTAGGTAGGCCGCCAGCGCATGTGCAACCAGTGCGGCGGCCCCCATCAGGGCAATTTGTCGGCGCTGGTTGCGCTCCCCCGCCTCTAGATTCAGCACCTGGCGCCAGACGCTGAGCAGATACAAAAGCGCTGCCAGAATGGCGAGTCCTGCGCTCAGCAAGCTGGGCATGGAATCCATGTGCGCTCCCTCTGAACGATTCGGCCCGAGACTATTTGGGTATCTTTCATTGCGTCCTTATACTACGCGGTTCTGAACAACGTTGGGTATCCCCGATCAGGTAACAAAAGCATGTTTGAATCTTTGAGTGATCGTCTCGGCAGTAGCCTCAAAGCGATCTCGGGTAAGTCCAAGCTGACCGAAGACAACATCCGCGATACGTTGCGGGACGTGCGCATGGCGTTGTTGGAGGCAGATGTTGCCCTCCCGGTTGTGAAGACCTTCACCGACCGCGTCAAAGATCGCGCCGTGGGTGTCGAAGTGGCGAAGAGCCTCTCTCCCGGGCAGTCTTTCCTTAAAATTGTTCAGGCCGAGCTACAGGCGGTGATGGGTGGGGAGGGGGAAGCCCTGAACCTCGCAACCCAGCCACCTGCCGTGATCATGGTCGCCGGACTGCAGGGTGCCGGTAAGACAACGTCGGTCGCTAAATTGGCGCGTTATCTGATTGAGAGGGAAGACAAGAAAGTCTCGGTCGTCAGCGCTGATGTCTACCGCCCCGCCGCCATCAACCAGCTACAGACGCTCGCCGCTGAAGTGGGCGCCCGCTTTGAACCCAGTGAGCCCACGGAAGCACCGGTCGACATTGTTCGGCGGGCGATAGCGAATGCACGCGTTGCGTTTTCCGACGTGCTTTTGGTTGATACCGCGGGTCGACTGGCGATCGACGAGCAGATGATGGATGAAATCAAGGCGCTGCATGAGGCGGTTTCGCCGATAGAAACGCTTTTTGTCGTGGACGCGATGACAGGTCAGGATGCGGCGAATACGGCACGCGCTTTTGGGAAGACGTTGCCGCTGACCGGTGTGATCCTAACCAAGGTCGATGCCGATACCCGCGGTGGTGCTGCGCTCTCGGTGCGCATGGTTACCGAGCGGCCGATTAAATTTCTCGGTGTCGGCGAAAAGACCGATGCGCTGGATCCCTTCCATCCCGACCGGATTGCCTCGCGGATTTTGGGTATGGGCGACATGCTCTCCCTCATTGAGGAAGTAGAGCGCAAGGTCGATCACAAGAAGGCGCAGAAGCTTGCGTCCAAGGTGCAAAAAGGCGGTAGATTCGACCTTGAGGACTTCCGTGAGCAGCTTCAGCAAATGAAAAATATGGGCGGTATGGGCGCCATGCTCGAAAAGTTGCCGGGCATGGGGGGAATGGCCCAGGCGGCGCAAAGCGTGGATACCAAGCAGTTCGTTCGCATGGAGGCCATGATTAACTCGATGACTCCCCGGGAACGACGAAATCCGGACCTTATCAGCGGCTCGCGCAAGCGCCGGATCACCACGGGATCGGGTACGGCGGTTCAGGACCTCAATCGCCTGCTGAAACAGCACAAGCAAATGCAGAAGATGATGAAAAAGATGAAGGGCGGCGGCATGCAGAAAATGATGCGCGGCCTGGGCGGCATGACTGGCGGGCCTGGAGGCGGACTACCGCCGGGATTTCCGCGCCGCTAATGCCCGGAAAGGCGCTAAAAGCTGGTCAGACTGCACCTTTTCAGCTGGGGAGCTTTGCTGTATCCTCCGCGATCTTTTGCGAATGGCCACCGTATATCGGCGGCCGGATCAGGATTTGAGGACATAGAACTATGGTGGTCATCCGGTTATCTCGGGGTGGATCCAAGAAGCGGCCTTTCTACCACGTCACCGTGGCAGACAGACGAGAGGCGCGGGACGGACGGTTTATCGATCGTTTAGGATTTTTTAATCCGATCGCGCGCGGTCAGGAAGAACGCCTGCGTATTGATGTGGACAAGGTCGATAACTGGGTTGCCAAAGGCGCTCAAGTGTCCCCTCGCGTTCAGAAGCTGATCAAGGAATTCCAGTCAGGCGCAGCGGCAACCGCCGCCTGAGCCATTTCCCATTCGGCAGGAGGGGTCGATGCAGGATTCCCCGACCCCCAACGCTGATTTTCTCACGCTCGCCGATATCGTCGGTGTCTACGGCATTAAGGGGTGGGTGCGTCTGCGGCTCAGGCTCGACGACCCGGCCCTGCTCGATCAATTCTCTAATCTCTACCTGTATCGACATTCTTCCCCGAGCGCCGGCGACGTCGCGCTGACGCGGACTAAAGTGCATATCGACACGCTGCAGCGTCAGGGTAAGGGCTTTATCGCCCACCTCGATGTTGCCGCTGATCGCACCGCGGCAGAGGCATTGGTCGGATCAGAAATTGGAGTTCCGGAGGCATTGTTCCCCAAGGCAATGCCGGGAGATTATTACTGGCGGGACCTAGTTGGGCTCGAGGTATGGTGCACTGAGGGGGATGACACGGTATTACTGGGCGCAGTTAAACGCTTGATGGAAACCGGTGCTAACGACGTATTGGTGGTTGAACCCAGTGAGACGAGCGTCGATACAAAAGAGCATTTGGTGCCCTGGATTCCCGATCAGGTAGTGACCGATGTTGATCTAGAGCGAGGGCGAATTCTGGTGGATTGGTATGTCGACCTCTGAAACCCCGCGGGCACTGCAATTCGCGGTCATCACTTTGTTTCCCGAAATGTTTACTGCGCTGACCCAATGGGGGGTTACCGGCCGGGCGTTTCAGTCGGGTGTATGTCAGCTGCATTTGCAGGATCCTCGAGATGAGGCCACGGACCGGCATGGTACGGTCGATGATCGCCCTTACGGCGGTGGACCAGGCATGGTCATGCAGGCCCCTATTCTCGCTGCCTCGCTGGCCAGCGCGCAGCAGGCGCTGGGCGGCGCCGCCAAAGTGGTATCACTGAGTCCGCAGGGTCGTCCTTTAACTGCGAACATTGCACAAACGCTGGCCGCCGAAGAGCGCCTGATTCTGGTGGCGGGGCGATATGAGGGGATCGACGAGCGTTTTATCGAACGACACGTTGATCTAGAAATCTCGGTCGGCGATTTTGTGGTGAGCGGGGGTGAATTACCGGCGATGTTGTTAATGGACGCGGTCATTCGGTGGTTACCCGGGGTGCTGGGTCACGCGGATTCTGCTCCCGAGGATTCATTCTCGGACGGGCTTTTAGATTGCCCCCATTACACGAGACCGGAGATCTTTGAGGGCGACGGGGTGCCGGAGGTATTACTGAGCGGCGACCACGGCGCGATTGCGGGTTGGCGGCGAGCACAGGCGCTGCGCAGAACCCTCGATCGCCGCCCGGATTTGCTGGCGTGGGACCAGGTCTCCCCCTCTGACCGGGAATTGCTGGAGAAATGGGATCTTTAACAACAAAAGAGGGGCAGACAAGCGGGATTCTAGCGGGTATCATCGCGCCCTCTCTGAAGAGCCACCCTGCGTTTTAAGCTGATACCCAGCGCAGTTGGCGGCAAACGGTGTATGCCGAACCCATTTTGAGCGGGGGTGGCGCATCGACACAGACAATACAGATTGAACAGGTCGACCGCCGTGGGGCGGCGACGGGAGAAGGTAATGAGCACCAACAAAATTATTGCCGAGCTTGATGCCGAGCAAATGAACCGGGAAGTGCCTGATTTCGCGCCGGGTGACACCGTGGTTGTGCAGGTCCGCGTGAAAGAAGGCAATCGGGAGCGTCTTCAGGCTTTCGAGGGCGTCTGTATTGGTAAGCGCAATCGCGGCCTGAATTCGGCCTTTACCGTGCGCAAGATTTCTCATGGTGTCGGCGTCGAGCGTACCTTTCAAACCTACAGCCCGCTGGTAGACAGCGTGACGGTGAAGCGTCGCGGCGACGTTCGTCAGGCCAAGTTGTATTACTTGCGCGAGTTGTCGGGCAAGGCGGCACGCATCAAAGAAAAGCTCTCTTCCTGATGGCGATACCGGGCTGGCGGTTTGGTGCCCGGGCAATAACGTCGTTTTTCTGGTAGGGGGTCGGTCGCGGTACGCGGACCGATCCTTTACACTTTCGCCCTCTATATGGACGCGCGCCTCGCCCCGCAACGGTTCTCCGGTTTCCGGGTCGCCA
>CAYQUE010000030.1:0-15645 GCA_964420615.1 uncultured Alteromonadaceae bacterium | reverse complement strand
CCGGGGATCGTGGAAGTCCAGATCCAGAATGGCCCCATGATTTATGCCACGGATGACGGCGCGTATTTTTTCCTGAATGGAGATCTCCACCAGACCAGTGCGGCGGGTGCGGTCAATCTGACTGAAGAGCGGCGCTCGGTGGCCCGCAAGGAGCAACTGGCCGCCGTGTCCGTTGACGACATGGTGGTATTTTCGCCAGAGGGAGAAGTGCGGGATTACATTTCTGTTTTTACGGATGTGACCTGCTTTTACTGCCAGAAACTCCACCGGGAAGTCGACGAGCTGAATGCTAGGGGTATCGAGGTGCGGTACCTAGCGTTTCCCCGGGGCGGGGTCGAATCTGACGGTGCCAAAAAGCTGGCGACCGCCTGGTGTGCAGAAGACCAGCAGACCACGCTCACCGATTTAAAGGCGGGTGTGGAAATGCCCCTCAATGAATGCGCGAATAACCCGGTAGCCGCGCAGTATCAGCTGGGGCAGTCAATGGGCGTATCGGGTACGCCGGCGATTATTACCAGTTCCGGGTTGATGATTCCTGGCTATCGTCCAGCGGCGGACCTTGCCGCGACGCTCGGTCTTAATTGATTAGCCCCCAATAAGAGACTGCGATTGTGGATGCTCATTTTCAGCGTATCGAGCGATTACCCCCTTACGTCTTCAATATTATTGGTGAGTTGAAGCAAGCGGCGCGTGCCCGGGGCGAGGATATTATCGACTTCGGAATGGGTAATCCCGATCAACCGACGCCGGCCCACATTGTTGAAAAATTGCGTGATACCGTTCCCCGTGCCGATACCCATCGTTACTCCCAATCAAAAGGCATACCGCGGCTGCGCCGGGCAATCTGTAACTGGTACAAAACACGCTACGACGTCAACCTGAACCCGGAAACCGAGGCGATCGTTACGCTCGGCTCCAAGGAAGGATTGGCCCACCTCGCACTTGCTACGACTGGAGTGGGTGACGCGATTTTAGTGCCGAATCCGAGCTACCCCATCCATCCCTATGGATTTGTGATTTCAGGTGCGGATCTGCGCCACGTGCCTATGCGGTCCGAGGCGGGCTTTCTCGATGAGCTGGAGCAGGCGATTCGCAATACCTACCCGAAGCCAAAAATGTTGGTGCTCAATTTTCCCTCCAACCCCACTGGGCATTGCGTTGAGCTATCTTTCTTCGAGCGGGTAGTCGAGATTGCGCGTCAGCATGAGATTTGGGTAGTCCATGATCTGGCCTACGCCGATCTGGTGTTCGATGGTTACAAGGCACCCAGCATTCTGCAGGTACCGGGTGCGCGCGATATCGCCGTCGAGTTCTTTACGCTCTCTAAGAGCTACAACATGCCGGGTTGGCGGGTCGGATTTTGCTGCGGCAACCCCGAGCTGATTGCCGCGCTCACTCGCCTCAAATCCTACCTGGACTACGGCATCTTTACGCCGGTTCAGGTAGCGGCGATCGCCGCTTTGGAAGGCGATCAACAGTGCGTCACTGATATTTGCGAAACCTACCGCCGGAGACGCGATGTGCTTTGTCAGGGTCTGAATGAGGCGGGTTGGCCGGTGGTACCGCCGAAGGCGACCATGTTCGTATGGGCGGAAATCCCTGAGGCGTTCCGGCACATGGGGTCGATTGAATTCAGCAAGCTGCTGTTGCAGCGTGGTGGTGTCGCTGTCTCCCCGGGGATCGGGTTTGGGGAGTACGGCGAGGGTTTTGTCCGCTTCGGTTTGATTGAAAACGAGCACCGCACGCGACAGGCGATCAGGGGCATTAAGCGCGTGCTCCGCCAGGGTCCGCCCGCGGCGTCCGAGAGCCTGTCAGCATGACCCAGCCCTTACGAGTGGGGATTTGCGGTGTAGGCACTGTCGGTGCGGCAACGCTCGATATTCTCAACGCGCAAGCTGCCTCGTTCGAGGCGCAATGCGGGCGGCCGATTCAGGTCGTCCACGTGGGCGCTCGGCGTGAACATGAGGGCCACGATTATGGGCCCGCCCGAGTCAGCCGGGATGTGCTCGACGTCGCGCGTGACCCTGATGTCGATGTCGTGGTCGAATTGATCGGCGGTACAACGGTCGCACATGAACTGATTGCTCTGGCTATTGAGCAGGGCAAACATGTGGTCACGGCCAACAAGGCGCTGATTGCGGAACATGGCAATGCGCTAGTTCGGCAAGCCGAGGCGGCCGGAGTCGAAATCCGTTTTGAGGCTGCCGTTGCTGGCGGTATTCCTGTCATTAAGACCTTACGCGAGGCCTTGGCTGCCAACGGGATTGAAGAGGTCGCGGGTATCATCAACGGCACCGGCAACTTCATTTTGACAGAGATGAGTACCAAGGGGCGTGCCTTTGATGACGTGCTTGCTGAGGCGCAAGCATTGGGTTACGCCGAGGCCGACCCTACATTTGATATTGATGGGACTGATGCAGCGCACAAGCTAGTGATTCTGGCGTCGCTCGCGTTCGGGATCCCCCTCAGCATTGATGCCCCCTACAAGCAGGGCATTCAGGCAGTGACGCCGCAGGATCTCGATTACGCGGCCGCCATGGGTTACCGCGTCAAACATTTGGGCATTGCGCGTAATACCGCTCTCGGCATTGAGATGCGCGTGCATCCGACGCTGGTCCCTGAGCAGAACCAACTTGCGACAGTGGACGGCGTGTTGAATGCGGTGATGGTCCGAGGAGATGCGGTCGGTGAGCTGGTGCTGGTCGGGCCCGGCGCCGGTGGTGCTGCGACCGCCTCGGCGGTGTGCGCTGACCTAGTCGATATCGCGCGCAGTGGAGGCGCTGGCGGGCCGGCACTGGGCGTACCCGCAGAGCAGCTGAGCCCGAAGCCTTTCGTGCCTGCAGCCGATATCACCAGCGAGTGGTATGTCAGACTGACAGTGACAGATGTTCCCGGCGTTATGTCTGACATCACGCGAATCCTCGCGAGTCACGGGGTGAGCATTGAGTCACTCGTGCAAAAGGCTTCACAGGAAAATGACACTAACGTCCCCATTGTTATGCTGACCCATGTGGCCCCTGCTTCCGTAATCAATGAGGCAGTCGCGGAGATGACTGCACTGGAAAACGTGCAACCCGATTTTGCCTTGTTGCGCGTTGAGTCTTTCGAGCGTTGATGCAACTGTGATGCGAGGAGGGTGGGAGTGAGTATTCGTTACCTCAGTACCCGCGGTCAGGCGCCCACGCTCGATTTCGAGGGCGTGCTGCTGGCCGGCCTGGCTAATGATGGTGGTTTGTACCTGCCCGAAACCTTGCCGCATTTCAGCCCTGCCGAGCTGCAGGCGATGCGCGGCCTGAGCTATACAGAGCTTGCGACCACGGTGATCGCGCCTTTTGTTGACGGGTGCATAGATCGCGAAACACTCGCGCAGTTGGTCGATGAATCCTATCGGGACTTTCGCCACGTGGCGGTCGCGCCTCTAAAGCAGCTGGATCATGACCAGTGGCTACTAGAGCTTTTTCACGGGCCCACGCTTGCCTTCAAGGATTTTGCGCTGCAGTTACTGGGGCGGTTGCTCGATCACGTGCTAAGTCGGCGCGGCGAGAGGGTGGTGATTATGGGCGCCACTTCCGGTGACACGGGGAGCGCGGCCATTGAAGGATGTCGGCACTGCGAGCACGTTGATATTTTCATCCTTTACCCCGATGGGCGGGTATCCGATGTACAGCGGCGGCAAATGACCACGGTGAGTGGCGACAACATTCACAATCTCGCGATAAGAGGCAATTTTGACGACTGCCAGGCGCTGGTAAAGGCCAGTTTTGTTGCTGAGGCCTTTCTCCCCGAGAGAAGGTCACTGGTCGCCGTGAATTCGATCAACTGGGCCCGCATCATGGCCCAGATCGTTTATTACTTTTATGCCGCTTTCGCACTCGGCGGTCCCGACAGGCCGGTTAATTTTTCCGTGCCGACGGGAAACTTTGGCGACATCTATGCGGGTTACCTGGCCAATCGGATGGGGTTACCGATCAACAATTTAGTAATAGCGACCAACCGCAATGATGTGCTGCATCGCATGCTGACGACGGGCACGTATGCACGGCAACCGATCGAAGCGTCTTTGTCGCCCAGCATGGATATTTCGATTTCCTCGAACTTTGAGCGACTACTGTACGACCTCTACGATGGGGACGCAGCGCAAATCGCCCAATTGATGGCTGATTTTTCCGCAGGACAGATTACATTATCGGATGCGGCGCTCGCCAAAGCGCGAGGATTATTTTCGAGTGCGCGCGTGACCGATGACGAAACCTGCGAAGAGATTCGAGCATTGTGGCAGCGCACGGGCGAGCTCGTCGATCCACATACGGCGATTGGCACTAAAGCGGCGCGCGCCTGCACGCGTCCCGATGAGGGACCGATGGTGACGTTGTCGACGGCGCATCCCGCCAAGTTCCCCGGGGCGGTAGAACGAGCCAATACGGGGCGGCAACCCGCATTACCTGAACATCTCAGCGATTTGTTCGATCGTGAGGAAAGATTCCATACGCTGGATAACAATATCGCCGATGTGCATGCCTACATGGCGGCGCAGTGCCGTATCTGACGACTCCAACGATACGCCGGCGGACCGCCGGTATCAGTCCAGCGCTCCAGGCTGCTGCGATTCCCGAAGTACTTAAGCGTGTTTATGCGAGCCGCGGCGTTCAGAATCCGGCTGATCTCGCGCTTACCCTCGACCAACTGACTCCCCCCACGTCCCTGAAAGGCATTCAGGAGGCCGCTGAGTTATTGGCTGACGCGATAGAAGGGGAAGCGCGCGTATTGATCGTTGGTGATTTCGATGCGGACGGCGCCACCAGCTGTGCCATGGCCGTTTCTGTGCTGAGGCAAATGGGCCTGAGTGAAGTCGCCTACCTGGTACCCAATCGCTTTGAGTTCGGCTACGGCTTGACGCCTGAAATCGTCGAAATGGCGGCGCGGCAGGCGCCCGATCTGTTGATCACCGTCGATAACGGCATTTCCAGTATCGAGGGCGTGGCCGCAGCTCAGGGGCTGGGTATCAGCGTCTTGATTACTGATCATCACTTACCCGGCAATACCCTTCCGACCGCTGATGTTATTGTAAATCCGAACCAGCCAGGGTGTGCGTTTCCCAGTAAGTCACTTGCCGGTGTCGGGGTGATGTTTTACGTATTGACCGCTCTTCGCGCGACGTTGCGACAGAGAAATTGGTTCGCCGATCGTGGCATAGAGCCGCCGAACCTAGGCGATGCGCTGGATCTCGTAGCGTTAGGGACGGTAGCCGATGTCGTGCCCTTGGATCACAACAATCGGATTCTAGTTGCCGCTGGATTAGCGCGCATACGCAGCGGCAGAGCGCGGCCCGGTATCGAAGCGTTATTTGAAGTGGCGGGTCGTGATCATCGCGCTGCGACGGCGGGTGATTTGGGCTTTGTGGTCGGGCCGCGGCTCAATGCCGCGGGGCGCTTGGACGATATGTCGATTGGCATCGAGTGTTTGCTCTCGGAGTCAACTCAAACCGCGAGGCAGCACGCACAGGCGCTACATAATTTAAATCGAGAGCGGCGGGATATTGAGCAATCCATGCAACAGGACGCGCTCGCTAAACTCGAGGCATTGGATCTATCGGGTGGGCAGCTGCCCTATGCCATGACACTCTATGATCCATCCTGGCATCAAGGTGTCATCGGTATTCTGGCATCAAGAATACGGGAACGTGTCTATCGGCCCACGCTGGTTTTTGCTGACGCCGATGAGGGTATGTTGAAGGGATCTGGACGCTCCATAGCCGGATTGCATCTGCGCGATGTGCTTGATCGGGTGGCCACGCGACATCCCGGCTTACTGGAGAAGTTTGGAGGCCATGCCATGGCGGCGGGGCTCTCTCTTGCAAAAGCTGATCTTGATACCTTCCGGGAAGCGCTCAATAGCGTTGTGGCTGAGACATTGAGTCATCAGTCACCCGAGCGAATCCAGGACAGTGACGGGGCATTGGCGGCAGGAGAGATGAACGTCGAGTTGGCGGAGCAGCTGTCGGCGGGAGGCCCCTGGGGGCAGCAGTTTCCCGAGCCGTTATTTGACGGTCGCTTCAGTGTTAAGCGACATCGTATCGTGGGTGAAAAGCATCTGAAGTTGTCCCTCGAGTCTGACGGCAAAGAAATTGAGGCTATTGCCTTCAACGTTGATGCCGAGCAGTGGCTGGCTCAGCCCCTTGAGTCAATAGGCGCTTTGTATCGACTCGATATCAATGATTATCGGGGTGATCGAACGGTGCAGTTGGTGATCGACTCTTTCTGGGCGGAATGATGCCTTTGTACCGCGTGCTGCTGTGGCACAAGTGCGGACAACCCTTTAGACTCCCGCCCCTGTAGCGCCACCCGCACCGGGCTGCCCACCCCATAAGGCTTGGTTTCGATGGGGGTGGTTGCGATTGTGATCGTCGAATTCTGGAACTGTGATTGTGGAAATAGCCCCCCTCGTTAACCAAATTAAAGACCTCCGCGCGCGTACCGACGTGCTGAGGGGGTATCTTTGACTACGCTGTAAAAAAAGACCGTCTGAAAGAAGTCGAGCTGGAGCTCGCTGAGCCCAGCGTCTGGGATGACCCTGAAAAAGCGCAGGCGCTGGGACGAGAGCGCGCCTCGCTGGAAGTTGTCGTTACCACGATAGAATCGCTCGACGGCGGTTGCGCCGACGCGAGCGACTTGCTCGATCTGGCTGTTGAGGAGGATGACGCTGATACCGCGCAATCGGTTGAGCAAGATCTCGCCTCGTTAGAGACACTGCTGGAGCAGCTTGAGTTTCGCCGCATGTTTTCCGGCGAGACTGATCCCAACAATGCGTACCTCGATATTCAAGCTGGCTCTGGTGGCACAGAGGCGCAGGATTGGGCTGAGATGCTACTGCGGATGTACCTTCGGTGGGGTGAAGACAAGGGCTTCAAAACCACGTTAGTCGAAGCCTCCGCAGGCGAGGTGGCGGGGCTCAAGAGTGCAACCATCCAGTTCGAGGGTGATTACGCATTTGGCTGGTTGCGAACCGAGACAGGTGTGCATCGATTGGTCAGAAAGTCGCCTTTTGACAGTGGGGGTCGCAGGCACACCTCGTTTGCTTCGGTTTTTGTCTCCCCAGAGATTGATGACAACATCGAGATTGAGATCAACCCCGCCGATCTGAGGGTGGATACCTATCGCTCCTCGGGAGCCGGGGGGCAGCACGTGAACACCACCGACTCTGCGGTGCGAATTACGCACGAGCCGTCTGGTATTGTGACCAGCTGCCAAACCGAGCGATCTCAGCACCAGAACCGTGATAACGCCATGAAGCAGTTGCGGGCGAAGCTCTACGAAATGGAGATGCTCAAGCGCAGTGCCGAGAAGCAGGCGATGGAAGACAGTAAGGCGGATATCGGGTGGGGCAGTCAGATCCGCTCATACGTCCTTGATGACTCGCGGATTAAGGATTTGCGGACAGGGGTTGAGACCCGTAATACTCAATCCGTGCTCGATGGCGCTTTGGATCCGTTTATTCAAGCTTCGTTGAAGCAGGGTCTTTAGGTGCAGATGTGATGGAGAAAAGCGTGGACAAGTCGCAGCAACCAGAAGCCGAGAATCGATTGATTGCCGAGCGTCGGGCCAAGTTGGCCGCGTTGCGCGAGCAGGGCCCCGCCTTCCCCAACGACTTTCGTCGCACAGCCATGGCTGGAGACTTACAGGCTCGATTTGAGAGCAGCGATAAAGTCACGTTGGAGGTCGCTGACGAGCGGTTTTCGGTCGCGGGGCGCCTCATCCGAAATCGCGGCGCTTTTTTATTGATTCAGGATGGCTCCGGCACCATCCAGCTCTATTTGAATCGAGATGCACTCTCTGAAGAAGCGGTTCAGGCGATTAAAACCTGGGATTTGGGTGACATTGTGGCGGCATCTGGACCGCTTCATCGCAGTGGTAAGGGTGATTTGTACATCAATATGGAGGCGGGACGGCTGCTGACCAAGGCCCTGCGCCCCTTGCCCGACAAATACCATGGTTTGGTCGATCAGGAAATGCGCTATCGACAGCGCTACGTAGACCTCATTGTTAATCCGGAAGTGCGGGAAATTTTCCGCATACGTGCGGCAACTATCCAATTTATCCGGCAGTTTTTAGCCGAGCGCCAGTTTGTCGAGGTCGAGACCCCCATGCTGCACCCCATCGCGGGTGGTGCGACGGCGCGCCCTTTTATTACGCATCACAATGCGCTGGACATGGAAATGTACCTGCGCGTCGCCCCGGAGCTTTATCTGAAGCGGCTTACGGTCGGAGGGTTAGAAAAAGTCTTTGAGATCAACCGCAATTTCAGAAACGAAGGGTTGTCTACGCGACACAACCCCGAGTTTACGATGCTCGAGTTCTACTGGGCTTATGCCGATTATTGCGATGCCATGGATCTGACTGAAGTCTTAATGCGTGAACTGGCTCAGTCGGTACTCGGCAGCACTGAAGTGAAATATGGCGACATGACTTTTCATTTCGATCAGCCGTTTACGAGAATGACGGTGCTGGAGGCCATACTCAAATACAACCCGGATATTAAGACGACAGATTTAGCTGACAGAGATGCAGCGAGCCGCGTTGCGGATAGTTTGGGTATCAGCGTCGAGTCGAATTGGGGGCTCGGCAAAATCCAGATTGAGATATTCGAGGCGACGGCGGAGTCTCAGTTGCGAGAGCCGACCTTTATTACCGCTTATCCGACCGAAGTGTCGCCGCTGGCGCGCCGCAACGACGATGATCCCTTCGTCACCGATCGCTTCGAGTTTTTTGTCGGTGGCCGGGAGTTGGCGAATGGCTTTAGCGAGCTCAACGATGCTGAAGATCAGGCCGACCGGTTCAGAGCACAGGTCGAGGCCAAGGAAGCCGGCGATGATGAAGCCATGCACTTTGACCACGACTATATCCGAGCCCTGGAGTATGGTTTGCCGCCCACGGCAGGCGAGGGGATCGGTATTGATCGACTCGTGATGCTACTGACAGACTCCGCTTCCATCCGAGACGTGATTCTCTTTCCCCACCTCCGTCACGAGTAAGCACATTTGAATCCGCGCCTCGTGGTTTTGCGCGCCGCGGGGACTGTCCTCAATTCACTGCGGAACTCGCGCTCGGTGTTATGGCCCCGAGGCACGTTGTGTGTGCGGCTTCAGCCACCCATCGACTTCAGCGTCCCCACGGCGTTGTAGGCACTGGCACGCGGCGGTGCTATGCTCTTTCAAACTCAAGGGAATCTCCAACGTGCTTCTTTGGCCGCGTGTCGCTGCAACTCTTTGTATAACCGCTAGTTTGCTCACTGCTGGATGCGGGATGAATCCTGTCGGAGCGGGCGCAGGCGATACCGCCGCCAATCGGAGCGGGGAGGGCGAGAGTGCTGGCCCGACGGCGTGTGACTGCCCCGCGCCGTTGCAGATCGACCATTTCAGCGCCGGCATGAATGCGTTGGCGAATGGCGATGATGATGAGGCACGAACCCAATTTACGCTGCATGCCCAGACGGATGAACCGTTTGCGGGCGAGGAAGCGGAGGCTGGATTGGTTTTGTTGAGCCTGCTTGTCGCGTCTCATAATGCCAGCTCGTCTCAGCAGGGTGGTGCGTCGCCAGGTACGGCAAACAGGCTGACGTTACTGGCGCGGGTCCTGAATCTGATTACGCAGTTGGAGCAGGATCGCGCAGAATTGACGGCGCAAAATGAAGCGCTGGCGAGTGATCTCGAAAAGCGCGAGGAGGCGCTTAAGCGGTTACGGGAGCTGACGTTGGGTCAGCCGGAAGCGTAACCTTGAACCGCGCGCCTTTTTCAGGCTCGCTCTCAACACTGATTTCACCTCCCAGCATCTGACAAAACTCCCGAACGATCGCGAGGCCCAAACCGGTGCCACCGTATTTTAGGCCGGTGCTCGACTCCGCCTGAGTGAACGCCTCGAAAACCCGGCTCTGTTGGGCTTTCGTCATGCCGATGCCGGTGTCTGCGACCCCGATTATCAAGCGGTCGTGGTTGATGTGAGCTGAGACCGTAATCTCTCCGTCCTTGGTGAATTTGCAGGCATTGGAAAACAGATTAGTGATGATCTGCTGCAGTTTGCCGCGATCCGTGTCGAGGTCTCGCATGCTGTCTTTATCAATATCCAGTATCAGACGATTATTGTTCTGTAGTAGCAGTGGCGAGAGCGCGTCACAAACCTGAACGATCAAACCAGCGGGGTTGAAGACCTCAGTACTGACTTGCATCTTGCCTGTTTCAATTTTGGATAAGTCAAGAATGTCGTTAATGAGGGTGAGCAACTGCTTGCCCGAGAAGATGATGGTCGCGAGGTCATGATGGAATTGCTCTCGATCAATGGCGGTGCCATCACCCAATTCATCTTGCAGCATTTCTGAGTAGCCGATGATGGCGTTGAGGGGCGTTCGCAACTCGTGGCTGACGTTGGCGAGGAACATACTTTTTGCGGCGTTGGCAGAGTCGGCATCCGCTCTTGCGGTATTCATTTCTTCGATGGCGGACTGCAGTTTGGTCGACATTTCGTTAAAGGTGCGCGCGAGATCGCCAATTTCTCCAGCGTCGCGCTGCTCATCGATGCGGTAGGTCAGGTCGCCAGATCCAAAACGCTCAACGCCCCGTTTCATTCGAGTCAGTGACGCATTGGTGCTGCGGATCATGGCGAAGACCAGCGCCAGTGTAATCGCGATAGAGCCAATAAAGCCGATTACCGTAATCTGGTCTGTGAGGGTGATGGTCGCGTCGATTGCGCTCGCCCGTTGCACGGCAACATAGGACTGACGCTGATCCAGTTCCTGTAACCGCTGCTGCGCATTGTTGTAAGACAACGCCGATTCAACGTCAGACGCAGGTCCCACATCATTGTATTGCTCGTAGAACAACCGCCACTCCGCCAGCAGGGCGGTGGTACTGTCGAACAGGCGCCGATAATAGGGCTCGAGCTCGGTCCCCCCATAGCCCCCCAACTGGCGCAATCGCTCGGTGATAATCTCGAGGTCGGCGCGCGCCTGATCAAGTTCGCTGCTCTCGACGGGATCTTCTGTGGTTTCCCGAAGGGTCGCGAGCACGAGAATTTGTTGTCGCTTGTTTTGCAGGTTTTGCTCGAGTTCTGAGGTCAGCTGTGCGGCGGTGACGGCCTCCTGATACGCGATTGAGCTCTCGTTACGCGCAAAACTTCCCCATAACGATGTTCCCACGTTGATGGCAAACAGAATGAGGATGGCGCCGGAGAAAAGATACAGCCGGCCACGCAGGCTGAGCCGGGGCCGCAGCTGTGCGACGGGGTTACGCGTTCGCATCGATCCAGCCCGCGATTTTTTCCAGAAGATCAGGGAAGTCCACCGGCTTGGTAGCGTAGTCAGAACAGCCGGCCGCGAGCGCCTTGGCTTTGTCTTCCTCCATGGCGTGCGCAGTCAGCGCGATGATGGGGATATGGCTTATTTGCTCGTTGTTTTTCGCTTCCTTGCAAGCGGTCCAGCCGTCTTTGATCGGAAGGTTCATATCCATCAAAACTACGGCAGGCCGGTGGGTATGCATGGCGTCCAGCGCCGCCTCTCCGTCGTTCGCAGTGATCACGCGGTGCCCCGCACGCTCGAGTCGTCGCACCAGCATGGCACGATTCACCTCGTTGTCTTCGACCAAAAGAATGCTCGGGGGTTGTGCGTTCATTGCGTGAGTCCCAGCACCGGATACGTCAGAATTGTGTCCTCAATACCTTTTACGACCAGCTCGCGCGGTGCTCCCAATTCAAAGACGCCCGCGGGTAACAATCGGGCTGTGGCATCGGCGATAAGGATTTCGTTGACCTCAGTCTGACCTTCAATCCGCGAAGTCACATTCATGGCGTGGCCGACGCAGCCATACTTGGCGCGCTGTTCCGAGCCGATGTTGCCCGCGATAACCATGCCGGTGTTGAGCGCAATGCGCTGGCTCAGAACAGGGAGACCGGCAGCCTTGTTCGCCGTATTCACCGTGGCCATGGCGTCGCGCATCGCAAGCGCACAGCGTACGGCGCGCTCGGGATCATTCTCGGAACGGCGCGGCGCCCCAAACACCGCGAGGATAGCGTCCCCCAGGAATTCGTCGATGGTGCCCTGATGGTCAAAAATGATCCCCGTCATTTGCTCAAAATAACCGTTGAGGAGCGACACGACTTGGGGCGGTGGGAGGTGTTCCGCAAGGCTAGTAAAGCCGCAGATATCAGACATCATGATCGTCACTTCACGCAGGTCGCCACCGAGCTCGAGTCCCTCGGGTGCTTCTAATAGCTGCTCGACGATTTCGTCAGATAAATAGCGACCAAACGTTTGCCGAATGAAGCGCTCATTACGCTCCAGTTGCTCACGATAATCTTCCTCCCGGTCGTGCCAGCGTTTACGTTCAATGCCCGCCGAAATGCGCGCCTGCAACAGTACCGGATTGAAGGGTTTGAGGAGGTAGTCGTCTGCGCCCGCCTGAATACAGGCGATAATCTGATCCATATCCTGGCGCCCACTGATCATGATGACGGGAGTCGCGCGAAGGCCTTCGTGCTCTTTCATGATCTTCAGCACCTCGGCGCCACCGATCCCCGGCATCATTAAGTCGAGTAGCACGACATCGACGCCGCGTGTCTCGAGCAGTTCGAGGGCTTCCTCCCCGGACTCAGCGGAGATGACCGTGTGGCCGGCCCGCGACAGCAACCGGCTGATCAGCTCTCGGTTCTCCGGCATATCGTCTACCGCGAGGATGACACCGGGGGCATCTGAGAGGGGTAAGGGTTGGTTAGATTGGCTCGGGGCTTCGTGCGTGACCCGGGTGCCACTGACTGACACTAAAATAGGAGGCAGAGCGTCTTGCAGGGTGGGGTGCAGGAGCGCGCTGTCCTCGTACAACATTTCCGAGTAGCCGCGAATCGCTCCAATCAAATTCAACAGATCGTGGTGAAAATCCGAACTGGGAGCGCGTTGCAGTTCTTGGACCCGCAGCAACGCATCTTCGAGCGCCTCGATGTCCCCGGCCAGCGATGGTTCGATGCTGACCGTAGGTCGGTGGATGGCCGCCAAAAAAGGCGCCGCCGCGGCCAATATTCGACTCGCCCACTGCTCTGGTTGGTCTGTCTCAGCGGTCACGCCAATTGCCTCTGCTTTACTGCCTTCGAGTATACCGGTGAACGCTGCGAAGCGAAGCCACTGGCCGGGTGGGGATAGGCGACGCGGGGTTCATGGGGTAGTATCGCCATTACTTGGGAAAAAAAATGGGGCACAATCGTTATGTTAGATCAAGTGGAAATATTTCACGGCTTGTCTGACGAAGAATTGAAGGCGCTGGAGGGGAGCAGCACAACGCGTGCTTTTCCAAAGAATACCGTTGTCATCCATGAAAACGACCCCGCGGATTCTCTGTTTGTGATCGAATCTGGCAAGGTCAAAGTGTATTGCAGCGATAAGAACGGCAAGGAATTCATTATGAATACTCTCGGCCCCGGAGATTATTTCGGTGAGCTGGCCTTGCTCGATGATTCCACGCGGTCGGCGTCTGTCAGGACGGTCGAGAAGTCCGAGTTTCGCATTGTGATGAAGGAAGACTTCGCGGGCGTGCTCGAGGACCATCCCGGCATTACCAAGCAACTCATTAGCAACCTAGCCGGTCGTGTCCGTAAGCTAACGGCCGACGTAAAAAGTCTGGCGCTCCAAGATGTCTATGGCCGCGTTGCCAATGTGCTGATGGACCTAGCGGAAGAGCGGGGTGACGGCACGTTATTCATCCCCGAAAAGCTGACTCAACAGGATATTGCTGACCGGGTTGGCGCCTCGCGCGAAATGGTGGCGCGGATCCTCAAGGACCTGACAATCGGAGAGTACATTCGCTTCGAGGGTCGGCACATCATTATCAATACCCGGCTGCCCGCAAAGTACTGATTAATCCTCGGGGTGTCCCGCGACGATTGCGGTGAGCGCCCCGCCTTTCACTCTCACTCGAAGTTCATCGCCTGTGGTGGCGTCGCTTGGCTGCCTCAAGACCAAGCCGCGCTGGTCGGTGACGATCGCATAGCCCCGGTTAAGGGTCTGCTCCGGCCCCAGTGAAGACAAGAGTTTTAACTGGTGCGCAACCGCCGTTTGTAGCTGCTGGAGGCGTTGCCTGACCAGCGCGCCCAGCTGCCTTTTTCCCTGCCAGAGGTCTTTTTCGAGCGCGGCGAGGTGTTGCCTCGGATGTTGCGCTTGGAGCCGACTGCACGACTGGCTCAGCTCGGTGTGTCGCATCGCGACTTGCCTTCGCATCGATCGATGCAGCGAAAGATTCAACCTTTTCAGCGCGTCTATTCTTGTTGCTACTGCATGACCCGGATGGCGAAGCCGTTTTTGTAGGGCGGCGAACTGGCTCAGGGTGCCCGCCAGTCTGCCCGATAGTGAGCGCTGCATGCGCCCACCCAAGGCGTCGACGTGTTGGCGGAGCTCATATTGGTCTGCAGAAATCAGCTCGGCTGCGGCCGATGGTGTCGCGGCGCGGACGTCGGCGACCAAATCGGCAATACTGAAGTCAGTTTCATGACCCACCGCGGAAACGACAGGTATCGACGCGGCGAATATTGCTCGCGCAACGACTTCCTCATTGAAGGCCCATAGGTCTTCCAGTGACCCTCCGCCCCGGCCGACGATGACGACATCCAGGGGTAATTCGCCGTCTTGCGACAACGAGTCGGCCTGATGAATTGCCGCCGCAATTTGCGCTGCGGCACCTTCGCCTTGCACCGGGACAGGGAAGAGGTAGATCCGCGTCAGCGGGCTGCGACGCTTGAGGACGGTCAGGATGTCGTGAAGTACTGCGCCAGTCGGGGATGTGATGACACCAACGTGCTCCGCGTGCTGGGGCACCCCTTTTTTAGCTTCGGTCGCAAATAACCCCTCGTTGGCCAGATCAGTTTTAAGGCGCTCAAAGGCCAACTGCAACGCACCGGCACCTGCCGGCGCCAGATGCTCACAGATCAACTGAAATTCGCCGCGTCCCTCATAAAGAGAGACTCGCGCCCGAATGCGAACCGAGTCACCCTGGGCAGGGCGCACTTTTACGCGGCTATTAGCACCTCGGAACATGGCACAGCGAACTTGCGCGGCCGTGTCTTTCAGCGTGAAGTACCAGTGACCTGAGCTCGCTGCAGTGAAGTTGCCGATTTCTCCTTCTACCCACACCCAGTCAAAGTGGCTCTCAAGCAGGTGCTTGGCCTCGCGATTGAGCTCGCTCACTGAGAGTGTGGGCGGACTGTGCGGATCGGAATACGTCACGGTAACTATTGAAAAGCCTTTTTTTTGGGGTTGCCGGGAAGCCTGTGATTGTCGCACGAAGGGCCCCTCTGTATACTAGCGCGTTTGGGGAGACCCGGTACGGCAACTCAGTGTCGGCCGGGCACAACGAGGCCAACATGCTCCGAATCGCACACGAAGGGCTCACTTTCGATGATGTGCTTCTCCTGCCCGGCTACTCTGAGGTCACCGCTAAGGACGTCTCGCTGGTCACGCGCCTGACGCGCAATATCCCACTGAATATCCCGCTCGTATCGGCCGCCATGGACACCGTCACAGAGTCCCGTTTGGCGATTGCGCTGGCACAGGAGGGGGGAATTGGCATCATTCACAAGAACATGACCATCATCGAGCAGGCCGAGGAGGTCCGTCGGGTCA
>CAYQUE010000029.1:18037-24880 GCA_964420615.1 uncultured Alteromonadaceae bacterium | reverse complement strand
GATAGGACCAAGAGAAGTAGCTCAAAAAAAAGCCCCGCTTGAGCGGGGCTTTTTCATTACAACGATGATTACTGCGACACACTAACGACCACCGCGCCAGATTCATCAATATCAAAGCGGTCAGCATCCATGACCTTCGTCCAAGCGCTAGCGAAATCCTTGATAAATCGCTGACGACTTTCGTCAAAGGCATAAAACTCCACCACCGCCCGCAGCTCTGAGTTAGATCCAAATACCAGATCAAACTCCGTCGCGGTCCACTTCAACTCTCCGCTCTGACGATCACGACCTTCGAAGATGTAAGGCTCTTCAGTCGGCGCCCAGGCGGTATTCATATCCAAGAGGTTGATAAAAAAGTCATTACTCAATACCCCCGGACGATCCGTCATCACGCCGTGGTCACTACCAGCGGCGTTGGCGTTCATCGCGCGCATGCCCCCCAGCAGCACCGTCATTTCGGACACGGTCAGATTAAGTAGGTCGGCTTTATCGATCAGCGCTTGCGCAGGGGTCATGAAGCCAAGATCCGCCATGTAATTGCGGAATCCGTCATGACGCGGCTCGAGTACCGCCATCGAGTCGACATCTGCCATTCCCTCCGTCGCATCGACACGCCCGGCGGTGAAAGGAATCGACACGTCCACCCCGAACTCAGCCGCGGCCTGCTCTACTCCGACATTACCCGCCAATACAATGACGTCCGCCAGAGACACTTGCTTACCGCGAGACAAACCGCTGTTAAAGTCGCCCTGCACCTCCTCCAGAACCGCAATCACTTCACCCAAGGCATCGGGTTCGTTGATCGCCCATTGATTCTGGGGCGCCAGACGGATGCGCGCACCATTGGCACCGCCGCGCATGTCACTGCCGCGGAAGGTGGACGCCGATGCCCAAGCCGTGCTGACCAGCTGCGTATTGCTAAGACCCGCGTCGGCAATCGCGTCCTTCAACTTGCTGATATCGCGATCACTGATCACTTTGTAGTCACGCGCCGGCAAGGGATCCTGCCAAGCGAGCACTTCAGCGGGGACATCATCACCCAGATACCGGTTTCTCGGCCCCATATCCCGATGGGTTAACTTGAACCAGGCCTTAGCAAAAGCCAGCTCAAATTCCTCGGGGTTGGCCAAAAAGCGCTGTGAGATCTCGCGATAACTTGGGTCAAACTTCAAGGACAAATCCGTAGTAAACATCACGGGTGCATGGCTGACCCCAGCAACATGCGCATCCGGCACGGTACCGGCCGCTGCACCATCCTTGGGCTGCCATTGCAATGCGCCTGCCGGGCTGCGGGTCTGCTCCCACTCATAGGCAAACAAATTGGCCAGATACATCATCGACCACTGCGTTGGCGTCGCGGTCCAGGCGCCCTCCAAACCCGACGTAACGGTGTCTTCCGCGTTACCCTTGCCACAGGTATTTTTCCAACCAAAGCCCTGCTCGACGATCGCCTCGCCAGTGGGCTCGGGTCCCACACAGGTGTCCGGCTTATGCGCACCGTGAGCTTTACCAAAAGAATGTCCGCCCGCGATGAGAGCCACGGTCTCTTCGTCATTCATCGCCATGCGACCGAAGGTCTCGCGAATATCATGCGCCGCCAGGACCGGATCAGGATTGCCGTTGGGTCCCTCGGGATTCACATAGATGAGGCCCATTTGCACCGCGGCCAACCCTTTGCGCAACTGCCGTCCATCGCTGTAGCGCTCGTCGGCCAGCATCTTCGCTTCGGGTCCCCAGTAAACCCACTCGGGCTCCCAGTCGTCGGTGCGGCCACCGGCAAACCCGAAGGTTTTGAAGCCCATGTTTTCCATAGCAACATTACCCGCCAACACCATCAGGTCGGCCCAGGAAATCTGATTGCCGTACTTTTGTTTGATCGGCCACAGCAAGCGACGTGCCTTGTCCAGATTGCCGTTATCGGGCCAGCTGTTCAGGGGCTCGAATCGTTGCTGGCCACCGTCGGCGCCACCACGACCATCCGCCGTGCGATAGGTGCCCGCGCTATGCCAGGCCATCCGCACGAAGAAAGGGCCATAGTTGCCGTAATCGGCGGGCCACCAGGGCTGCGAAGTGGTCAGCGTCTGGTCGATATCGGCTTTCAGTGCCTCGAGATCGAGCTTGGCAAATTCCGCGGCGTAGTCGAAGTCATCGCCCACGGGATTGGCGCTACGCTCGTTCTGCCGCAGGGGCGTCAGATCGAGGCTCGCGGGCCACCACGCTTGTGTGCTCTTGGGGGTACTGCGGGCCATTGAATCCATGACCGGTGCCGCAATCAGTGCCGCCGCCAGCGCGGTGTGCGCGATGGCGGTCTTCATCAACATTGTTTTCATTTACCTCTCCTCACAAAAGGTGTAAGTCTTCACCGGTGCACTGTAGTGACTCGAGGAGCGTGCTGACAACTTGATTGTTTCGCCAAAAGCGATCGGTTTTTCCGATCACCGGGCCTAAATCACAGAAATACCGCCTCTGTCAGCGCACGCCAGAAGACAATTCTGGCAGGTGAGCGCCTCAAGGGCCAACGGCAACCGCCTGCACGAATTCCTGAATATTCGCCTCGAGTTGGTCTAACGGCACAGCCCCCGAGCCCAACACCACGTCGTGGAACGCCCGGATATCAAAATCCGCTCCCAGCGCCGCCTGAGCCATGTCACGCAGCGCCATAATTCTGAGCTTGCCAATCATGTAAGCCGTCGCCTGACCCGGCATCGCGACATACCGCTCTATGGCACGCTGACAGTCATATTCGGAATTGGGCGTATTGGCGACGAGATAGGCGACCGCCTGCTCGCGACTCCATTTTTTGTAGTGCAGGCCGGTGTCGACGACCAGCCGCGCGGCGCGCCACAACTCCATCGCCAACCGCCCGAAGTTTGAGTAGGGATCCTCATAAAAACCCATCTCTCGCGCTAAATACTCCGAGTAGAGTCCCCAACCTTCAGTAAACGCCGTGAAGCTCGTATGCCGTTGAAAATCAGGGACATCTCTCAATTCGGCAGAGATCGCACGCTGCAAATGGTGGCCTGGCAACCCCTCATGAAATGCCAGCGCCTCGAGATCAGTCGTGGGCATGGAGTTCATGTCATACAGGTTGGCATAGTAAATACCGGGACGAGAACCATCAGGTGGCGGACTTTGATAAAACGCCTTACCTGCTGATCGCTCTCGATAGGCCTCAACACGCTTCACCACCAACGCCGACTGGGGCAACACGCCGAAGTAATCTGGCAGGCGTGCTGTCATGGCTTCGATGGCCGCGCGCGCAGCTGACAAATAGGCCTCTCGCCCGGCCTCAGTGTTGGGGTACCGCAACGTCTCGTCCGCGCGCACACGCTCAAAAAAATCGCCCAGGGCACCGGTCTCTCCCAACTCAGCCATCACTGCGCGCATCTCGCCATGAAGCCGCTCGACATTAGCCAGCCCCGCCTGATGGATTTCCTCGGCGGTGAGTGGGGTCGTCGTGAAGGCGCGCAAGCGGCTGGCGTAGAAGGCATCTCCCTCCGGAAAACGCCAAACTCCATCCTCGGATGTGGCGCCCTCGCGATGTGACTCAATGGCGGCGATCAGACGCTGATAAGCGGGTCGCACAGCATCGAGTAAGGCGGCCCGCGCCGCCGCTCGCAACGCGTCAGAGACAGCAGGCTCGAGCGACAGCTGCTCGATCTTGCTCGTGAAGTCCGCCCAAATGACTGATGGCTGAGCATCGTCGTCAAAAGGCGCCCCCCGCAATACGTTACTTGCCGCATCGGTAATTTTGGGGATCATCCAATCCACGAGATAAAATCCCTTGTCAGCGCGGATCTGAAGTTGCTCGATCACGCCGTCAAAATACTCAGGCAAATTAGTGAGACGCGCGATGTAATCTCTGGCGTCTTCTTCTGTTTTTATGGCGTGAACATTGATCAGCAGACTCACCGCGCTGGTATGAGGCCCCCGATGCTGATGAATGACGTAACGATGATGCCGGAATGGCGCACCGGCCAATGTGCGCTCCAAATCAAGCCGGTATAACCGATACGATAAAAGTCGCTCCGGTGAGAGAGCTGCCGTATCGATACCCTCCAAAAACACCAGGCGCTGGCGCGTGATCTCCAGAGACTCAAGCTGAAAGGCCTCTGAAGCGTTGTTCCATTGATCTTGGTAGTCAGTCACGCCGAGGTAACTGGCGCTAGCGGGATATCGCACGAGGTCTTCTTCCCAGGTGCGGGCGAAAAAATCCTCCAGTCGCTGTTGCTCGGCGGAAACCGGAGGGACCGGCTGCGAATCGGTGGCGAGCCCACTATCTGCCCCTCCGCAAGACACCATCAGCGTGAACCACAATAGATATAACGCGCGCCGAACGCCGCACGTCCCAGCTTCATGCGAGCCTAGCAATCTCATGCGATGAGAGCCGTACGGTTGTCCAACAGCCGCTCTGTTATTCATGCGCCTACCACCCTATTGATTGAAGAAGCGTCACGTAGTTTCGCAGAAATAAAACCTTTCAGACGGCAATATATAGAGAACCTTCAAATCACTGCATGATACTGTATAAAAATACAGTATCATGCAGTGATGTCACTATGGCTCTGTCTTCGCTTTGATGCTCTGCCACTGGAAGCATTGCTGGCGCAGCAAGGCTTGCAGGGCAATACAACAACCGTGGTAGTCGCTGATCGCCGCGTGCTGCTCTGTGACGAACAGGCCAGCCTCTCTGGAGTCTTACCAGGGCAGAGCATGCATACCGCACAGGCCTTACTGGCAGAGCATAACGCTCGCTTTCTGGATCGTCTGCCTGACGCAGAGGCATCGCTACTAGAGCAACTTAAGATCTGGGCCTATGGGATCTCGCCTCACCTGCAGCAATGGCATGACGACGCATTGATAATTGAGATCGGTAGCTGCCTAAAACTACACCACGGACTGAACACACTACTCAGACATATTGATCATGAGATGAACTGGCGCGGACTCACGGTCGCCATGGGTGTTGCAGAAACACGAACCGCTGCCTGGGTATTAAGCTATGCCGATGCCGATACCCGTTGCCGCCCTGAACAAACGCTAACCGAGCGCCTGGCCCCCCTGCCACTCAATTTGATTGCCACTGAATTTCCCGAGATCGTCGCACGTCTTGAGAAAACCGGGATATACCAGTTCGGCCAATTACTCTCACTTCCTTTACAAGCGATCGGCAAGCGATGCGGTGCGTCATTTGTGAAATGGCTTAACCAACTGACGGGAAGCCAGCAGGAAGCCAGCGTTATTTTCCAGCCCCCCGTGCGCTTTGAAGACACGCTCTGGTTCGGTTTTGAAGTACATAGCCGGCAAGAACTTTACCCGGCTATGGAACGTCTGCTGGCACACTTTTGCCGCTTCTTGATGAATACACAGCTCAGCTGCGGTGTCATTGAATGGCGCTATCTACAACCCAAAAGCACACTACAACCAGACAACGCCCCAAGCGCCCCATCACTCAAAGTCTTTTCAGAGACAGCGCAACAACACGCCAAACGCTGGTTTGATCTCTCCTGCCTGCGACTCGAGAGCCAATCATTACCCGAAGGGATAGAAGGGCTCACCCTCTCGGCAGAGCAACTGCAGGAAGCCTCGCACATACCACAGGACTTATTTCATACCGGCATTAGCAAGGCTGCCCGGCATGAGCTGACCGACCGATTACGCAGCCGACTGGGATTACAGGCCGTTGGCTACCTCGACTATCGGCAAGAACACCTTCCGGAAGAAGCGGTTATCGAAACCCATGCGATCAGCACTCAACATGAGGCCGACCCAATGGCTTTAGGCCAGCGACCGTTTTGGCTTCTCCCGGATCCTCACCCTATTCATCAGGCAGCACAGCGCCTCTACTGGAATGGGGCATTGGAAATCATCCACGGTCCGGAACGAATAGAGGATCAATGGTGGCGCACACCGATCAGTCGAGATTACTACATTGCTCGCACACCACAACAACAACCTATTTGGATCTATCAGGACCGGCACAATCGCCGCTGGTATCTACACGGACTCTTTGCCTGACAAATGACCGGCATCAACTTCACATCAAGTCGGTGGCCCGCTGCACGACAAAGCCGGCAAAAGCGTTCGTGTTGTTGGCCTAAAAATCGGCGTTTCGTCAGGCTAGCGGATCGGGCTTGCTGATTTCCGCATCCGTGCTGTCGCCAATCTTGTCTAACCATATTAGCTGCCCAGCATCAAAACCGAGCGAGGTGATCCGCGCCAAAAAGTCAGCGCGCAATGCCTCAGTGATCTGAGGTGTGCGGGCCAGCAGCCACAAATAATCGCGATTGAATCCCGCCACAAAGGCATAGTCATAATCCTCACCTAGCTCAAACACGATGTAACTTCCGTAAAAAGGACCAAAAAACGACACCTTCAGGTGAGCGATATCTGGCGATTGAACAAAACGCGCCACACCCTCGGCTGCGCGCCAATCGCCCTCTTTTGCATCAAAGCCGCGATTCAACACGGCGATACTGCCATTGGGGTTGACTGCATAGGTTGCGGTCACATCAGTGAGCCCCCGCTCAAAGCTATGGTCGAGTCGGGCAATTTCATACCAGGTCCCCAGATAGCGGTTCTGATCAAACCCGCTTACCGGCTCGATCCCGTCAGGCACACCGGTACAGGCCGTTAAAAACCAACCAAAGGCAAGTATCAAACCGCGATAAATATAATGCGCAGGATGCATAGGACTTCGCTCTCTTTGTTCACTTTGTTCACAGGTAGCAGGCCGCAATAGACGCGGGCGAGATCACTCAGGTTTGACCTCAGTCTACGTCATTTAACCGACCCCCTTTTCACCGGCAGCAATACATGGCTAAAATACTGTTTATTTATACA
>CAYQUE010000029.1:0-17937 GCA_964420615.1 uncultured Alteromonadaceae bacterium | reverse complement strand
CCGACCCCCTTTTCACCGGCAGCAATACATGGCTAAAATACTGTTTATTTATACAGTATAATCGATCGTGTACGCCGAGCTCCAATGTCTCAGCCACTACAGTTTTCTGCGTGGCGCCTCCGCACCGGAAGAACTGGTTAACCGCGCCGCAACATGCGGCTATCACGCGTTAGCAATCACCGATGAATGCTCTTTGGCCGGTGTCGTTAAGGCGCATGTCGCAGCCAAGTCACACCACTTAAAACTCATTATTGGTAGCGAATTCATTTTGACCGAGGGTATTCGCCTCCTCGCCTTAGTGCCGAATCGCGAAGCCTACGGAGAACTCTCCGGATTGATCAGTCGTGCCCGCAGGCGTAGCGGAAAAGGCGAATACATCGTGCATTTGCGCGACGTGATTTTCCATCTCAAACGCTGCCTACTCATCCTGCTGCCCGATGATACTGACAATCAGACGGTTTACTTCCAGCAACTGGCCAGATTATGCAAAGGCCGCGTTTGGATTGGCGTCAGCCGCCTGTTGGGAAATGACGAATGGCGGCGCTTTAAGCATCGTTATCACATTGCACAAACCTTGCGAGTTCCGATGGTGGCCTGCGGTGAAGTTCAAATGCACAGCGCCAAGCGCAAAGCACTGCATGACATCCTTACTGCAATCAGAACCCAAACGCCCATACAAAAACTCGGCCCGCGACGACTCATTAACAGCCAGCAGCATCTGCGCACACTGGAAACACTCTCTTCGCTATATCCCGAAACATTAATCAACGAAACCTGTCGTATCGCAGATAGATGCCACTTCAGCCTCGATGAATTGCGCTATGAGTATCCGGAAGAAGTCGTACCCGCCAATCACACAGCCAATAGCTATCTGCGTGAAGCGGTAGCTATCGGTGCCAGGCAACGCTGGCCTGAAGGTGTTCCCGAAGCCATCAAGACACGGATTCATCAGGAGCTCGACCTGATCACCGAGCTGTCATACGAGTATTACTTTCTGACGGTCTATGACATCGTCCGATTCGCCAGATCGCGCGGCATTCTCTGTCAGGGAAGAGGCTCTGCTGCCAATTCAGTGGTGTGTTACTGCCTGCACATCACTGAAGTATCTCCCGAAAAAGTCTCGTTGTTATTTGAGCGCTTTATCTCCCGGGAGCGAGATGAGCCACCCGATATCGATGTTGACTTTGAGCACGAACGACGCGAAGAAGTCATACAGTACATCTATGAAAAATACGGTCGCCGCCGCGCCGCACTGGCAGCCACTGTGATCACCTACCGTTCGCGCAGTGCAGTGCGTGATGTCGGTAAGGCCATGGGTTTTGATACTCACTTCATTGAAGAGCTTGCCAGCTCTCTGGCCTGGTGGAACCGGGAGCGCGATCTGGCCAGCCGGTTCCAACAACAAGGCGCCGCACGACCCGACGAGCTCGCCACGCATTTTTTAGCGAGAGTTCAGGAAATCCTTGGGTTCCCTAGGCATCTTTCGCAACATGTTGGCGGATTTGTTATCAGCCGAGGCCCCATCTCCAACTTGGTCCCCGTAGAAAACGCCAGCATGCCGGACCGAACGGTAATCCAATGGGATAAGGAAGATATCGAAGCACTCGGTTTACTCAAGGTGGATATCCTTGCCTTGGGAATGCTCTCGGCGATTCGCAAGACACTGGAGATGGTCAACCGGGATCATCCCAGCATTCGTCGCATACAAGACATCCCCCAGGATGATGCTGCGACATACCGCATGCTACAGCGGGCAGATACCCTAGGGGTCTTCCAGATTGAATCCCGGGCGCAGATGTCGATGCTGCCAAGGCTCAAACCTGCCTGCTTTTATGATCTAGTGATTGAAATTGCCATCGTTAGGCCCGGGCCCATTCAGGGCGATATGGTTCATCCGTACCTACGACGCAAAGCCGGCCTAGAATCGATCAGCTACCCCAGCAAAGCGATCGAGTCAGTGCTGTCACGCACGCTCGGAGTCCCCATTTTTCAGGAACAAGTTATTCGCCTCGCCATGGTGGCAGCGGGATTTACGGGCGGAGAAGCCGACGCCCTGAGGCGCGCCATCAGCAACTGGGGAAAAAACAGCAAACTGCTGACCTTTGAGCGCAAACTCAAACAAGGCATGATCGATAACGGCTATACCTCCGATTTCGCCGACCGTTTGTTTAACCAGATCAAGGGATTTGGCGGTTATGGCTTCCCGGAGTCGCACTCGGCCAGTTTCGCCTTACTCGCCTATGTCTCAGCCTGGCTAAAGTGCCATCACCCAGCCGCCTTCTACGTCGGCCTGCTCAACAGCCAACCCATGGGCTTTTACTCGCCCTCGCAATTAATACAGGATGCCCGCAGGCACGACGTTCTGGTGCTGCCTGTCGATATCAACCATAGCAACTGGGACCATCAACTCCTCTCTAGCGTTGATAACCGATCACCGCCCATCAGACTGGGGTTACGGCTCGTTAAAGGGCTCAGCGCCTCGGCGGGCAAGCAAATCAGTGATGCGCGCCACACCCGCCCCTTTACCGACCTGGCAGATTTACGCCAACGGGCTTCCCTCGATCGTAGCGATATGGAAGCCCTCGCAGCTGCCGACGCGCTTGTCAGTCTCAGCGGTCATCGCTACCAATCTCACTGGGAAACCATGGCATTGGAGGCGCATCGTCCGCTGCTCCCACCTAAGCAGTTATCACGTTACCGCCCTGAAGAAATCACCCTACCCCCACCAAAATTGGCCGAGGATGTGATCGCCGACTACCAGAGCACCGGGCTGACACTGCGCGCCCATCCACTGGCGCTGTTACGCCACGAACGCCCTTTTAATCAGTGTCGGCAACAAAAAATGCTGGAGACCCTGGGCAATCGACGCTTTGTTCGGATAGCCGGCCTAGTCACCTGTCGCCAGCGCCCGGGCACGGCATCAGGCGTAGTGTTTCTGACGCTTGAAGATGAGACAGGGAATATCAATGTCATTGTCTGGCCAGCCATACAAGAGCGCTATCGACAAAGCCTGATGACTGCGCAACTACTCTTAGTAAAAGGCACGGTGGAATCACGCGATGGCGTTACACACGTTATTGCCAGTGCGCTGGAAGACTGCAGCCATCACCTGCAGGCACTCTCGGTGCAGTCACGCGACTTTCACTGATTTCCTGGCACTGATTTCCTGGCACTGATTTCCTGGCACTGATTTCCTGGTACTGATCTCATGGCATTGAAATCTTGGATGAGCGCCGGCATGAGCGCGGAGGCTAATCGCTGTCGGAGCGCACTTCAGCTTCGAGGTAGCCAGATGCGGTTTCCCGCAAACTGAATTCAATCGGGCGGCAGCACACCTGACAATCTTCAATGTAATGCTCGCCGACGTCTTCAGGGTTCAGCAACACCGATATGCCCTCGCCGCAGTAGGGACAGTAGACACTGCTCTCCTGCAACGCAGCTGACGGCATGAGTAATCGCTAGGCCTCGGTCAAAGCAGCCGACTCAACCTTCGCAGTTGATGGCTCTAAGACAAGCGCGCTGTCTTCTATCGGATCATCGCGGAACATCTTGCGATCTTTACGATAATTCTGTGGATTCATCCACGGCATCTGATCGCCCTGCTTTGGGAACCGATGCAACATTCTCTGCATATACCCCGCAGAAAAATCATCGATCCACAAACGGCTCTTCATTGAAGATTTGAGGTCATCACTGATTCGCGGCGTCGCCGTCGACATCCCCGCAGTACGCATGTGGTTCAGCAATCGACAGACCCAGGTGGCAATCAAATCAGCGCGCAACGTCCAAGAAGCGTTAATGTAGCCAAACGTATGCACCATGTTCGGAATGTTTGAACACATCATCCCCTTGTAAGTCCATTCATTAGCAAAATCGATGGCTTCACCGTCGAGAGTGAATGTAGCTCCCCCAAGAATCACCAGCTCAAGACCCGTTGCACAAACGATGATGTCAGCGTCGAGATGCTCTCCCGAAGCCAGCTGAATGCCCCGTGCCGTGATTTTCTCGATGTGGTCAGTGACCACAGAGGCCTTACCGGACTGTATCGCGCGAAACAAATCATCATCCGGGACCAGGCATAGACGCTGATCCCAGGGGTTGTAGCGGGGGGTGAAGTGCTTATCAACATCCACTAAATCGCCAATTTCCTCGCGCACCTTTTTCAGTAGCGACCGCTTCACAACGCCGGGCGCGATACGCGTGAGTTGATACATCCATTGCTGCCATATCGTATTGCGCCATCGGACTAGGTCATAGGCTAACTGGGCGGGTAGCAGCGATCGCAACCAATTGGCGAGTTGATCTACCGCAGGGCGCGAGATCACATAAGTCGGTGAGCGTTGTAGCATGGTGACGTGGGCCGCCCGCCGCGACATATTGGGAACCAGCGTCATCGCGGTCGCACCCGAGCCAATCACCACCACCCGCTTGTCCGCAAACTCCAGCTGCTCCGGCCAGAACTGCGGGTGCACCCACTGGCCGGCAAAGTCGCGCTTGCCCTCGAACTCGGGCTCATAGCCCTGATCGTAGCTGTAGTAGCCCGCGCACATCATGAGGAAACCACAGCGATAGCGCTGCATGCCTTCGGGAGTCTCGACGGTGAGCTGCCATTGGCTTCGCTCGCTAGACCAGTCTGCCCCAACTAACTTCTGGTTGAAGCGAATCCGATCCCTTACCCGATACTCATCCGCGGTTTCGTTCACGTAGCTGAGGATCGACGGACCATCCGCGATACTTTTTTCAGCTTCCCACGGTTTAAAGTCATACCCCAACGTATGCATATCGCTGTCAGAGCGGATCCCCGGATAGCGGAACAGATCCCAGGTGCCGCCGATCGCCTCGCGGCGCTCGAGCAAAACAAAACTGCGGTCAGGGCAATCCCGCTGCAAGCGGACCGCCGCCCCCACACCAGAAAGTCCGGCACCGATGACGATGACGTCAAACATCTCCGCTTCAGCGTGATGAGTCGGCGGAATATTGGCAGTGGAATTCATTGCTGTCTCCTCGGGAACCTGCCCCGGCCCTATTTAACGCGCCCCGTAAAGAGGGCTGGTTGCGCCGCAGCTACTATCGCCGCACAGGCGTCACTTTACACCTTTTTGCCGGCGCATTGATCTGAGGACACTCCGCTCAAGTAACGCAGGCGCCAGAGCCCGCTCACTAGCGGGCCGAGTCCCTAGCCGTGTTGTCGCCCCTTGTTCGCGGCGATGCGCAATCTGAGCGCATTGAGCTTGATAAAACCCTCGGCATCCTTTTGATCATAGGCGCCACCATCAGCCTCAAATGTGGCGATCGCTTGGTCGAACAGTGAATCCGCTGAACGGCGGCCCGTCACCGTTACGTTCCCCTTATACAGAGCCACTCTCACCTCACCATTGACGACAGATTGGGTGTCATCAATCGCCGCCTGCAGTGCTCGACGCTCCGGCGACCACCAGTAACCGTTATAGATAAGCGACGCATACCGCGGCATTAACTCATCTTTAAGGTGCGCTACCTCTCGGTCCAGAGTGATCGATTCGATAGCGCGATGCGCTCGCAATAAAATAGTACCGCCCGGTGTCTCATAACAGCCGCGAGACTTCATACCAACATAGCGATTTTCGACGATATCCGCACGACCTATCCCATTGGCACCGCCGCGCTCATTAAGCATCGCTAATACCGTCGCCGCTGAAAGCGGTTCTCCGTCAATCGCTACGACGTCTCCCCGCTCGAAGGTCAGCGTCAGCTCCTCCGCTTGATCGGGCGCGTCTTGGGGGCTCACGCTCCAGCGCCACATATCCTCCTCAGGCGGCAACCATGGGTCTTCCAATACATCGCCCTCGTAGGAGATATGCAGCAGGTTCGCATCCATAGAGTAAGGCGATTTCTTCTGAGCCTTGGCAAAATCGACGGGGATGTCATGCTGCTGACAATAGGCCATCAATGACTCGCGCGAATTGAGATCCCACTCCCGCCATGGCGCAATAATGCGAATACCCGGCTTGAGCGCGTAGGCGCCTAATTCGAACCGCACTTGGTCGTTGCCCTTGCCCGTCGCTCCATGCGCAATCGCATCCGCGCCGGTCTCATTGGCAATTTCGACCAATCGCTTCGCGATGAGCGGGCGGGCAATGGATGTGCCGAGTAAGTATTCGCCCTCGTAGATCGTGTTCGCTCGGAACATCGGGAAGACAAAATCCTTAACGAAGGACTCGCGCAAATCCTCGATGTAGATCTCCTTCACGCCCAGTGCCTGCGCCTTGGCGCGGGCGGGTTCGACTTCCTCACCCTGACCGATATCAGCGGTGAAAGTGACCACCTCGCAGCCATAGGTCTCTTGCAGCCAGCGGACAATTACCGAGGTGTCGAGGCCACCGGAATAAGCCAAAACGACTTTATTGACCGTCGTCATAGTGTTACCTGTGAATCTTTGGGGGGCGGTAGTGTACGACTGAGTGCTCTCGGGCGCTACACAGCGTGCGCCCTCCAAGCGCGCTCTGCTACACTGGAGCCATCTTGAAGCTGATCTAGGCCATGACCTCGCTTACCCTGACCCTGCCCGACGATTGGCATATCCACCTGCGGGATGATTCCGCACTAGCGACGACAGTTCCGGACGTCGCCCGCTGGGCGGGGCGCGCGATTGTCATGCCCAATTTGACCCCCCCGGTGGCCACCGTATCCGACGCACTGGCCTACCGGGAGCGCATTCTGCGTTGCGTACCGGAGGGCAATGACTTTACCCCTCTGATGACGCTCTATCTGACCGACCACACAACATCAGATGTCGTCGCAGCTGCGGCAGAGAGCCCCCATGTCCACGGCATCAAACTCTATCCCGCGGGTGCCACAACGAATTCGGCCGCAGGCGTGACGGCACTTAAGTCTCTTTATCCGGTCTTCGAGGCCATGGAAAAACATGACGTGCCGCTCCTCACTCACGGAGAAGTCACGGATTCCCACTGCGATATTTTTGACCGCGAAAAAGCCTTTATCGATACAGCGCTCGCTCCACTCACCGAAGCATTCCCAGAGTTGCGCGTGGTTTTCGAGCACATCACCACCGCCGATGCAGTGCAATTTGTGGAAGCGGCGTCCCGGCACGTTGCAGCCACAGTGACCGCCCACCACTTACTGTTTAATCGCAACGATCTGTTGGTGGGAGGCATCAAACCTCACTTCTTCTGCCTGCCTGTACTGAAGCGCGACCGACATCAGGCCGCACTCCGGACTGCGGTGACATCGGACCACCCGCGCTTTTTTCTGGGAACCGACTCCGCGCCTCACTCCCGACAGCAAAAAGAGTCGAGCTGTGGATGCGCGGGATGCTACACCGCACACGCTGCCATTGAACTTTACGCGGAAGTGTTTGAAGACGAGGGCGCGCTGGATCGGCTCGAGGCCTTTACCAGCTTTCGGGGCCCCGATTTTTACCGATTACCGCGCAACACCGACACCATCACGTTGACCAAAAGCCCACAAGCCATCCCGAGCGAACTCGCTTTAGGCGCCGATGCACTCATCCCCATCCGCGCAGGTGAGAGGGTTAACTGGACGCTGACGCGATAACGTTGATGCAAGACCCCTCGCCTCCGCTGTTGAAAGATCGCTTCCGTGGTTTTTTACCCGTGGTAGTGGATATCGAAACGGGCGGCTTTAACTGCAATACCGATGCGATTCTGGAAATCGCCGTCACGTTGCTGTCAATGAACGCCGAAGGCGAACTGGTGGTCGCAGAGACCCATAGCCACAATGTCGAGCCCTTCGACGGCGCCAATCTCGACCCCGCCGCACTCGAATTCACCGGCATTGACCCAGAAAATCCGCTGAGAGGCGCCGTGCCGGAAGCCATTGCGCTGGGGGAGCTATTCAGCGCGGTGCGCCATGCGGTTAAGCACCACCAATGCAATCGCGCCATTCTCGTCGGTCACAACGCGCACTTTGATGCCGGGTTTCTCAATGTCGCTACCGAGCGAGTGGGGCTGAAGCGCAACCCCTTTCATCCCTTCTCATACTTTGACACCGCGACATTAGCGGGCCTGGCCTTCGGTCACACGGTGTTGGCAAGAGCCTGCTCGCTCGCGGGAATCACCTTTGACAACAGCGAAGCACATTCGGCGGCTTATGACGCTCGCAAAACCGCCGAACTGTTTTGCCTTATCGTGAATCGCTGGCAGTCGCTCGGTGGATGGACTCCGACGGAGCCGGCTGCGGACCTCGAATAACACGACCCGGATAAACCCCCGTCGCACTCCCCTTGCGAAAAGTGACACTGCCTGACTTGATCGTATAGTCGTAGCCCACCGCTGTTTGCAGCAAACGCCGCCCGCCCGCGGGCAAGTCAAACGCAACTGTCGGCAGGTTAAGCTGGAGGGCGTCGAGGTCTATCACATTCAGGTCTGCCAGATATCCCGGCGCCAACAGACCCCGATCAAGAAAACCATAAAGCTTCGCGGTATCGTGGCACTGGCGCTTGATAGCGCGCTCCAACGGCATCCTTCCCCTGTCCCGGTCGCGCACCCAGTGCTGCAACATGAACGTGGTAGCCGCCGCATCGCAGATAGTGCCGCAGTGTGCGCCTCCATCGGATAGCGAATTTACGCAGTCATCCGAATCCAGCGCATCCTCGAGAAAGTCCAAATTGCCGTTGGCGTAGTTGAGCAAGGGGAAATAAATCATTCCTGTCCCCTCATCACTCATCATAAAGTCATAGGCGTAAGACTCGGCCGATTGCCCCGCCTGCTGCGCCCGGCGTTCAATAGACTCCTCCGCCGTCGGTTCGTAATTGAACCCCGCTTGCATTTCGTACTGCATGGAGAAGGCGGATTCCATCAGATCCGCAATCAGTTGCAGGTCCGATCCGGTCGGTTCGCCGCGCTCGGCCAGCAACTGCGCTCGAAAAGCGGGATCCGAGAGATGCTGCCACTGTTGCTCCCATGGCTTGTCAGCAATGGCCTTCCAACTCGGGCGCTGTGAGAATGGGTGGAACGTGGCGCGCCACCCGAGAATCAGGCCCGTGCCCCGCATGGAAATTTGCGCCACGATATTGGCACCTTTTGTATTCTGTTCCCGCATTGCAGCTAGCTGATCGCTGAAGGGCAAGCTCTTTATCGGAGACTCCAGCGCAGTGAAGGTGACGGGTGCCCCAGTCTCGCGACTCATCTCGCCCATCCAGTCAAATTCGTTCCATTCCGGCAGCAAGTCAGACGCCATTTCGAATACACCGTGGCCCGCGCGCTTCAATGCTCGACCAATGCCGATCAATTCTTCTTTGGTGGCGGAGGTGCCCGGCACCAGCTCACCGTGGATCGACTTGTGCAGAATGGTGCGGGAGGTAGAAAAACCGACGGCACCGGCTCTCAGCCCCTCTTCAACGATGGCGGACATGCGCGCAATTTCTGTTTCTGTTGGGGCCTCGTTGGCGGCACCGCGATCGCCCATCACATAGGCACGCACTGCGCCATGAGGCACCTGAGCCGCGACGTCCACCGTTCGATCCAAGCGTTCCAGCGCGTCAATATATTCAGGAAACGACTCCCAATCCCAGGTCATTCCCTCGGTCAACGCACTGCCGGGAATATCTTCGACACCCTCCATGAGCCCTACCAGCCACTGCTGGCGGTCGGGCGCCGCTGGTGCAAATCCGACACCACAGTTACCCATGACAACCGTCGTCACACCGTGCCAAGAGGAGGGAGCCATCTCCTGATCCCAGGTCACCTGCCCGTCATAGTGCGTGTGAATGTCGACAAAACCGGGGGTCACAACGCGCCCCGTTGCATCGATTTCTTCCGCCGCTGGTTCCGTGAGCGCGCCAACCGCGACAATGCGGTCACCGATGATGCCAACGTCCATGATTTGACCGGGACTCCCCGAGCCATCGACTACCATGCCACCACAAATTTTCAGGTCGTACATGGTTCCCTCTCTTTCACTTATCCGCCCGGGTTTTTATTGATATGAAAACACCTGCCGTGTCACCGGCGCAGCCATGCCTTCGGCCCCTCAAATCCCGACTATAGCAATAGCGATCAGCGATCCTCGCCACTGATTTCCTTGAGCAACTGGTCCATTTCCTCCAGCCGTTGCTCCAAAGTCTCGAGACCCAACAGTCGGTATTTGATCGACTCAGTAAAGGGTAACAGCTGTGCCAGCTGTTCAACGACCCGCCATGCATCGTCAATATCGACCGACATCTGCAGCTGCTTGATCTGGGGGTGCTCGAGCAAGCCCAGCAACACCTCCGCCAAGCCGGTGTAGCGATCCGGCAGCGCGCAGCGAGGCCGGGGGGCATGGTGCGTCACCTCAGCTTTTACCAGCCCGTCAGGTTCGCGCCACACGGTATCCACGTCGAAAGTGTGCTGCCCCTCAATGGTGATGCCCAGCAATCCGTTCTGCAGCTGGTCCCAGTCTACAATCCGCGCGTACGTACCATAGTCGCCCACATTGGGGGTATCCACGGAGCCCCCAGAGACCTCTGATCCCCGCTTCAACCAGACAACACCAAACCCCTCGTCCTCGCGCATGCAGCGCGCCACCATATCCACATAGCGCTGCTCGAAAATCTGCAAGGGCATTCGCCCAGCAGGGAACAGCTGTGAAGAAAGGGGAAAAAGTGCGATTTCAGTCATGCGGTCGGGGCGCCGTCTCGGCTTCTAACTGGGTCAATAGCGCCAGCGCCTCGTCACGATCCGCGCCGCATACAAATATTTCGGGCTCGAACTGACGACAAGCCACTGGCCGGCGCGGGTCTCCAAATAACGCGCATCGGGCGTCTGCGGTTAAATGCACGCATGTCACGCCAGCGGGCTTACCCTCGGGCATCCCGTAAAACGGGCGCGAGATTGCGGGAGCAATGCAGCAAGCGCCGCACTGCGGCCGACAGGCCATGCTGGCACCCCCCATCAGGCAGTGCGCCCCGGACCGAACGGCTTGAACACCAAAATTAATTGCGGCAGCAACAACAGCGCTCCTGCAACCGCCGCAATCATTGCAACTACGGTCAACACACCAAAGTATAAACTTGGCGTGAAGTTGGACAGCGTGAGCATGGCGAACCCAACTACCACGGTCAGCGTGGTGTAGTACATCGCCCTGCCAATGCTGCCATGGCTCCGCATCATGGCGGCGCGGTAATCCTGATCGACGGAGATCTCGTCACGGAAACGATGCAAATAATGAATGCAGTCGTCAACGCCGATGCCAACCACAATGGCGGCGATAGTGATCGTCATGATATCGAGCGGTATCCCCGCCAACCCCATCAGACCCAAAACAAGCCCGGCGGCAAGCACATTGGGCGCCAATGCGAGGAGAGCGATTGAAAGAGAGCGAAACAACACCCAGAACATCAAGCCAATCGCGATAAAAACCGCACCCAAGGTCAGGATTTGCGACTTAAAGAGGCTCTGCAACACGTTGTTATAAAGCACCAGTAGCGAGGTAAAGCGCAGGCGTTCGGGGGCAATGCCCGTCTCGGACAAAATGTCTTCGCGGAGCTCCCGCAAGTAAGCATCCCTGCGCAAACTTTCGCTGGTCTCCATGACGCGCACGCTAATGCGCACTTCCTGATTGCCCGCGTGGTAAAACGGCGATATCAGCGATTCGTTGACGTCCTCCGGCAGACTATTTTCGATCAGGGCGAGTTCAACGCCGCCCAGCTGACCACCATAAAGCCCATCCATGACCTGATACGCAGTCGACAATGACAAGACCTTTCCGGACGCCTCTCGCGCTTCAATGATGGCATGGACTTTATCGATTAACTGACGACCGGGCAGCGAAAACCAATAGCTGGTTGAGGATGCCCCCTCACTGCCAAAACCAAAATCGATACCGAAGGCGTCATCAAAAAATCCGTCTTCCTCCCAGTCCGACGCCTCCTCATCAACCGGGTCGTCGACGGTCTCGGGGGCGGCTTCCTGAGGCGCCAGCAAAATCACATCCAACGGAATCGTCCCACCGAGACGAGCATCTAACAGCTCCATGCCCTGGTAGATCTCGGTATGCTCCTTAAAATAATCAATAAAACGGTTCTCCACTTCGAGCACGCGAATACCGGCGACCGAGATCACCACGAGCAGCACCGTAACGGCACTCACCGCCATGCCATAGCGCTGCACAATCTGCGCAAAGCGTTGTGTAAACGAAGTGTCGGACGCCGCTGATTGGGCGGCGGGTGCATCTGGCAGAACCACCATGAGCGCGGGAACCATGGTAAATGCCGTACAAAATCCTAAAACGATGCCTGTGGTCATCATCCAGCCAAAGTCGATCACCGGCTGTAGACCCGCAACCACCAGTGAAGCAAACGCTACGATGGTCGTCATCGCGGTGTAGAGACACGGGACCAGCATACGCCGCGCCGCGCCGGCCGCCAGCGCACGCCGGGGGCTCTCAGGTTCCGCTCGGAGCAGCTCCCGATAGCGCACGACCAAGTGAATCGACAGGGATAACGTGACGATTAGCAACACAGCAACAGAGTTGGAAGAAATAACCGTCATGCGCCAGTCGGTGCCGGCAAGGACCCCCAACAGATAAGTGGCGGTCGTCGCACAAGTCACCAAGGGAATCACGACCCACTTGAGACTACGGAAAATCAGCCACAACACCAGTGCCATCACCAACAAAATGGCCGAACCAAATGTCACCAGATCAGCGCGCACAAAGGCAATCATATCCGCGGCGATCATCGGCACGCCGCCAACGAAAATCTTCGCATAAGGCCGAAAGCGCTCAGCGACCCCGCGCACCGCGGCCACCATCCGATCCCGCTCGGCTCCTATTCTCGCCAGCGCCTGGTCGTAATCAGCTTCCACTTGGTCCAGTTGTGCCAACGCCGCCTCATCTAACTCACCCGCCGCGGCGGCCTGACGAAGCGACTCGCGGAGATCCAGCAGCGCTTCCGCCGATTCGTCTGCGGCGAGCGTCACCTGAACAGCAGTTAAATCACCGCGATCGCTGACCAGTAAATTGCGGTAAATCGGGCTGGTGGTCAGTTCACGCAGCGCCATTGCTCTATCAACATCGGGGTCGCGCAGGGTCGGCATACTGTCAGCTCTCGCCAAGTCAGTCAGCGACAGCGGCGGGCTTTCGAGCAGCGGAACATCAAGTAGCGTGGTGACGCGCTCGACGCCTCGCAGGGCGTCCAGCTCATCGACCATAGCCGCCAATGGCTCGAGAGAATCCGGGGATAATAGCGGTCCGTCCGGCTCCCAAGTCAGGATTAAAAACTCACCGCCCGCGTAGCGGTCAGATGACTCGCGGAAATAAGCGAGATCAGGGTCTCCCTGCAGCAGCAGCGAATCTGACGATGCATCGAGTCGCAGGTTGGGTAGCAGAAGCAGCGACCCCACTAACAAAGCACCGAGTATTGACAGCACGAACCAAGGCTTGCGCAGCAGCACCGCATAAAACTGTTCGACTTGTCTCACTGTGAGGGCTCCGCCTTGAGTCGCTCAACCAATCGGCCGTGGATACCTTCAAATCCACCGTTACTCATAATCACAATACGGTCACCAGGAGTCGCCAAGGCGAAAGCGCGATCGACGAGATCAGCGACGCTGCCGGCCACCTCCTGTCCGGGATAGGCCGCCATAGCGTCGGACAGCTTCCACTCCAACCCCGCGGGCTCGAGCCACAGCACATGGTCAGCGTCTGAGGCAGATTTGGCCAACTGATCACGATGTTGACCCAGCCGCATGGTATTAGACCTCGGCTCAATGATAGCAATCAATTTGCCTGGCAGTTCGCTGGCGCGCAGTCCGCGTAACGTTGTGCTAATAGCGGTCGGGTGATGCGCGAAGTCGTCGTAAACCGCAATGCCGCGGGGACTCGCCAACAGTTCCAGTCGTCGCTTGGTGCCCGAAAACGACGCCAACGCTGCCACTGCTGTCTCCGGGGAGACGCCCACATGCACTGCGGCCGCAACGGCTGCGGTTGCGTTGGCGGCGTTATGGTCTCCAATCAAAGACCAATCGAGCTGCATCTTAGCGCCCTCAGGGGAGCGTAGCTCCAGACTATCTCCCTGGGCTGAGAGAGGACGCCAACTCCAGTCAGCGTCTTGGCTTGAATCACCACCGATGCGCGAAACGGGTGTCCAGATGCCTCGCTCAAGCACACGGTTAATGGCATCCCCCTGGCCGCATATGACACTGCCGGCTCCGGGCACACAGCGGATCAGGTGATGGAACTGAGTTTCGATGGCCGCAAGATCGGGGAAGATATCCGCATGGTCATACTCCAAATTATTAATGATCAACGTCTTGGGCCGGTAATGAACAAATTTAGACCGCTTGTCGAAAAAAGCTGAGTCATATTCATCCGCCTCGACAACAAAAAAGGGCCCCTTGCCGAGGCGCGCCGAGACACCGAAGTTTTTAGGGATGCCGCCGATGAGAAACCCGGGCTCCAAGCCAGCACACTCGAGAATCCAGGCCAGCATACTCGCCGTACTGGTTTTACCGTGGGTACCCGCCACGGCCAGCACCCAGCGGTCTTGCAGGATGTGCCGCCCCAGCCACTCTGGCCCCGACGTATAGGTGAGGCCCCGATTCAGCATCGCCTCTACGCACGGATTCCCCCGCGACAGCGCGTTTCCCACCACTACGCAATCGGGTGCCGGGTCGAGCTGGGCGGGATCGAAACCGTCAGTGAGATGAATACCGCTGTGCTCCAACTGCGTACTCATGGGTGGGTAGATGTTGACGTCGGACCCCGTGACTGAGAAACCACAGTCGCGCGCAAGTAGCGCCACCCCGCCCATAAAGGTGCCGCAAATACCGAGAATGTGAACGTGGTTGGACAAGCGATTTCTCCAGGCTCGAGCGAGATTAGCACGCACCGTTTGCCATTGTGTGCTCCGCGGTCTACCGTACGCACTTTCCCGAATACCCGCATGATCATCATTCATGGCCAAACGTAACCTGTTCTACGCCCAGTCGGGCGGAGTCACTCCGGTGATTAATGCCTCCGCCGCCGGCGTCATTCAAGCGGCTCGCAGTTATCCTAAGCACATCGGCAAGGTGCTGGCGGGACAAAACGGCATTCTTGGCGCGCTTCAGGAAAATCTGATCGATACCTCTCGGGAAAGCCGAAAGGCGATAGAGGGGCTGTTAACCACCCCCGGCGGTGCTTTTGGTTCTTGTCGCTATAAACTCAAAAGCCTCGCTGAAAATCGCGCCGAGTATGAACGACTGATTACCGTCTTTCAGGCGCACAATATCGGCTATTTCCTTTACAACGGCGGTGGTGACTCGGCAGACACCTGCCTCAAGGTGTCGCAAATAAGCGAACAAATGGGCTATCCCGTTCAGGCCATACACGTTCCCAAAACCATCGATAATGATTTGCCGCTCACCGACACCTGCCCGGGCTTTGGTTCTGTGGCGAAATATGTAGCGATCTCGACTCGGGAGGCCGCGCTCGATATCGAATCGATGTGTGCCACTTCGACCAAGGTCTTCATTCTCGAGGTGATGGGGCGACACGCGGGCTGGATTGCTGGGGCCAGCGCACTGGCAGCCCAACAGCGCGGCGATGCGCCCCATGTCATTCTGTTCCCGGAAATTGCTTTTGATCAGGCGCGTTTTCTGGAAAAAGTGAAACGCAGCGTCGAGCAAAACGGCTACTGCGTTGTGGTGGCTTCCGAGGGGACCAGTACTGCAGATGGAAGGCTCCTGTCAGATCAGGGCGAGCGCGATGCCTTTGGACACGCCCAGTTGGGGGGTCTGGCACCGCTCCTCGCCACCATGGTGAAAACCCACCTGGGCTATAAATACCACTGGGCAGTAGCGGACTATTTGCAGCGTGCGGCGAGACACATCGCCAGCAAAACAGATGTTGAACAGGCAGCCGCGGTAGGTCGCGCTGCCGTAGAGCTCGCGGTTAAGGGCGCTAACGCGGTAATGCCCACGATCGAACGCCTGTCAATCAACCCCTACCGTTGGTCCGTGGGCACGGCACCTTTGCATCGGGTGGCGAATCGCGAGAAAAAAATGTCACGGCGCTTTATTACGAAAGATGGCTTTGGGATTACCGCCGCAGGCCGGGACTATTTTGCGCCACTGATCTCAGGGGAGGCATATCCCGACTATCAGAACGGCTTACCCCGCTATACCCGGCTTAAAAAGGTATTGGTGTCCCGCCGCTGCGCGGAATGGCAGCCATAACCCGCTCCGCGGACGCGGCATGGCGTCAGAATCGCGCGGCGTGCTTAGACCGAACCGACAAATTGGGCAAAAAGCGCCTCAGCCCAAACTTCCAGCACTGGGCACATGAGGAGCGACTCATGCTGACGCCCGAACAGGTCGGGATCGCCACGCCACAGGGGTTGGCAAACCTCGACTGACAACAGCCTCTCATGGCGCTGCGCTACTGGCTTGTAACTGAGATGCCAGGCCTCAGGGGCAATGCCACCCCGATCACAGTCGTAAGGTTTGAAAAAGCCCTCTGCATCATCGGCGGCAATTAATGCGTCCAGCCAGGTAGTCAGAGGACCAAAAGCGCCCCCCTCGCGATATTCAGCGGGCAGTAGCTGCGGCGCATAATCTCGTGAAACCGCCGCGGCATCCCAAATATCAACATCTGTCCCCCAGTGGTGGCGCGAAGTACCCGGCAAAGCGGAAAAGCGAAGGATCGCGCGCAGCCACTCGATGTCATCAAAATCGCCACGGTGCAATGGCTCGCCACTGTCATTTAACACCGGCCGACGGCCCGTCCACTTGTCATTAATGATGCGCACCTGACGGTCGTAATCCCTGAAGCCAGAAGCCACCTGCAAATCAAATCCCGCCGCTTCAGCGCGCACCGCCAACGCAGAAAAGGCAACGGCAGTTTCTGGCTCGGCCAGCCAGCGCCCCTGCAACGGAACGAGGTGATCGGCAGCCAGACCGAGCGTTATCGCCATGTCTTGCATGCTGACTCCCCCCCTAGCCTTGATCCGTATCGAGGATAGATGCCCGTCGTTGTAATGTCATTGAAAAGCACGTAAACCTCGAGACCCTGACCCATTGCCCATTGCAAGTCGGCCGCGTACGCGGGGTCAACCGACGTGGCGGCCGATACCCGCTTGATGGCCTCGTGCAGCACACAAAATACCAGCGCCGCTCGATATCCCTGCTCAATCCTCGCCACGAGGTCATGCAGGTGATTTCGAGCGCGACTACTGACGGCATCGGGGAAAGCGCCCTCTCCCGCACCGAGATACAGAGTGACGGATTTAACCTCGACAAAAATGCCGGGATCATCATCGATGAAAAAGTCAGCCCGAGAATGATGACTCAGGGGGACCTCGGGCCGAGCTCGAGCTCCCTTCTTGCCTAGTTCCGCCAGCACCCCCTGATGGAGCGCTTCAGCCGTTATCCGATTGGCCAGGGCCGAGTGAATGCAGGCAAGTCCATGGCCTGTCTCAACCAGCTCCCAAGTCCATGCCAGTTTACGCGCTGGATTGGTATGAAAAGACAGCCATACCTTGGCGCCCACTGGCTGGCAGCCTGTCATGGCTCCGGTATTAGGACAATGAACCACTGCGATAGCCCCCGATTCTGGGAGGAGCACATCGGCGAGGAAGCGCTTGTACCGCCTTTGCAGACGCGCCTCTGTCAGATCCGGGAAATCCATGGCGAAGAAAAACCTTTGCTTGTATCGCTTTCCGCACTTGAAATAAGCGCCTTATCCGCTGGAATTCGGCATTATGCGGTAGCACGGAGAGTACTTATCTGATAGCTTCCCGTGCCCAATTAGGCACGGCAAATCCTGCCGGGTCAATTTACGAGGAATTGCATCATCATGGCCAGTCGAAAACCTGCCAGGGCCAAAGCCAAAAAGACGCCCGTAAAGAAAGCGCCTGCCAAGAAAAAAGCTGTCGCTAAAAAAGCACCCGCGAAGAAAAAAGCCGTCGCGAAAAAAGCACCCGCGAAGAAAAAAGCCGTCGCCAAAAAGGCACCCGCAAAA
>CAYQUE010000028.1:20789-26326 GCA_964420615.1 uncultured Alteromonadaceae bacterium | reverse complement strand
AATCTAGCCAGTTAATCTAGCCAGTTAATCTAGAAAGCGGCGAAAGACCAGGGTCGCGTTGGTGCCGCCAAAGCCAAAGCTGTTTGACATGACCTGTTGCAGGCCGGCGTTGTCAACGCGGGAGAGGGCGATGGGCAATCCCTCGGCGCCCTCATCGAGGGTCTCGATATTGGCGGAGGCGGCAATAAAGTCATCCTGAAGCATCAACAGCGAATAAACGGCCTCTTGTACGCCGGCAGCACCGAGCGAGTGGCCCGACAGGGATTTAGTTGAGCCGATAATGGGTGCATTGTCGCCAAAGACCGTGCGCAGTGCATTGAGCTCCTGAATATCACCCGCCGGCGTGCTGGTGCCGTGGGCGTTGATGTAATCGATCTTGCCTTCGAGCCCTGCCATGGCTTGCTGCATACAGCGGACGGCGCCCTCCCCGGAGGGCGCGACCATGTCATAGCCATCCGATGTGGCTCCGTAGCCCACCAGCTCAGCAAGAATCTGCGCGCCGCGTGCTGTGGCGTGAGACAGGCTTTCGAGCACCAACATGCCGCCACCGCCGGCGATGACGAAGCCATCTCGGTTGGCGTCGTAGGCGCGCGAGGCGCGCTCTGGGGTGTCGTTGTATTGGCTGGACAGCGCGCCCATCGCATCGAACAGCGCGCTCATGGTCCAGTGCAGCTCCTCGCCACCACCGGCAAACACCACGTCCTGCTTGCCAAGTTGGATGAGCTCCATCGCGTGACCGATGCAGTGCGCGCTGGTCGAACAGGCGGAGGAAATAGAGTAGTTGACCCCTTTGATTTGGAAGGGTGTCGCGAGACAGGCCGAGACGGTGCTACCCATCGTTTGCGTTACCCGATAGGGGCCGACCCGGCGGATACCGCGGTCACGCAGGATGTCGGCCGCCTCGACTTGATTGGATGAAGATGCGCCACCGGAACCCGCGACAATGCCCGTGCGCGGGTTGGAGACCTGATCCTCGGTCAAGCCGGCTTGCGCGATAGCCTGCTGCAGGCTCAAAAAGGCGTACCCCGCGGCATCGCCCATGAAGCGCCATTGCTTGCGGTCAATGTGTTCGGAAAGGTCGATCTGCGGGGTGCCAGCGATCTGTGAACGCATGCCCGCTTCGACATGATCCTGCCGGAGGGAGATCCCTGATCGACCTTCAAACAACGCATCGCGAACCGATGCCGCGTCGTTGCCCAGGCAGGAGATGATGCCGAGCCCCGTGACGACTACTCGCTCATGCATCACATGTTCTCCGTATTCTGAAACAGCCCCACCCGCAGATCGCTGGCGGTATAGATCACCTGGCCATCGACAGATACCGAGCCGTCGGCGATACCCATGACCAGTTTGCGCTCGATCACGCGCTTAATATTGATGCGGTACTGCACCAGCGAGTGGCTGGGTAGGATTTGCCCAGTAAACTTGACTTCACCCGAGCCCAGCGCCCGACCTCTGCCGGGGTTGCCGCGCCAACCGAGAAAAAACCCCACCAGTTGCCACATCGCATCGAGTCCGAGACAACCGGGCATCACGGGATCCCCGGGGAAGTGGCAGGCGAAGAACCAGAGGTCAGGGTGGATATCGAGTTCGGCAATGAGCTCGCCCCGGCCGGCCTCACCACCTTCGGAACTAATGTGGGTGATGCGGTCCACCATTAACATGTTATCAACGGGGAGCTGTGCATTACCCGGCCCGAAAAGTTCACCCATGCCGCAGGCGACCAACTCGGCTTTGTTATAGCTCGACTGCGGGGTAAAAAAGGCGGGTTCGGGCATGGATAGGGGCTTCCGGCGAGGATGGGGCGGCGCGCCAGGCGACAATCGGCGCCGAGGGCCACGCGTGGTATTGTTGAGGGCGCAATTGTAGTGGAAGGGCCCGACGCAATCCAGCAGGGGGATGCGGCGAAAACCGGCCGACTGGCCCGCGAGCCCAATGATTCTAGGCGCTCATGTGAATACGGCGCCGCCGTTATGGGTGACCTCCTGCCAAGGTTCCAGTAGCATCGCGGATCACAGAGCACCGAACCAAAGCATCGAAAAACGCATGTTAATACCCGTTTTATTGTCTGGTGGCGTTGGTAGCCGCCTCTGGCCCGTGTCTCGCGCTGGCAGGCCCAAGCAGTTCTTGCCGCTCGGGGGCGAGGGCTCCATGCTTCAGGAGACCCAGCGGCGTCTTGATGGGCTGGCGTGCGGTCCCGCCATCGTGGTGTGCAACGATGAGCACCGTTTTATGGTGGCCGAGCAGTTGCGCGGAGAATCGCCCATTGCTCCCACCATTATTCTTGAGCCCGCGGGGCGCAACACCGCCCCGGCAATTGCGCTTGCGGCCCTGCAGGCCAGTGGCGAGGACCCGGAGGCGCTACTGTTGGTGTTGCCTGCCGATCATCACGTCACGCATCCGGCCGCGTTTCGCGCGGCGGTTGAGCGTGCGGCGGTGCACGCCACCGCCGGCAAGCTCATGACGTTCGGCGTGGTGCCGACGCACCCCGAGACCGGTTACGGCTACGTGCGCTGCGGCGAGCCTATTGAAGACGGTGTCTATACATTGGCCGAATTCGTCGAGAAGCCGGATCGTGAAACGGCTGAGGGCTATTTGGCCGCCGGGGATTACTGCTGGAATAGCGGCATGTTTTTGCTACGCGCAGATCGGTATCTTGCAGCCCTCGGCGAGCATCGGCCCGAAATGCTAGACGCCTGCACGCGAGCCATGGCTGGGGCCGAGCGCGACAGGGATTTTATCCGGCCAGCGTCCGAGGCATTCCTCGCCTGCCCATCCGACAGCATTGACTATGCGGTCATGGAAAAGACCACGGCAGGCGGTGTCGCGACCCTCGATTGTGGTTGGAGTGATGTGGGCGCATGGCCTGCCTTATGGGAGATTGGGCAGGGCGACGATGCCGGCAACGTGATTGAAGGCGATGTGCTGTTGCAGCAGTCGAGGAACAACTATGTGCGGAGTGAGAGTCGGCTCGTCACTGCGGTGGGCGTGGATGACCTGATTATTGTCGAAACGCCGGACGCGGTGATGGTCAGCGCCAAAGATCAGGTGCAGGACATAAAGCAATTGGTCGAGACACTGATTGCCGCAGATCGCCCAGAGGCGACCCAGCACCAAAAAGTATTCAGACCCTGGGGCGCTTATGAATCGTTGGTGGTGGGTGAGCACTTTCAGGTGAAGCGGTTGACGGTAAACCCCGGGCAAACGTTATCCCTGCAGCTGCACCATCAGCGCGCCGAGCATTGGGTGGTGGTTGCCGGGGTTGCGGATATCGTTCGTGGTGAGGAGACGTTGACGCTAACGGTCGATCAATCCACCTATATCCCCATTGGGATGAAACACCGACTCGCCAATGATGGCGAGACGCCACTCGAGGTGATCGAGGTGCAATCCGGGGCTTACCTCGGTGAAGACGATATCGTGCGCTTTGATGACGTCTACGGTCGGGAGGACCCCCAGCATGATCAGTAAATGTCTTTTCCCGGTAGCGGGCTATGGCACCCGATTTTTACCAGCGACCAAAAGTATGCCCAAGGAAATGCTGCCAATTGTGAACAAGCCGCTAGTGCAATACGGCGTGGAAGAGGCGATTGAGGCGGGCATGACTAATTGCGCGCTGGTTACCGGTCGGGGTAAGCGAGCGATCGCGGATCACTTCGACATCAGCTACGAGCTTGAGCATCAAATTGCCGGGTCGGACAAAGAGCAGTATTTGTCAGGCATTCGAGACGTGATCGAGCGCGGCGTGTTCACCATGGTGCGCCAGCGCGCCATGCTGGGGTTGGGACATGCCATTCTTACCGGTGAGCCGCTCATCGGTAACCAGCCGTTTGGAGTGGTGCTCTCGGATGATTTGTGTCTCAACCGCAATGGCCCCGGGGTTCTCGCGCAGATGGCTGCGTTATATGAAGAATTTCAATGCTCCATCGTCGCGGTACAGGAAGTCCCCGAGACGGACGTCGACAAATACGGCATTGTCGCCGGTAGCGATGAGCGTCCTGGGCTGCTGCGTGTGAGTGACATGGTGGAAAAACCGGCTCCCAGTGATGCGCCGTCCAACCTCGCGGTGATCGGCCGCTATATTTTGACACCCGATATCTTCGAGATTATTCGCAACACGCCGCCGGGAAGAAACGGCGAGGTGCAGTTAACAGATGCGCTGCAGGCGCAGGCCAGCGAAGGGCGTGTACTCGCGTATCGGTTCGAAGGTCGCCGCTTTGACTGCGGTAGCGTACCGGGTTTCGTCGAGGCGACTCAGCATGTGTTCGAGCATTATTACGGACGCGAAACATGAGCGAGGATCTCGTTTGCTTTAAGGCCTACGATGTTCGTGGCCGCATCCCCGATCAGTTGAACGAAGACATCGCCCGTCGTATCGGCCGGGCCTATGCGGAAGTGATCTCCCCGGGTTCCGTAGTGTTGGGGCACGACATTCGCCTAACCAGTGAGGCCATCAAAGCCGCGCTCATCGACGGGCTTCGAGAGCAGGGCGTCGCGGTCCACGATATCGGTCTCTGCGGTACGGAAGAGATTTACTTTGCCACGAGTCATCTCGGCGTTGGTGGCGGTATTGCGGTGACGGCGAGCCACAACCCCAAAGATTACAACGGGATGAAGTTTGTTCGCGAAGGGTCGCGACCGATCTCGGGAGATTCAGGGCTCGGTGAGATTCGCGCGCTTGCTGAGCAAAACGCATTCACCCCGGCGCAGACCCGCGGGACGCTCGAGAGTGCCGATACGCGCGCTGCCTATGTCGCGCACTTGCTCTCCTATGTCGATGTAGCCGCGCTCAAGCCTTTTAAGATCGTTTGTACGGCGGGTAATGGCGGTGCGGGTCGGGTCATCGATGCGCTGGAGCCACATTTGCCATTCGAGTTTTTTAAGGTCCACCATGAGCCTGATGGCCATTTCCCCAACGGCGTGCCCAACCCGCTGCTGGTAGAAAATCGCGCTGCGACCGCGGACGCCGTGCGCGCCACGGGGGCAGATTTCGGAATTGCCTGGGATGGTGATTTTGATCGCTGCTTCTTCTTCGATAGCGATGGACGATTCATTGAGGGCTATTACATCGTAGGGCTTTTGGCTGAGGCCTTTTTGTCGCGTCTGGGACCTCAGCCGATCGTTCACGACCCCAGGCTCACATGGAATACCCAGGACATCACGCGCCAGGGCGGTGGTGAGCCGGTGCTGAGTAAAACCGGGCATGCGTTTATCAAGGAGCGAATGCGTGAAGTCGATGCCGTGTATGGCGGCGAGATGTCCGCACACCACTATTTTCGGGAGTTCGCCTACTGCGACAGCGGCATGATCCCCTGGCTGTTGATTGCCGGGCTCATGTCCCAAACGGGGCGGTCGCTGGCGGCGTTGATTGGTGCGCGTGAACAGGCTTTCCCATGCTCGGGCGAAATCAATCGCGAGGTGGCTGATCCAGCGGCATTACTGGCCGCAGTCGAGGCGCACTACGGTAACGCGGCGCAGGCGGTGGAGAAGCTCGACGGTCTCGGGATGGAATTTGCTGACTGGCGATTCAATCTCCG
>CAYQUE010000028.1:4191-20689 GCA_964420615.1 uncultured Alteromonadaceae bacterium | reverse complement strand
AGCACCGACAAGAAAAAGGTTTTGTGCTCGTAGGCGGCCAGCAATGCGCCGAGGCTCGCGGGCGACAGGTCATCCATCAAAATCAGCGAATGGCTGTGATTACCCGGTAATTCGAACTGCCGACTGGTTTCCGTATCGAACCCGCGCGAGGCGCCGAGTTCGCGTGCTGCGTCAGGGCTTCTGCCCACCATCAAAGTCCGACTTTGGGCGAGGGCGTGGGCCGCTAGCGTTCGTCGGGCGGCTACGTCTCCAGCGCCGGACCGCAACGGCAGAATGATGTCGGCCGTGAAGGCTCGTGTGCCTTGATGCAAGAGCTGATAGTAAGAATGCTGGCCAATGGTGCCGGCGGAGCCCCACAACACGGGCGCAGTCTGGTGAGCCAGCAGTTCGCCAGTGGGTGAGACGCGCTTGCCGTTACTTTCCATTGTTAACTGCTGCAGAAAATCCGGTAACAAGTCCAGGCGCTGGGCGTAAGGCAGCACCGCGTGAGTGTCCGTACCCAGGTAATGGGTCTGCCAGAGCTCGAGTAGCGCCATGATCATGGGCAGATTTTCCCCTGGCGGCTGTGTCGCAGTGTGCGTGTCCATCGCCTTGGCGCCTTGCAGCAGGGCTTCGAAATCATGCCAGCCGAGTGACAACGCAATACTGAGACCAATGGCAGACCATAGCGAGTAGCGCCCGCCGACCCAGTCCCAGAGCGGGAAGCACCGCTCGGCCGGGATATCCCATTCGCCCGCTTCTGCTACTGCGGTGGTCACCGCGATCAGATGACGACCCAATGTCTCTCCGTGTGCTCCCGCGCGACCCAGCCAGTCTCGCGCGCGCGCGGCATTGGACAGCGTTTCCTCGGTGCGAAAAGACTTGGAGCAAATCACAAAAAGCGTCCGGGCGGGGTCCAGCGAAGCGAGTTGGCGATCCAGATCATCCGGGTCAATATTCGCGACAAAATGGGCCCGCAGCGGTGCGTCGGGTCGACTCAGGGCGTCGCAGACCAACCGTGGGCCCAAGTCGGAGCCACCGATACCAATGTTGACGACATCCGTAAACGTGTCGTCGCTGAAACCACGCACCTGCCCCGCGTGTATTGCCTCCACCAATCGGCGCATTCGCGCCAAAGTTGCGTCCACGACCTCAGCGAGTGCCGGCTGCGACGCGCTGGCGGTGCCTCGCAGCAATGTGTGCAATGCCGCCCGTCGTTCCGATGGGTTAACTTCCTCGCCCTGCGTCAGTGAGGTAAATGCTTCGGGTAGCGCCGCTACACTCGCGAGCTCAAGCAGCCCGGCCCAGGCGTCATCATCCAGCAGATGCTTGGAGTAATCGAGCACTAAGGAGTCACTCTGGCATCTGAAGCGATCAGCGCGATCGGCTTCAGAGTCGAACAGTTGATCAATGCGTTGGCCGCGCAATGAAGCGGCCATTTCTGTCAAGGCGGCGTGATGCGCCGGGGGTAATGCGGTCATCAGCCCTGGCGGTCCACGGCTTTTTCCGCCATGAGGCGCAACGCCGCAAGGGCGTCGGAGTCGGTCAGGGCGGCAAGTGCGGCGATGGCCTGCTGTTGGTGGTTCAGCGCGGCGTCGCGCGTGGCCTCGATACCACCGGTTTTATGCACGATCGCCATGATGTCTGCGAAGGCCGAACCGTCCTTTTGTCGAAGGACTTCCGCCACGCGGCTGCTTTCTGCGGGTGTCCCCGCTTGCATGGCGTGCAGTAGCGGTAGGGTGATTTTTCCCTCATTGAGATCGTCACCGACATTTTTCCCCGTTTGCCCTGGGTCGCCGGCATAGTCGAGCAGATCATCAGCGAGCTGGAACGCGATGCCGAGGTTGAGGCCGTAAGTGTGAAGCGCCTGCGCGATCGGCGCGTCCGCATGATGCAGAAGCGCCGCGCCGTGACACGCTGCAGCGAATAGCGCTGCGGTCTTTCGGCGGATGATCTCCTGGTATTGCTCGGCCTGAGTGTCGGGATTGCCCGCGGCCACCAACTGCATTACCTCGCCGGCGGCAATTGTATTGGTGGTCTCCGCCATATGGGCCAGCAGGGGCATATTGTCTAAGCCGACCATCAGCTGAAACGCCCGGGTGTAGATAAAGTCGCCGACCAGCACGCTCGGCGCGTTACCAAAGGCTGCGTTGGCGGTGGGCATACCGCGACGGAGCGTCGACAGGTCCACCACGTCGTCGTGCAGCAATGTCGCTGTGTGGATGAACTCGACCACCGCCGCGAAGCGAATATGCGCATCAGTGATGCTACCCAGCGCTTTTGCGGAGAGCAGGACCAAGAGCGGCCGCATGCGTTTTCCCCCCGCTTTGACGATGTACTGGCCGATGTTTTCGACCATATCGACGTCGGACTGCAATAGCTCCACGATGACGTCGTCGACCCGCGCAAATTCAGCTTCGACGCTGTTTTTGATCAGTGCATTCACAAACGGCCCCCCGTGAGCCGGCAATTATAGGCCGGGTGATGTCATGTGACCACGCTGGGGGTATCTGTGGCGGGGCAGTGCCGACGCCCAGAACCGTGCTGGAGCGCTAATGTTCACACTTGCGCTTACCCCCGTGACAGCGTATCTTTCGCGCCCTTGATGCGTCTGAGAAGCCGCGTCCCGGTGCCTGGACTCTGCCCCGCCATTGCGCGGATTGATTCGCGAGCAGGCTAACTGAGAGGAAAGACTATGTACGCAGTAATCAAAAGCGGTGGTAAGCAGCACCGTGTTGAAGAAGGTGAGCAGCTCAAGCTTGAGAAGATTGAGGCCGCCACCGGTGACACAATCGAATTCGACCAGGTATTGATGGTGGGATCAGGTAGCGACGTCAAGATTGGCGCGCCGCTGGTAGAAGGCAGCAAGGTCACGGCAGAAGTCGTCGCCCATGGCCGCCACGACAAGATCCGAATCGTCAAATTCAACCGACGTAAGCACTACCGGAAAGAAACGGGCCATCGCCAGTGGTACACCGAAGTGAAGATTACGGCGATCAGCGGCTGAGAGGAGAATCGATCAATGGCACATAAAAAAGCAGGCGGTAGTACGCGCAACGGGCGCGATTCCGAAAGCAAGCGACTCGGAGTCAAAGCCTACGGTGGCCAGTCGGTCTCTGCGGGCAGCATCATTGTTCGGCAGCGCGGTACCCGTTTTCATGCGGGAGAGAACGTGCGTGTCGGCAAGGACCACACGTTGTTTGCTACGGCGGATGGCAAGGTAGAGTTCTTCAGCGGCGGCCCGCATAATCGCAAGCAGGTCCGTATTGTAACGGCGTAAACCGGACGCCCAGGATCCGAAAAACCTCGTCACCCGGCGGGGTTTTTTTTTGCCAAGGCGCAGGGCCATGACATGAAGTTTGTCGACGAAGCCATTATCGAAGTCACCGCGGGGAAGGGCGGCAACGGCTGCGTGAGTTTCCGCAGGGAGAAGTTCGTGCCCAAGGGCGGCCCCGACGGCGGGGACGGGGGTGATGGCGGTTCAGTGTTTCTGATCGGCGACGATGCGCTCAACACAATGATCGATTACCGCTATACCCGCCGCTTTCGCGCGGAAAACGGCGAGGCAGGCCGGGGCCGCAATTGCTCGGGGAAGTCTGGAGATGATCTCGTATTGCCGGTACCCCTGGGTACTACGGTGCTCGATGAGGACTCCGGCGAAATTCTGGGCGACATTCGCGAGCAAGGTGAACGTCTTCTGGTCGCACAGGGCGGATTTCACGGCCTGGGCAACACCCGCTATAAATCCAGTATTAATCGCGCGCCGCGGCAAAGCTCCCCCGGTACCGATGGGGAGTCGCGGAACCTGAAGCTAGAGCTGAAGGTACTCGCTGATGTGGGCCTGTTGGGGTTGCCCAATGCCGGCAAATCGACCTTTATCCGCGCGGTGTCAGCGGCGACACCCAAGGTGGCGGACTACCCGTTTACGACACTGATTCCGAATCTGGGTGTGGTTAAGGTCGATGCCCACCGGTCTTTCGTCGTGGCGGATATCCCCGGCTTAATCGAAGGTGCCTCCGAAGGCGCAGGCCTGGGTATTCGGTTCTTGAAACATTTGACCCGCAATCGGGTATTGCTACATCTGGTTGATATTGCGCCGATCGACGGTAGTGATCCCGCCGCCGCGGCTCTGGCAGTGATTGGCGAGTTGCAGCGTTTCAGCGCGGCCTTGGCGGCGCGGCCGCGATGGCTAGTGCTCAACAAAACTGACTTGGTTGACGAGGCAACGCTTGCAGACATTCGCCAGCGCATTACGAGTGCGCTGCAATGGGAGGGGCCGGTCTATACGATTTCGGCGGTGTCAGGGGCTGGCACCCAGGAGTTATGCGGCGACTTGATGAGCTACCTCGAAACGCAGGCCGAAGTTTTTAGAACGGATCCGGATGCTGCGGCGATGGAATTCGATGCGCAGGAGCAGATGCAGCGCGAGGCGCGCGAGCGCATTGCCGCTTTGCAGCTGGCTCGCGCACAAACGCGCGCGCGGCAGCGAGGCGGCGTTGATGACGATGATGTGGTTGTGGAGTACCGGCATTGAGCACGGCGATACCGAGCGCTGAGCACTCGCAAGGAGCCGATCGAGATCGTTTGGCGACCGCGCGCCGTTGGGTGATTAAAGTCGGCAGTGCGCTTTTGACCAATGACGGTCGCGGGCTGGATCCTGAAGTCATGCAGCGCCTCGCCCGACAGATTGCGGCGCTTCGTGATCGCGGCTGTGACGTGGTCTTGGTGTCCAGTGGTGCGATTGCGGCGGGTCTGGTCCGGCTCAACCTATCGGCGCGGCCGCACGAAGTGCATTTGTCGCAAGCTGCTGCTGCCGTGGGCCAGTCGGCACTGGTCCGCGCGTATGAGGAGTGCCTTGAGCCACTGGGTATTACTACCGCGCAAATTTTGCTCAGCCACGCTGATGTGCGGGCCAGAGATCGTTACTTAAACGCCCGTAGCACGCTCAACACGCTGTTACAGATGGGGGTGTTACCGATCGTTAACGAAAATGACACGGTGGTGACGGACGAGATTCGTCTCGGTGACAACGACACGCTGGCGGCGCTGGTCGCGAATCTGGTAGATGCCGAAGCGCTGCTGATTCTTACCGATCAGGATGGCCTGTTGGATAAGGACCCCCGTCACGGCGAAGACGCAACACTCATTGCCAGCGCCGATGTCCATGACCCCACGCTGGATGGCATTGCGGGGGGCTCCTCCGGTGCGCTGGGTCGCGGTGGGATGGCCACCAAATTACGTGCCGCCAGGCTCGCAGCGCGCTCGGGGACCGGCACCGTGATCGCCAACGGCAGAGTCGCGGATGTGATTACCCACGTGACCACGGGCGGGACGATGGGGACATTTTTACAAACCCAGCGGCGACCCCAGAGTGCGCGTAAACAGTGGTTGGCCAGTCTCTTGCACGCCCAGGGGCAACTGGTGCTCGACGAGGGCGCTGTCCGGGGAGTGGTGGAGCAGGGGCGGTCCTTACTGCCGATTGGCCTGACCGCCGTCAACGGTGTGTTTCAGCGCGGCGACCTGGTGAGCTGTGTCGACGCGACAGGCCGCGAGCGCGCGCGAGGTTTGGTGAATTACGCGAGCGACGAGGCGGCCCTCTTGGTCCGCAAGGGCTCGGCAGAAATTGAATCGGTACTGGGTTATCGCGGTGATGAAGAAATGATTCATCGCGATAATTTGATTGGCGTGTAAACAGTGGCAGGTATGACGTTATTAATGCTGTACAGCGGGGCGCTCTTCGCGGCGTCGTTGTTGGGGAGTCTGCTACCGCGCCAGCTCGAGATGACCCACACCCGCACGCAAATGGTCCTGAGCTTGGTATCCGGTTTGATGCTGGGCGTCGCGTTATTGCATTTGATTCCGCACAGCTACGCAGCCGCGAGGCAGATCGATACCGTGATGGTGTGGACTCTCGCGGGTCTCGTGTTCATGCTCCTCTTATTGCGGCTATTCCATTTTCATCAGCATGACTTCGGCGGTTCCGCCGACGCCTGCGATATGGCCTCGGCGGATGACCACGATCACGCGCACGCCCATGACCATGCGCATCCTCCCGAGCGCGCGCTGGGTGCACTGGGTCTTTTGTTTGGGCTCTCGATTCATACTGTGGTCGATGGCATCGCGCTGGGCGCGGTGCTCTTGAGCGGGGAAGTTGCACCGATTGCCGGGCTTGGCGTTTTTCTGGCGATCCTGCTTCACAAGCCGTTGGATGCATTGTCGATCGAGACGGTCATGGCGACCGGCGGTTGGTCGTCGGGGTCGCGGTGGGCGATTGCCATATCGTTTGCGTTGCTATGCCCGCTGTCAGCGATCGCGCTGTACCTCGGTATCGGCCCCTGGCTGCCGACCCTGTCGCTGCCGGCCATCCTCGCTTTTGCTGCGGGCGCGTTTGTCTGTATCGCCTTGGGTGATTTGTTGCCCGAAGTCCAGTTTCACAGTCACGATCGCGCGCGATTAACGCTGCTGTTTCTACTCGGTATCGGAATGGCGGTCGCCATAGGCTGGTTTGAGCCCGCGCATTAAGGCGCTCCAGACATAGTTGATCTAACGCTCTGCCCCCAACGCGCGTGCCAAAAGATCACTCTGCTGTGGATCCACATCACCCAGCCAGCCGGTCAGCTCATCCGCAACCAGATCGGTCAGGGCGTCGAGGTGATTTGGTGACGCGTTGAGGCAGGGAATATATTCATAGCGCGTCCCGCCCGCGCCGAGAAACGTGTCACGATTCTCCATGCCAATCTCCTCGATCGTCTCGAGGCAATCGGCGGAGAATCCGGGGCAGACGACTTGTACGGCGGTGATGCCTTGTTCGGGCAGAGCGCTTAAGGTCTCATCAGTGTAAGGCTGCAACCACTCTTCGCGACCAAACCGCGACTGAAACGTCGTGATCATATCGCCCTCTGAAAGCGCGAGTGCTTCGCCAATCAGTCGGGAGGTTTTGTGGCATTGGCAGTGGTAGGGATCACCCTCTAGCAGATAGCGCTTGGGCATCCCGTGATAAGACAGCACCAGCTTGTCAGCCCGCCCGTATTCCGCCCAGTGTGCACGGATGCTGTCCGCCACCGCCGCGATGTAGCGATGATCATCATGATAGGAGCTGATGAAGCGCACCGCCGGTAGCCACCGGCGCCGTGTCAGATCCTGACTGACCTCGTCAAAGGTTGAGCCAGTGGTCGGTCCTCCGTACTGAGGGTACAAAGGCAAAATCACTAACTTTTGCATGCCGGCATCAAACATCTCGCCCAGTACATCGGCGATGGCGGGAGACCCATAGCGCATCGCGCCGCGCACAATAAAACGGTCACCAAATCGCTCTTTGAGCCGCTCGCGGACGCCGCTGACCTGATCTTCGAGGTGAGCCAGTAGCGGCGAACCCCGCTCCGTCCATACCGCTCGGTAGGCTTCGGCAGAGCGTTTCGGGCGCGTATTGAGAATGATGCCATTGAGTATCAGCCACCAAATGGGTCGGGGGACTTCGACAACGCGCGGATCCCAGAGAAACTGCTTCAGGTAGGGCTTGAGGGCTTTTGCAGTCGGTGCTTCGGGTGTCCCTAGGTTCGTCAGCAACACACCAACAAGTGGCGAGGATGCGTGCTCATAACCGGATTGGCCGAGATAGTTCATACTGGATTCCTGCGCGCTGGGCGATCAGTTTAAGACGCCCGCGGGCCCTGTGATCCCGAAAACGATTGTACCTTATACGTGAATTGACTCCGGCTTGATCAGTGCGTACAAGAGAGGCCCTGCGGTGGTATTGCCGCCCGGTTTCCAGACAGCATCAGGATGCGGCCATGAGCCTTGATTTTGACAGTGCGCGCTTACCCAATCCCCATCTGACCGAGGAGCATCTTGCCTGGCGGGCGGCGCTGCGTCGCTTCGTGGACGCCGAGATCATGCCCTTCGCCGAGGACTGGGACGAGGCGGGTGGTATACCCGAGGCACTGTGGCCCAAGGCGGCGGCCGTGGGGCTTTTGGGGCTCGGTTATCCTGAGCAATACGGTGGCACACCCAGCGATCCTTGGTACTCCTGGATTGTTAATGAGGAGCTCTCGCGGGTGGGTGTGGGCGGCGTTTCCGCGTCGCTCATGGTGCACGGCATCGGTCTCCCGCCGGTGATTAATTGGGGGTCGGAAGCGATGCGAGCCGAGGTGGCGCCACCGGTGCTTCGCGGAGAGAAGTGGATTTCATTGGGCATCACAGAGCCCGGAGGCGGGTCGGATGTGGCAAACCTAGCGACCACGGCGGTGCGCGAGGGTGACACGTTCGTCGTGAATGGCAGTAAGACCTACATCACTGGCGGGATGCGCGCGAACTGGGTATCGACCGCCGTACGCACGGGTGGCCCGGGGGCGGGTGGCGTATCGATGCTGTTGATTCCCACTGACAGTGAAGGGTTTTCGCGCACCCCGTTGAGCCGCAAGATGGGTTGGTGGGCGTCGGATACGGCCACGCTGTACTTCGACAATGTTCGTGTACCGGCCAGCCACCTGATCGGCGCCGAAAACGAAGGCTTCAAAGTGATCATGACCAATTTTAATGACGAGCGGATGGGTATGGCCGCTGCCATGGAGGCCTATGGCCGCGTTTGTCTGGAGGAGGCCGTACTGTGGGCAAGAGAGCGAACCACCTTTGGCAAGCGGCTCGCGGATCATCAGGTCATTAGGCATAAGATCGCGCAGATGAAGCAGCAACTGAATGCCACGCAGGCCTATATTCGATTTTGTTACGAATCGATTGAGGCGGGGACTCCCAATCCCGGCGACATTGCGTTGCTCAAGGTACAGGCGAGTGAGGTCATGGAGTTTTGCGCGCGCGAGGCAATGCAAATACTGGGCGGCTTGGGATATATGCGCGGTAATCGCGTCGAGCGGATTTATCGAGAGGTCCGCGTGAACGCGATTGGTGGTGGCTCCGAGGAGATCATGCGCGATTTGGCGACCCGCCAATACGGGTTATAACTCGGGGAGCGGGGGCCAAAGTCCCTCCGTGGTGGATATCGCGGTCGAGGGCCGATAGGTGGGTGGCAAAAATATGCGCCGCGCAGAGAATCATAAAACCGCAGGCCTGATCGATCTATCGCAGGCGATTGTGTTCAGCAGACAAACGAGAAAAGTAGCGGGAGATCAACATGAGTGACAGCAAGGCGGCCTTAAAGGCTTTTCGCGAGGAGGTGTCTGCGTGGATGACGGAAAATGTGCCCGCGGACCCGGGGTTTTTATTGCCTCTGACTTTTCTCGAGGTCGGCACCGAGCAGCAACTCGATTTTCTGCGGGAGTGGCAGCACAAACTCTGGAGCGCCGGGTATCTGGGTATGCATTGGCCCACCGAATATGGTGGACAGGGCGCTGACCCCGCATACCAATACATCGTAGACAAGGAGCTGGGTCGCCACAACGCACCGATTATCTTTAATACGATTGGCTTGAATTGGGTCGGTCCGTTGCTATTGGATATGGGCACGGCCGACGAGAAAGCCAAGTACGTTAAGAACATCCTTTCCGCGGAGGAGATCTGGTGCCAGGGTTTCTCCGAGCCCGATCATGGCTCGGACCTGGGTGCGGTGCAGACCCGTGCCGTTCGTGATGGGGACGAGTATGTGGTGAACGGCTCAAAAATCTGGACGACGATGGGCAATTATGCCGACCACATGATCTTACTCGCCCGCACTAACACACAGACCGAGCGCAAATACGACGGTCTTTCGTTCTTTCTCTCGCCGATGAAAATACCTGGCGTAGAGGCGCACCCGATTCGCAAGGTCACCGGTGAGTACGGCTTCAACCAAACCTTTTTTACCGACGCGCGCATTCCCGCGAGCTGCCTCATGGGCGAGGAGGGGGGTGGCTGGACGGTTGCCATGAAGACGCTCGAGTATGAGCGAGGGGTGACCGCCGGTCAGGCGAGCGGGCACTGGGGGGTGACGGTGCAAATTGACGACATGATCGAAACCTTGTCGACGTTGCGGCAGGACGGTGCTCCCCTGCTAGATGACCCGATTGTGCGTGATGACGTCGTGGGGTTCATGATGGAGGCAAAGGCTCTCTCGCTATCAGCGCGGCGTATGGCGATACCGGCATTGAACTCGGACTACCCCATGGGTTTGGCGTTGTCGGTCAAGTACCGCGGTACGGAGTATGAGCGACGCATGAAGCAGTACGCCGCCAGCAAGCAGGGGGCGAAGAGCGCCCTGTATGTCGGCGATGGCGACGCGGTTAACGGTGGTTTCTGGCAGCGGGCGTACTTTAGCAATTTTGGTGCGACCATCGGCGGCGGTACCACACAGGTGCAGGCCAACATCATTGCCGAGCATGTGCTCGGACTGCCGAAGTAAGGAGGCTGCCATGAGTGTTATGCAAAACGTTGCGATCAGCGTTACCGAAGAGCAAGGGATGTTGCTGGATGTCGCGCGGGGCTTCGTGCGAGATCAAGCGCCTATCGAGGCAGTGCGCTCACAGTTGGAAACCGAGACAGGATTCGATCTCGCGACCTGGCAGAGCATGGTTGAAATGGGTTGGTCGGGCATTGCGCTGCCCGACAGTGTGGGTGGTGCTGGTATGGGCGTGGGTTCAGCGGTGCCGGTGATGGAGGCGCTGGGGGGCGGCATGTTGGGCACTCCCCTGTTGAGTACCACGCTGGCGGGACAATTGATTTGGCGCGCTGCGGGCGAGGCCGCGGCTGATTGGCTGGGCCGCCTGTGCGCTGGCGAGATCGGAACCATTGCGCTACTCGATCAATCCGATTGGGGAGCGGGTCATTGTGATCTGACCCTCGATAGCGCGGGGATCCTGTCTGGGCAAAAACAGTATGTGCCGGATGCCGCGGTGGCTGATGTATTCGTCGTGCTGGCGAATGAGCAAGGGGCCCCGGTATTGGCGCTGGTCGAGCGTGGCGCCTTAGCCGACGGAGCGGTGACGGCGAACGTGGTGATTGATTTGACTAAGCGATCAGCCAACGTCGATTTCTCGGGGGTCAGCCCAGCGCAGGTGATCCGGGGGGAGGCCGTGACTGCGGCAATCCGCGATGTGCTGTTACTGGGGGCACTATTGACCGCTGCAGAGACAACGGGAGCCGCCGGACGGTGCCTCGCGGGAATTACCGATTATCTCAAGACGCGCAAGCAGTTCGGTAAATTGATCGGGTCGTATCAGGCGTTAAAGCACCCGACGGTGGATATCTACGTGGGTATGGAAAACGCACGCTCCTTTGTCTATCACGGCGCTACCGTGGTCGGCGAGGGCACGCTGGACCATGATGCTGAGGTTGCCTGCCGGATGGCGAAGGTGGCCGCGGACGATGTCATGGTCTACGCCGGGGACCGCTCGGTGCAGTTCCACGGGGGTTTCGGGTTTACCTGGGACTGTGATTCCACGCTGTTCATTCGTCGCGCACAGTGGGCGCAGCAGATGTATGGCGGCGCCATTCATCACCGCAAGCGATTAGCTGCTTTGTTGCTGGACGCGTAGCCCTGGTCAGCGAGGCGTCGCCCCTCGGGGTAACTCAGCTTCAGCCGGGGGGCAGGTGTGTGCCGAGAAAGCGGGCCATATTGCCACCCATAACGGCGCGAATTTCTGCCTCGCTGAAGTCTGCGTCAATGAGCGCCTGAGTAAGATGCGCCAACTGTGAGGCGTCGATGGGCGTCGTAACTGAGCCGTCCCAATCTGAGCCCAGCGCGATGTGCTCGACGCCAAAATGGTCTATGCCGTAGCGAATGGCACTTGCAATGGCATCGATCCCCTGGCCGCAGGTGACGTCCGCCCAAAAACCGACGCCGATCAGACCGCCGGCTTGTGCAATCATCGACATGGTCTCGTCGCTGATATTTCGCGGGCTCGGGCAATGCCCCTGAAAGCCGGTATGGCTCACGATCAGCGCCGCGCCGCCAGACGTCTCTAGGGTATCCCGCACGGTGGCCTCGCTGCTGTGCGCCACATCGATCATCACGCCGAGGGCCTGCATTCTCCGAACGGCATCACGACCAAACTCTGTCAAACCGGATTGAGATTCTCCATGCAGTGAGCCACCCAGTCGATTGTCGAAAAAGTGCTGCAGGCTCATCATGCGAAAGCCTGCAGCGAATAGCCGGTCAATGTTATCCAGCTCCCCGTCGAGCGCGTGCGAGCCCTCGGTACCGAGGAGCCCACCGACGATCTCCTCGCCAGCGAGCCGGCGCGACAGCAGCGCCGCCAGATCAGACTGCGAACGAATCAAGACAAATTGCGGGCTGCCAGTGGCAAGGGCCTGCACGCGCTCACCTTGAAACACGGCGCGTGCAAACAGACTGTCATGGGCATCGCTGGGCCATCTTTGGGCGATGGCGAGCAAGGTGATGTTGTCGGGAGCCTCGGTGGCATTTTGCTCATAGTTCTGCCCGCGTGGTGATTTGGTCACCGTGGTGAACATTTGTAGCGCGGCACCCCCCTCGATGAGGCGAGGTAAGTCCACCTGACCCCAGTCATTGCGAGTCATCAGGTCTTTTCCCCACAGGGCTGAATCAGCGTGAAGGTCGCCGACGATCAGTTGTTGATGCAGTGCCAGTGTCGCCGCGCTGGGTGGCCGCCCCGGGTCTCCCTCGACCTGATTGGAGAGCCGGTCAATCCATTGCGGACCGGCGACAAAAAACAGCAGCAAGGCGATTGCCGCAAGTAACGCGATAATGCTCAGCAGTGATTTGAGTCGCTTCACTTCGTTGCCCCGTATCGTGTGGCCTTTGCGTGGGCGCAGTCTGTCCACTTTCGCAGAGTCGGGCAACTGGTCTGTCGCGAGTGCAGTCTCGTAAGACCACTATGACCCTAGATACCGGTATTTTGATCCTCGGCGACCAGCTCAGCTGGCAACACCCTGCGCTGCGTGATGCCGACCCCGCTCAAGTCGTGGTAATCCTCGCCGAAGTCGCGGAGGAGACACATTACGTTCGCCATAACCGGCACAAAATAGCGCTGATTTTTAGTGCGATGCGCCATTTCGCTGCGGCGCTTGAGGCACGGGGTTTCCAGGTGCAGTACTTTGCCTTCGACGAGGGTATCCCGACCCTATTCGATGCCTGCGCGCGCGCTCAGCAGCGCTGGCAGTTCTCGCGGCTGTGTCTCTGCGAGCCAGGAGAGTACCGGCTGGCAGAGCAGATGCGCGGCTGGCAAGAGTTGCTGGGTGTCACCGTCGACTGGCTCGACGACACCCGTTATTTGGACTCGCCGGCATCATTCGCGGGGTGGGCGGCGGGGCGTAAGCAGCTCCGTATGGAGTATTTTTATCGCGAGATGCGCAAGCGCTATCAGCTGCTGATGAATGGCGACCAGCCGGAAGGCGGCAAGTGGAACTACGACGCCGATAATCGATCGGGCTGGCGCGGGCAGTGTGAGATCCCTGCGCGCGAGACTCCCGAGATTGACGCTATTACCGAGGCGGTTATTACGCTGGTCAATCAGGCGTTCCCGGATAACCCGGGCGACCTCAATACCTTCCGCTGGGCGGTGACTCCCGAGGCCGCGCAGGCCGAATTTGACTGGTTCTGCGAGCACGCCTTGCCCCTTTTTGGCACGTTTCAGGACGCGTTGGCCGAGTCGTCTCCCTGGTTGTTCCATGGCCTGATATCGATGTATTTAAACTGTGGTTTGCTGGAGCCGCTGGCGGTTTGCGAGCAGGTTGAGGCAGCCTATCGTGACGGTCGTTGCTCTCTCTCCGCTGCGGAGGGATTTATTCGGCAGGTGTTGGGTTGGCGAGAGTATGTGCGTGGACTTTACTGGCTACACATGCCCGATTATCGCGAGCGCAATGCGCTGGCGGCCGATCGTCCGTTGCCCGAGTGGTTTTGGACTGGCGATACGGACATGCGATGTTTATCGCAGGCACTCAAGCAATCATTGGACCTCGGTTACGCGCACCACATTCAACGTCTCATGGTCATTGGAAACTTTGCGCTCATCGCGGGGCTGGATGTGAAATCGGTCTGCGACTGGTATTTGGCGGTCTATGCCGACGCGTATGAGTGGGTAGAGCTCCCGAACACGTTGGGTATGGCGCTCTTCGCTGACGGCGGGATCATGGCGTCCAAGCCTTATGCGGCCAGTGGGAAGTATATCCAAAAACAAGGTGATCATTGTGGCAGCTGTCGCTACGACCCCAAGAAGGTCACTGGCGAAAACGCCTGCCCCTATAACAGTCTTTATTGGCATTTCATCGCACGCCACAGCGAGCGATTGGGTAAGAATCCGCGTATGGGATTGATTCTGGGCGGATGGAGAAAGCGCGCCGATACGGACAAAGCGGCGGTGCTGGAATGGGGCGAGCACGTGCTGAATCAGCTCGATCGCCTGTAATTGCACATCTTGCAATGGCACATAGACCACTGCGCCTTTTTGCGCGGCTAGTCGACGGCAGGTGACGCCTTACGTTGCCGTCTTTGGCTACTGCACCGCCGCGAGCAATAGACAATCTGTTCCCATTGATGCTTCCAGCGCGCGCGCCAGGAGAACGGACGCTCGCAAACGGGACAAATCTTGCTGGGCAGGTCGGATTTCTTACGCTGTGCCATCAGGTGGACTCACTGATAGGCCAGTCGGCACCGTCGACCACATGCTCAGGTTGCGACGGACGGAAGCCGCCCCACTTTTTGGTGAACACCCCGTCGGGGTCGTGATCGGCGGCTTGTTTTTCTAGATTGAATTGCCGACCTCCCCGCGGGTCGCTGCCGACTCCGGCAATATACTGCCAGTTGCCATAGTTGCTGCCGACGTCGTAGTCGATGAGTTGCTGCTCAAAGTAGGCGGCGCCGTAGCGCCAATCCAGTGCTAATTCGTGGATCAGGCAGGACGCCGCTATTTGCCGCCCGCGGTTGCTCATCCAACCCGTCGCATTGAGTTGACGCATCAAGGCGTTCACCAGCGGATAGTCCGTATCGCCAGCGCACCAGCGCGCAAATCGGCGCGGCTCAAATGTGGTTAATAACCGTTTGCCAGCGCGCCCGCTTTGTTTGAATAACAGTCGCCCATCGACGAGGGCGCGCCAGTGAAAAAACTCACGCCAGAGTAGTTCAAAGTAGAGCCAGTAAGTCGATTCATTGGCCGTGTGCTCGCGCTCGTAGCGGAAAATGGCGTGTGCCACTTCCCGTGCCGAGAGCGCACCGTTGGCCAGCCAGGGAGAGAGCGTGCTGGACCCGGCCAGACCGTTGAGGTCATTGCGGGTCTCTTTGTATTGCGCAATGGCGTGACTTTGAAATAGAAACTGGTCTAGCCGTCTCAAGCCGGCACCGCGGCCACCGGGGAGCGGCAGACCGGTGTTCGGTAGTGCCTGAGCCTCGGGGATGGCGTCAAACTGTGCAGCAGGCGGCGGCGGTAATGGCACTCCCAGGCGCCGCGCGCCGTCGATCGAAATCGCTTCCGTTTTGCGACGAAACGGCGAGAAAGTTGCTGGAAGCGCGTCGAGCGAGAACGGCAGTTGAGCCTCGTGGAAGAGGGTGTTGCCGGGAAACACCTCCACAGGTATTGCGAGTTTATGCTCGAGAAACCTTACAGACTCACTTTCGTACCAACCAGGTGTCAGTGAAGTTGTCATGTGATCGATGCCAAACCGGTCGATCACATCAGGTAACACCAACTCGGGGGAGCCCTCCAATACCATGAGGTCCTGCCCATATTCGCGCAACTGCGCTTGCAGGTCCCGCAATGATTCGCGAAGAAACCGATCCCGTTGCGCACCGATGCCGGTGAGGTTGCACCAGGGCCGGGGTTTGGGCAGTAAGTAGACGCACAGCAAGGACACCGCATCGGCAGCGCGTGTCAAAGCAGGGTTGTCGTCCAGACGCAAATCGGTCTGAAACCAATGTAGGAGACGCATGATCACTCGGACAGCGAATTGTGTTCTGGTGTACGCTGGTTGACCTTTTACGGATTGGCTTTCACAGGCAGCGGCATCCCCTGCGCGCGCTGCGGGTCACGCGCTGACATTACCGATGATTCAAAACAATCTGTCCATTGCCACGTTACTCGAGCAGGCGTCATCTGCACTTGCATCGTGGGTCGGCGGTGGGCCGCGCTGGTCAGCAGTGGCGCCCGGGCGCGTGAATGTGATCGGCGAGCATACCGACTATAACGGCGGCTGGGTGCTTCCCATGGCAATCGATCGATACACGGTCGTCGTTGCGGCCCCGGGTATGACAACTGATGGAATTCGAGTGCGCAGTTTGAGCTTGGCGCAAGAAGCGCAATTTTCTGCGATCGATCCTGCGGCCGGGTCAACGCCTTGGGCACGCTACCTCCAGGGTGTGGTGGCCGGCTTTATCGATCGGGGCGCAACGATTCCCGCTTTGGATCTGATCATTGCCTCTAGCGTGCCTGCCGGAGGGGGATTGTCGAGCAGTGCAGCCCTGACGGTGGCGATGTGCTCGTTGTTGCAGGCGGTGACGGAAGTGCATCTGACTGCTGCGGAGCGAATTGCGATCGCTATCGATGCCGAGCGGCACTTTGCGGGAGTGCCCTGCGGCAATATGGATCAAACCGTGGTGGAGAAAGCGCGAGCCGACCATGCG
>CAYQUE010000028.1:0-4091 GCA_964420615.1 uncultured Alteromonadaceae bacterium | reverse complement strand
CAGTTGGGAAAATTAATGCGCAAAAGCCATGAATCACTCCGGGGTGACTATGAGGTCTCCTGCGAAGCGCTGGACTGTCTGGTCGAACTGGCTGACGCCCAGCCCGGCGTCTTCGGCGCACGGTTAACGGGAGGCGGATTTGGCGGTTGTGTGATTGTGCTGGTTGAGCCGGCGACATTGGTCGAGGCCGCTGCCGCGATTAGCGCGAGTTATCAGTCGCGCACGGGCCTGACACCGCAGTGTTACGCGGTGCGGGCGGCCGACGGTGCTGACAGACTCAGGGCGTCGCCATGACCGAATTTGATGCGACACAGACCCATCGGCGGCGCAATGCACTCACGGGTGAGTGGGTGATGGTCTCGCCGCAGCGGGCGCTGCGACCCTGGCAAGGTGAGCAGGGCGGAGACGACGCGCCGGGCGGCCCGTCATATGAGCCGTCCTGCTATCTCTGTCCCGGCAACGCCCGGGCGGATGGGGCCATGAATCCCAACTACGCCGGCCCCTGGGCCTTCGACAACGATTTTCCCGCGGTCTTGCCCCGAGATGAGTTGGAGCGCGCCGGGGGTCATCCAGGCGCGTTGCAGGGCGGTGACGGGTTGTTTTCGAGCGCCCCCGTATCTGGGCGTTGCCGGGTGCTCTGCTATAGCCCTGACCACAATAAAACGCTGTCGCAGCTGAGCGAGGCCGAGATCGCGGCGGTTGTGGCGCTCTGGGCTGAGGAGGTGCGCGGGCTGCGAAGGGGGCATCACTGGGTGCAGGTGTTTGAGAATCGCGGCGCCATGATGGGGTGCTCAAACCCTCACCCCCATGGACAGGTGTGGGCGGTGGATAGCCTGCCTAGTGAGGCGGCCAAAGAAGCCTTGCATCAGGACCACTGGTGGGCAACGCATCAGACCGTATTGTTGGATGTGTATCGGGAGCGGGAAGAGGAGCGGGGTGAGCGGCTCGTCGCCACCAACGCGGACTGGAGCGTGGTGGTGCCTTACTGGGCGGCATGGCCCTACGAGACTCTACTGATACCGAAAAGGCAGATCGACCATTTGGATAACGTCGCCAGGGACGAGCAGGCGAGTCTGGCAAGTATCCTGAAGACTCTGCTGCTGGCCTATGATCGTTTGTTCGAGACGACATGTCCCTACACCCTCGGTTGGCATGGGGCGCCCGGTCAGAATCCCGCGCCCGCCTGGCAGCTGCACGCGCATTGCTACCCACCGCTCTTGCGCTCAGCGACCATTCGCAAGCATATGGTGGGTTATGAGATGCTCGCCGAGGCGCAAAGGGACCTCACCCCCGAGGTGGCCGCTGCCGCGCTGCGCCGCGCGGTGGCTGTGAATAGCAGCCGTGCGTAGGAGAATTCCAGGTGATTCAGGTAGCGACATCTAGATGAGGGTACTGGTCACTGGCGGTGCAGGCTATATCGGCAGCGTGACCGCCGAGCGCTTGCTGGCGCGAGGCCATGAGGTGGTCGTGTTCGACAATTTGTCGAGCGGGCACCGGGCGGCAGTGCCCGCTGAAGCCGCTTGGATATACGCCGATCTTGCCTCTCCCGAAGCGATTCGAAAGGCGATTGCGACGCATCGCCCCGAGGCAGTGATGCATTTTGCTGCGCGATCACTGGTTGGCGAGTCCATGGCGCAGCCGTTTGCTTACCTGCGGGATAACCTGATGGACGGGCTCAATCTGCTCGAGGCCTGCGTAGATGCGGGGGTTTCGCAGTTCATACTCTCGTCAACGGCGAATGTGTTCGGCGACCCCAAGGTGGCCCTGATTGATGAAGGCGCAGACATCGCTCCCGGTAGCCCGTACGGAGAATCCAAATGGGGCCTTGAAAGGGCGCTTTACTGGCTGGGGGAAACCCGGGGCATCCAATATACGTGCTTGCGTTACTTCAATGCCGCCGGCGCCAGCCCTGAGCGTGGCGAGCATCACGAACCGGAGACGCACCTGATCCCGCTGGTATTACAGGTGGCCGCGGGTCAACGCGACAGCATTACAATTTTTGGTGATGACTACGACACGCCAGATGGCACGTGTATTCGCGATTATGTGCACGTATTGGATCTAGCCGAGGCACATATCCTCGCGCTCGAAGGGATGAGCGACGCACACCGCGTGTTCCATCTGGGCAATGGGACAGGCTTCAGCGTGCGTCAGGTGATCGAGGCGGCGCGCGCGGTAACCGGCGCCCCCATACCGGCTGTTGTAGGTGCTCGGCGTCCGGGCGATCCGCCACGGCTGGTCGCCTCCAGCGCGCTGATCCGCAATGTATTGGGCTGGACACCCCGCCATACCGATCTCGAGCAGATCATCGCGACGGCATGGCGCTGGCATCAAAGCAATCCTGCGGGCTATACCGACTAATCGGGCGCAATCTTAACCGCTACGGATTAAGCGAGAGCCGAGCGTGATTCCCTGATTTAGGGTAGTCTGCCCCCCTCGAAATACGCTCTGCTGGCATCGGGCGCGGTCCGATACCTCGCGAGCCATCGCATCCTTTCGCTCAATCGCTCTGTCAATAAGAGGTAGCCTGTGTCCGCAATCGACAGTCTGTTTACATCCTTCTCGCTCAAATCCCTCAGCACCGACAACCGCGTGGTGATGGCACCGATGACACGTAACCACTCTCCGGAGAACACGCCCACAGATGCGACGGTGGAATACTATCGTCGCCGCGCTGCCGGCGGTGTGGGGTTGATTATCACCGAGGGGACCTGCCCCAACCATATCGCCGCAAACGGCTACGAAAACGTGCCGTATTTTTATGGCGAAGAGCGTCTCGCCGGTTGGAAAAAGGTCGTGGATGCGGTTCACGCCGAGGGCGGCAAGATTGCGCCGCAAATCTGGCACTGTGGCGGTATGCGCAAGCGCGGCGTTATGCCTGAGGGGGATGTCGATGGGTACACCCCGTCGGGTATGAACGTGCCCGGCAAGGTCACCCGCCATGTGATGACCCAGCAGGATATCGATGATGTCGTGCGCGCTTTCGCAGAGGCGGCGCGGGACGCACAGCAGCTGGGCTTCGACGCGGTGGAAATCCACGGCGCGCACGGTTATCTGGTGGACCAGTTCTTCTGGGAGGGGACAAACCAGCGAACCGATGCCTATGGTGGGTCGATGGCCGCGCGCAGTCGTTTTGCGATTGAGGTCATCGAAGCATGTCGTGCAGAGGTGGGGCCCGATTTTCCGATTATTCTCCGCTGGTCTCAGTGGAAACAGCAGGATTTCACTTCCCGCCTGGCGCCGACGCCACAGTTACTCGAGGAATTTCTGACGCCGCTCATCGATGCAGGCGTGGATATTTTTCACTGCAGCCAGCGTCGCTTCTGGGAGCCGGAATTCGAAGACTCCGATATGAACCTGGCTGGTTGGGTCAAGAAGCTCACCGGAATGCCGACGATTACGGTCGGTAGCGTCAGTCTCGATCAAGATTTCATCTTGCAGCCGACTGAGGGTGAGGGGGCGGTCAGTGAGCCGGCTTCCATTGACCGTCTGCTGGAGATGATGGATCGCGGTGATTTTGATCTGGTGGCGGTTGGCAGGGCGCTGATCGCCAACCCGGATTGGCCCAAACGGGTGCGGTCGGGGGAAGTATCCGGTCTAACGCCCTTCAGCAAGGACATGTTGGCCAGTTTGGACTGACATCGGCGACGTTTTTGCCTATAGTCTCCAAGGCCACCTTGTTGTCGCAGGTTGGCTCCACAATACGGCGCTGAGCGTGGCGGTCTATCTGCCTCGCTCGCATCCTTTTTCCCCGGGGAGATCCGTTATGAAAAATCCTATTGCTTCCTTATTCACGCGCGGCGTGCTCGCACGCGCGGTGGCGGGCGCTACCTTGGCGAGCCTCGCGGCCGTGAGTCCCGCTGTTGTCGCACAAGAAACCTCGGCGATGGTGCGCGGCGCAGTCAGCACCAGTAGCGGCGAGCCGCTGGCCGGCGCCACAGTGATCGTCACCAGTAATGCCACCGGTGTCAGCAAATCGGTGACGACTGACGACAGCGGTTATTACTCGGTAAGAGGTCTGCCCGCAGGGGTGGCTTACGACATCGTCGTTGACGCCAATGGCTGGCAAAAAGCCTCGACGGAGTCCCTAT
>CAYQUE010000027.1:19264-26363 GCA_964420615.1 uncultured Alteromonadaceae bacterium | reverse complement strand
GGAGAATTACTCTTCTATCGCATGGGAGACTTCTACGAGCTGTTTTACGACGACGCGGAAGCCGCGGCGCGCCTGCTCGACATCACACTGACCAGCCGGGGCAAATCGGCGGGTGAAGCCATCCCCATGGCCGGCGTGCCCTACCACGCGGCGGAGGGATATCTCGCTCGCTTGGTGAAAGCAGGCCGCTCGGTCGCTATTGCTGAACAAATTGGCGATCCCGCCAACAGTAAAGGCCCCGTGGACCGCGAGGTGGTGCGCATCGTCACCCCAGGGACGCTGACGGATGAATCGCTTCTGGATGCGAGACAAGACTCGCTGATCCTTGCGGTTGCAGCGGGTAAAACCGGCTTCGGGCTCGCGTGGCTAGATATGAGTAGCGGCCGATTCCTCGTCGCTGAAGTCGCTGACCAGATCGCACTGGAAGCCGAACTGGCCCGCCTGGCGCCCGCTGAAATTCTCATTCCCGAGGCCAGTCAGTTCGCCGACGACACTTGGCGAGCCGCGGTGCGCAGGCAGCCGGATTGGCTCTTTGAGCCCGACAGTGCCCGAGAGGACCTGCAAAGGCAGTTTCAAACCCATGATCTAGATGGCTTCGGATGTGGGCACATGACAATCGCCATTGCCGCCGCAGGTGCACTGCTGAATTACGTCAAGGACACACAGCGGGGTGATCTACCTCATATCCGCGCCATACAGCCTGAATCCCAGAGTGATGCGGTAATTCTCGACGCCGCCACCCGGCGTAATCTCGAGATCGACCTGACGCTCAGCGGCAGCGAGGAGCACACCTTATACGCGGTGTACGACAGCACCGTGACCGCCATGGGCGCACGACATCTGCGCCGCTGGTTGCATCGACCCATCAACGACCGCAATAAAATCGAAGGGCGGCTGGACGCCGTCGCGACCCTGGTTGAAGCCTGGCGGTTTGAGCCGCTGAGGGAAACGCTGCGGGAAATCGCTGATCTCGAGCGCATCCTCGCGAGAGTGGCGCTGGGCTCGGCGCGTCCTCGTGACCTCAGTCGACTCGGCTACAGCCTTCAACATCTGCCGCTTATTCGTAGCCAGCTCCCTTCAGGCGCCACGTTAGTTGATGAACTCAAAGGCGCCCTGCCCGACTACACCGAACTCACCGATCTGCTCGGTCGCGCCATCATCGATAACCCGCCGGTCTTGATCCGCGACGGGGGCGTCATCGCACCGGGTTTTGACGCAGATCTGGATGAACTCCGCGGCATCAGCGAAAACGCTGGCGCCTATCTGCTGGAACTTGAACAGCGGGAACGCGAGACAACCGGGCTATCGACCTTGAAGGTTGGCTACAACCGGGTTCACGGTTACTACATCGAGATTAGCAGAGCGCAGTCCGAGCAAGCACCTGACACCTACCAGCGGCGTCAAACCCTCAAGAATGCCGAGCGATTTATTACGCCCGAACTGAAGGCTTTCGAGGATAAAGCGCTATCGAGCAAGAGTCGGGCCCTCGCACGTGAAAAGCATCTCTATGAACAACTCGTGGCTGACATCGCAAAATTGCTGCCCTCATTGCAGGCAACAGCGACGGCACTGTGTGATCTCGACGTACTCGCCTGCTTTGCAGAGCGGGCGGTTTCGCTGAGCCTGTGCCGACCACAATTCAGCAATGACACGCTCCTGCGAGTTGAAGGCGGCCGGCATCCCGTCGTAGAAACGGCCCGCAACGTCCCATTTATCGCCAACGATACGCACCTCGATCAGAAACGGCGCATGCTCCTGATTACCGGCCCCAATATGGGCGGAAAATCGACCTATATGCGCCAGAATGCGCTGATTGCGCTACTGGCACATGTGGGTGCCTTTGTACCGGCGCAGTCAGTAACCCTGTCCTGTCTCGATCGCATATTTACCCGCATTGGATCATCGGATGATCTGGCCAGCGGCCGCTCGACGTTCATGGTCGAAATGACCGAAACCGCCAATATTTTGCACAACGCCAGTGAGCGCAGTCTGATTCTTATGGATGAAATCGGGCGAGGCACCAGCACCTTTGACGGGCTGAGCATTGCCTGGGCCACGGCACTAGCACTCGCGAACAACATCAAGGCGCTGACTTTTTTTGCGACTCACTACTTTGAGTTGACCGCGCTACCCGACACGCACACCGCCATGGCAAACGTGCATCTCGATGCCACCGAGCATGAGGACCACGTGGTGTTCCTGCACCAAATTCAGGAAGGCCCCGCCAACCGAAGTTTCGGTCTGCAGGTTGCCAAACTTGCCGGCGTTCCGACCCAAGTGCTCGATACGGCTCGAGACAAACTCCACGAGCTCGAGAGCGGCCAGCACTCAGGACCCGCACCCGCGCAAGCCGAACTGTTTGCCCACGCCAGCTCGAGCGAGCAGACCCAAAGTACGGTCTCGCAACGCGGCGCCGTGGTAATCGACGCTTTGCGTGCGCTCGATCCTGACAGCATGACCGCGCGCGAGGCACTCGAGCAGATCTATCAACTGAAACAAACGCTTGAAGATGACAGCTGAGGAGTTTTCAAAACAGGCCCCAACCAGTATCCTTCGCCGTGGGATGATTGAGGTACCGGTATGACGTTCGTAGTTGGTGAAGACTGCATCAAATGCAAGCACACGGATTGCGTCGAAGTGTGTCCAGTGGACTGCTTTTACGAAGGTCCAAATTTTCTGGTTATCCATCCAGACGAGTGCATTGACTGCGCCTTATGTGAACCGGAGTGCCCGGTAGACGCCATATTTTCAGAGGATGAGCTCCCTGCAGATCAGGAAGAGTTCCTGCAGCTGAACGCTGAGCTTGCAGATATCTGGCCCAACATCACCGAACGCAAAGAGCCGCCCGCTGACGCTGAGGATTGGGCCGGCAAGCCGGGGAAGTTGGCTCTGCTGGAGCGCTGAAGTACCGACACACCCACCCGCGTCTAGCGGGTTGGTAGCAACCCGAGAGGATCCACCGGCCGCCCATTGCGCCTGATCTCAAAATGCAGCCGCACCGCGTCGGTGCTCGAGCTGCCCATGCGCGCAATGAGCTGCCCCGCCTGAACGCGCTCCCCTTCGGCGACCAACAGCGCATCGTTATGTCCGTAGGCGCTCAAATAGGTCTCGTTGTGTTTCACGATCAATAGGACACCGTAACCCGTCACGCCAGTGCCCGCATAAACTACCGTACCCGCCGCCGTCGCTGAAATCGGATCGCCCCGACTTCCCGCCAGATCTACCCCTTTGTGGAGGTCATCAGAAAAAGTGCGATCGACTTTGGCCCGGGCCGGCCACACCCAACGATCCACGGGCGCGTTGACCGCAGGCTCTGTGGCAGTGGATACACGACGGGACTGCGTTTGAGAGGTCACAGGCGTTGCCGCAACAGCGGACGACGCAGGCTCAGTGGCGGGTGCCGAGGGCGCAGACTTTGGCGCATCTCGCGACGCGACTACCGGGGGCTCCTGCGTCGCAGCTTTCGGCGCCGTCTTGATCGGCTGACCGACGCGAATCACATAGGGTGGTGCTATCGCATTGATCTCGGCCAGAGCGCGAAAGTCCATACCCAGACGAAAGGCCACCGCATAAAGCGTATCACCCGGCTGCACAATGTAGTCGGGACCGCGGGGCAACTGTGCACCGTAGTCAACGACGGAAGCACCAGAAGATCTGACTTCGGGCATTTCATCAGGCGCAGCAACCGACCGGTTCTCGATGACAACCGGCGGGTTCTCGGCACACCCGGATAATAGCAACCCGAGCGCCGCCAACCGCCAAAGGACTCTGGATGTTGGCGTCATAGACTCAATATCGCCCCTTGCCAGCGAGGTGCCGCAACGCCCATACCAGCAAGCACCCCAGCACGCCCGCGGCAGCGCACAGCATGAGCTGTGGATCCGCCACCGAGGAGTGACTGGGCAATACCGGTCGCATCAGCTCAATCACTCCCGTTTCGGTCGCGGTGAGGACCGCTGTTTTCCAGGGCCACACGGCAAGCAGGGACCCCATCAAGACGCCGCCCAAAAACGCCATTGCCGCGGGCCTCGCTCGCGCTAAGGCTATTTGCAGCACGCGAGAGAAAGTCAGCAAGCCAAGCGCGCAGCCGGCCGCGAAAACCGACAGCTCGGCAAGTTGGAGCGTTCGCACGGCATCCAGAACCGCACCGTACATACCAAGCAAAACCAGGATAAAGCTCCCCGAGATACCGGGTAAGATCATGGCGCAAATGGCGATAGCGCCTGCAAAAAAATATCCCGGTAGGCCAGGTATAAAAGACGCCGGCGCGAGCAAGGCGATTGAGACCGCCAACGACACGCCCAACGCGAAGACAATGAGACGGTTGATCCGCAGCAAATTCACCTCATCGCGCACCAAAAACGCACCGCTCACCAGAATCAGCCCGCCGAAAAACGACCATAGGGGTTGTGGGTAGTGCGAGAGCAGCCAATGAATCGCCGACGCGAGCGAGAAGATCGCACTCAAAATACCGGCCATCAGTACGGTCAGAAACGAACCATCGACCCGAAACCAGAGCGTTTGCCATCGGCCGCGTATCAAAAGTGATAAGGCCTCAGCATCCGCTGAGACAATCGCCGTTAACAAACGCTCATAGATACCTGTGATCAGTGCGATCGTACCGCCAGAGACGCCGGGGACAACATCCGCCGCACCCATCGCCAGTCCGCGCAAGAAGACACCCATTGGGCGGTGCCTCACCGGGTCACTCCACTGATCATCGGTACAAAATTGACTTGCTCTATGACCTCTTCGACAAAACCCTCGGGCGTCGCTGTGACCATCATCAACTGCTGGGTGCGCCCGCCCACAGGCAGTATTAAGCGTCCGCCGGGCGCCAACTGCTCCTGCAACACCGTCGGCAGATGCTCCGGTGCAGCTGCGCCAAGAATCAGGTCAAAGGGCGCCTCGGCAGCCCAGCCCTCCAACCCGTCACCATGTCGCAACCGCACATTTCGGATCCGCAGTGCCCGAAGCTGCTTGCGGGCCCGCTCCAGTAAAGGCTTGATTCGCTCGATGGCGCAAATCTCGTCAGCTAAAGCGGCGAGGATCGCCGTCTGGTATCCGGACCCACTGCCTAGCTCCAGTACTTTTTTTGGCCGACCCTTTGCCAATGCCAACTCACTCATCCTAGCGACCATATAGGGTTGCGAGAGCGTTTGTCCGTAGCCAATCGGCAGCGCGGTATCCTCATAGGATCGGTGCGCCAGCGCCTCATCAACAAAGAGATGTCGAGGCACACTACGAATTGCCTCCAGCACTTCAAAGCGCGTGATGCCTTGATCCATCAGCCGCTGTATGAGCCGCTCGCGCGTACGTTGCGAGGTCATGCCGATACCCTGAAGACTCACGCAGTCGCTACTCCATCACTGATCAGCGCTACCGCATGCGTTGCTATGCCTTCCTCTCGCCCCACGAAACCCAATCGCTCAGTGGTCGTCGCCTTGACGTTGACCTGCGCCACGTCGACCCCTAAATCCGCAGCAATGGCTTCACACATCGCAGGGATGAAGTCGCTCAATTTAGGTGATTGCGCAATGATAGTGAGGTCAACATTACTTGCCGCCCACCCACGATCACGAAGCTTTTCTACCACCGAGCGCAGCAAGTCGCGGCTGTCTGCGTCACGAAAAACCGGATCGGTATCGGGAAAGTGCCGGCCAATATCACCCAGCCCGGCGGCGCCAAGCAGTGCATCACACAACGCGTGTAACGCAACATCACCGTCAGAGTGCGCGACCAAGCCGCGCGGGCTGGGAATATAAACACCGCCCAGCACCACGTGATCACCGTCGCCAAAGGCGTGAACATCGTAGCCGTGACCCATTCGCATCATGTGGCGCGCCCCTCTGTTCTTTTCAGCATCAGTTCGGCGAACGCAAGATCCGCTTCATAGGTCACTTTGATATTGCTACTGGGACCTTCGAGTATATGCACCGGTGAACCCGCCCACTCCATGGCCATGGCTTCATCGGTCACGCGAATCCCTCGCTGCAAACACTGGCGTAGCGCATCGCGCAGCGCCTGCAAGGGAAATAACTGTGGTGTTTGCGCGCGCCATAATCCTTCTCGCTCTACGGTGCCCGTAATGGCGCCACTTGGCGTTACCTGCTTGAGTGTATCGGCGACCGGCTCAGCCAGAATCACACCCTCGCCCAGCTCCCGCGCGCGCGCAATCAGTAGCGCCAACGTATGAAAATCGAGGCAGGGTCGCGCTGCATCATGCACCAGCACCCAATCATCTTCGCTCGCTTGCCCACCTAGGGCGTCGAGCCCGGCGAGCACGGAATCGGCCCGCTCTGCGCCTCCCGGCGTCATTTGCACGCGCACATCCGACAGACTCGCTATCGCGTCAGCACGACGATCGGAGGGATCCAGCGCTACGACAACCCCGCGCACATCCGGTGATTGCAATAACGCCCTCAGCGTGTGCTCCATCAGGGGGAGACCCGCAACCTCGCGATACTGCTTGGGAATCTCCCCACCGAGCCGACGCCCGCTTCCCGCCGCTGGAACCACTGCCCAAATACTGTTCACGGGCGCTCCTGCTCGTCGACAAACTGGAAGTACACTTCGCCTTCCTTGATCAGACCCAGATTTTCCCGCGCGTTTTTCTCAACCGCCTCGCTGCCATTCTGCAGCGCGATCACCTCTGCCGTGAGCTTTTTATTGCGCGCTTGGAGCGCTGCATTCTCGGCTTCAGCTTGCTCAAGCTGCTCGTCCAGACGAGCCGCCTCCGCAAGCCCTCCCTCGGCGAACCACAAACGGTACTGCAACAACACCAGCAGCCCGAGCAATCCACCGAGAAGCCAGCGCATCAATGCCTCTTCAAAATATCCCGGCCCGGATACGGGGCAGTCAAACCTAACTCTGCCTCTATCCGGAGCAAGCGATTGTATTTGGCGACCCGGTCGGAGCGACACAGCGAACCAGTCTTGATTTGCCCTGCTCCGGTGCCCACGGCTAAATCAGCAATCGTCGCGTCTTCGGTTTCGCCGGAGCGATGTGAAATCACCGCCGTGTAGCCCGCCGCCTTGGCCATGGCGATCGCCTGCAGCGTCTCGGTAAGCGACCCAATCTGATTAAACTTGATGAGAAT
>CAYQUE010000027.1:11895-19164 GCA_964420615.1 uncultured Alteromonadaceae bacterium | reverse complement strand
CGATCGCCTGCAGCGTCTCGGTAAGCGACCCAATCTGATTAAACTTGATGAGAATCGAATTACCGACGCCGACATCGATGCCGCGCTGCAAGATAGCGGTATTAGTCACAAACAGGTCGTCACCGACTAACTGCACGCGCTCACCAAGCTGGCGCGTCAATAGACCCCAACCGTCCCAATCGGACTCGTCGAGGCCATCCTCTATCGAAACAATGGGATGGTGGTCCACCAGATCCGCGAGATAATCGACGAAGCCGGCACTATCAAAGTCTCGACCATCACCCCGGAGATAATATCGTCCGTCTCGATAAAATTCTGACGCCGCGCAATCCAGCGCCAGCGTAATGTCTTCCCCAAGCGCGTAGCCCGCGCGATCCACCGCTTCAGCGATCACCTCAAGCGCTGCGGCGTTGGAGGGTAAGTCCGGAGCGAACCCACCCTCGTCGCCGACCGAGGTCGCCAGGCCGCGCGCCGACAGCACCTTTTTCAAGTGATGGAAAATCTCCGCACCCATGCGCAACGCTTCGGCAAAATTAGCCGCCGAAACCGGTTGGATCATGAACTCCTGAATATCGACATTGTTGTCGGCATGCTCCCCGCCGTTGAGGATATTCATCATCGGCACGGGGAGTGATAGCGCCGCGCACCCCGCTAAATCGGCGATATGACGATACAGGGGCTTGTTCGCCGACAGCGCCGCCGCCTTGGCCGTAGCGAGCGAGACGGCGAGGATCGCGTTGGCTCCGTATTGGCCTTTATTCTCGGTGCCGTCAGCCTCGATCATGCGCTGATCGACGCCCGCTTGATCCAATGCGTCGTGGCCAATCAGCAGCTCGCGAATAGGCCCATTGGCATGACCAACGGCCGTCAAGACACCCTTGCCAAGGTAGCGTTTGGCGTCACCATCGCGTAGCTCCAACGCCTCTCGGGTGCCGGTACTGGCACCAGAGGGCGCACAGGCGGCGCCCACGCTATTGTCATCTAATGTGACCTCCGCCAAGACGGTAGGGTTGCCCCGGGAATCCAACACCTCGAAGGCGCGCACATCGACGATCTCACTCACACTAAACTCCTGATGACTGCCGCGAATCAGCTGATGGACAAACGCGGGAGCGCTTTAACCAGATCGTCCACGGCTTTAACTTGCTGAAGAAAAGGCGCCAACTGCGACAGCGGCAATGCACTGGGCCCATCACAGAGGGCTTTGTCCGGCTGCGGATGCGCCTCGAGGAACAAACCGGCAATCCCCAGCGCCGTGCCCGCGCGAGCAAGCCCTAGCACCTGCTCACGGCGACCTCCAGAAGCAGCCTCGCCGGGATCCCGGCGTTGCAACGAATGGGTCACGTCAAAAATCAGGGGGCAACCACCGGTAACTTGCTGCATCACCTCAAAGCCCAGCATATCGACGACTAAATTATCGTAGCCAAATTGACTACCCCGCTCGCAGACCATGAGACGGTCGTTGCCGCATTCCCGGAATTTGGCAACGACATTCGCCATCTGTTCCGGGCTGAGAAACTGGGGCTTTTTGATGTTAATGGCGGCACCGGTCTCAGCCATGGCCGCCACGAGATCCGTTTGCCTTGCAAGAAACGCCGGCAATTGAAGGATGTCGCAAATGTCCGCAACGGGGGCCGCTTGCTCTGGCGCGTGCACATCAGTCAGCACCGGCACGCCATAAGCAGTCTTGATCTCAGCCAGCGTATCGAGCCCTTCTTTTAGACCTGGCCCCCTAAAGGAGTGAATTGAGGAGCGATTCGCCTTATCGAATGACGCCTTAAAAATATAGGGCATATCGAGCGACTGACAGACACGCACATATTCAGCGGCGCACTCCAGCGCGAACGCCTTGCTCTCGAGCACATTGACGCCGCCAATAAGCACCAAAGGCTGGTCGTTGCCAATTCGCAGACCGGCAACCTCGACGACACGATGCGTAACAGTCACGCAGCGTCACCACACTGTCGCGCAACCGCCAAGGCCGCCTCAATATAGCCGGTGAAAAGCGGGTGCCCACCGCGCGGGCGTGAACGAAACTCGGGATGGAACTGACAGGCCACGAACCAGGGATGGCTCGGTAACTCAATGATCTCGACCAGCTGGCCGTCGAGTGACCAGCCGCTCACGCGCATACCTGCTTCCTCTAGCTGCGCCACGTAATTGCTGTTCACCTCGTAGCGGTGACGGTGACGCTCTGAAATCTCGTCGGCGCCGTATATGGCGCGGGTTCGCGTGCCTTCGACCAGCCGGCAAGGTTGCGCGCCGAGGCGCATAGTGCCGCCCAAATCCGAGTCTTCAGAGCGCTGTTCGACGCCGCCGTCTGCCGTTTGCCATTCAGTAATCAGCGCAATGATGGGGTGTGGCGTATCGGACTGCATCTCGGTGGAATGCGCACCCGCCAACCCGCAGACATTTCGCGCGTACTCGATCATGGCCATGTGCATACCAAGGCAAATGCCCAAAAACGGAATACCCCGCTCGCGGGCGTAACGGACTGCATCGATCTTGCCCTGAATGCCGCGATCACCAAAACCGCCGGGCACCAAAATCGCATCGAGATGGTCAAGCAGGCCGACGCCTTTTGCCTCGATATCTTCGGCGTCGATGTAATGGATCTCGACCCGCGTGTCTGTCTGAAGCCCGGCGTGATCGAGCGCTTCATTCAGCGACTTATAAGCATCGACAAGATCCACATATTTACCGACCATGCCGACATTCACGACCCCCTGGCGCTGACTAAACTCGCGCCGAACGACATCCTCCCATTCAGACAAATCAGCTGCCGGCTGCGCCAATCCAAACCGCTCGAGAATAAAATCATCGAGCCCACTCGCGTTTAAATGCCCGGGAATTTGATAGATCGAATCCGCGTCCAGCAGCGGAATCACTGCGCGCTCCTCGACGTTGGTAAACAGGGAAATTTTTCTCCGCGCGCTATCATCGACTTCCGTGGAGCAACGACACAAGAGCACCTCGGGCTGCAGGCCGATTGATCGGAGCTCCTTTACCGAGTGCTGCGTGGGTTTGGTTTTGATTTCCCCAGCCGTGGGGATATAAGGAATCAGCGTGAGGTGCATCAACAGTGCATGGCTACTGCCTAGCTCGAGCTTTAACTGCCGCACCGCTTCGAGAAAGGGCTGACTCTCAATATCGCCGGCGGTACCACCAACCTCCACAACGGCGACCTCGGCATCACCGGCCCCCTCAGTCACTCTGCGCTTGATCTCATCCGTGATATGCGGAATCACCTGCACAGTGCCGCCCAGATAATCCCCGCGCCGCTCTTTGCGCAAGACCTCGTCGTAAACGCGGCCGGCGGTAAAGTTATTGGCGCGACTCATCACCGTGCGAGTGAACCGCTCATAGTGACCCAAGTCCAAATCGGTTTCGGCACCATCGTCGGTGACAAACACTTCCCCGTGCTGAAAAGGACTCATGGTCCCGGGATCAACATTGATATAGGGGTCAAGTTTGAGCAGGGTAACTTTCAGGCCGCGGGCTTCCAGCACAGCAGCGAGGGAGGCGGCAGCGATCCCCTTACCCAGGGAAGACACAACACCACCAGTAACGAACACATATCTCGTCATGGATTCCACCAAAGCGAAAACTGACCCGAGCGCCTGTTGCGACGCCTTTCAGGAACGACTCTCCGATGGACGATCAGTCTAACAGCAAGCCCAGCTGGGCTCAATTCAAACTGGCCTGGCGCGGCGCCAAACGGGGACCAAACCGTCGTCTGCCACGGGGGCATTCAAGGTCGAAATACCGGCAAGCGCACCCACAGGGAGCAGCCATACGGGAATATTTTTGTCATTTAAAACAAGGAGATAGCGGCGCCACCACGGGGGAATTCTCATCTCCTGCAGCCACTTGTTGGTGGCTTTCTCGGGCCGATGGGGGAATGACAGATTTTCTAGCCTTGCGGATGTTTGCAATCCCAACTGGACGCCCCGGGGTAACGCATCACCCGCAGGCCCGGGCTCCCACGACAATGAGCCCCATCGACCCGCAACAGACTCGCCGACGGTGACACGCTTGGGCAAGTCATCAAAGGACTCTGGCACACTCACTTTCACCACACTCCCACCCCAGACACGCAAACAATGCTCACGCCACACGAGTTCCGGCATTCGATCCCCGTTAGCGGTGAGCGCCTGTCGCGCCAGCTCCGACAAGCGTCGCTGATCAGGTGCTTCTACCGCTAGCAAGCCGAGCCACTGGTGAATCTGTGCGGCGAGCCCCGCGGCATCCAGTAAGGGATCGATCGCCAGCACAGGCTCCCCCATCCGGGTTTCGCCGAGCGGCAGAGGTAATGCGGCGAGACGATCTCGCGCCAGCGCCTGAAGGCCCGCTGCGCGACGCACCGTCTCGCGGTAACCCGGCCATCGCTCGGCTACCGCCGGGAGCACAACCTGCCGCAAATAGTTGCGGTCCTGCCGCACCTCGAGGTTGCTGGGGTCCAAAACATACTCGAGACCCGCTGACGCCACTGCCGCCTTCAGCGCTTCGGCGCTCTGATCGAGGAACGGTCGGAAAATGCGGCCGTGACCGCACGCACGCTCTTGAGGAATCCCCGCCAGGCCGCGGGGGCCGGCGCCCCGAAATAACCTCAGCAATACCGTCTCAACCATATCGTCGGCGTGGTGGGCAGTAAAAAGCACCTCCTCTGGCCCGAGCACAGATTCAAACGCCTGGTAGCGCGCGGATCGCGCATCAGCCTCAAGCCCGCGCCCCGACGACGCCACGGTGCACTCAGTGACAAGCAGCGGTACCGACACGGCGTCACAGTGCGCTTGGCATGTCTGAGCCCACGAGGGCGCATCCGGGTGCAAACCATGGTTTACGTGAATGGCGGACACTGGGGGACCGGCGACCGATTCGCGGTAGGCCGAGAGTGCGTACAACAACGCGACACTATCTGCGCCGCCAGATAACGCCACCCACCAACGCGGCGCTGTGATGATCGAGTCAGGAAGATCGGGCAGTAATTCGCGTAAGGCCGCGCCGCCCATATCAGTTACCGTAAGACATGAGCCGCCGGTAGCGCGCTTCCAGCATTGCCTCGGTGTCCATCGCAGACAGGCGATCAATCTGCCCAAGCAGGTGCGCTTTCAGGCGCGTCGCGATCTCTTCAGGATTGCGGTGTGCACCCCCCAACGGCTCGGGGATAGTCGCGTCCACAATACCCAGCTCCTCGAGCTTGGAAGAAGTGACCCCCATCGCTGCCGCCGCGTCTGGAGCGAACTCAGAGCTCTTCCAAATAATATTCGCGCAGCCCTCGGGAGAGATCACAAAATAAGTCGAGTACTGCAGCATGGCGAGATGATCGCCAACGCCAATGCCCAGAGCACCCCCCGAGGATCCCTCGCCGATCACAACACAAATAATCGGCGTGCGTAGCCGAGACATGACCGCAAGATTCTGGGCAATTGCCTCTGAAATGCCCCGCTCCTCGGAATCGATGCCGGGGTAGGCGCCGGGCGTATCAATCAGCGTGATGACCGGCATGCGGAAACGCTCTGCCATTTCCATTAGCCGCATGGCTTTACGATACCCCTCGGGCTTGGGCATCCCAAAGTTGCGGTACACCTTGTCTTTGACGGCCCGGCCTTTCTCCTGACCAATCACCATAACCGGACGCCCGTCGAGCCGTGCCACCCCGCCCACAATCGCTTTGTCATCGGCAAAATGGCGGTCGCCGTGCAACTCGTCAAACTCGGTAAAGATCCGGCCAATGTAATCGAGCGAATAGGGTCTGAGTGGGTGGCGCGCGACGCGGACGATATCCCAGGCACTCAGATCGGCGTAAATCTTCTCCGTGAGCGCGGTCGACTTGTCGCGCAACCGCGCGATTTCCTCTGCCAAATTGAGGTCGGCGTCGTCACTGACACCCTGCAGTTCCTCGATTTTCATTTCGAGTTCTGCGATGGGTTGCTCGAAGTCGAGATAATTTGGATTCATGCTATCTGCCCAACCCGGGTAAGGGGCGCCGGGATCTGTCGGACGCCAAGTCTACAAAGGCGGCGGCACAAGGTCACGCCCACTGTTAAAAAGCCCACTATCTGGTTACCCTGCGCCGCATGGTCCAATCCGAACCCTCACCCCCCAGACTGATTCTGGCGCCCATGGAGGGCGTTATCGACGCGGTCATGCGGGAACAGCTCACCGCCATTGGCGGCTATCAGCGATGCGTGACGGAATTTGTGCGAATTTCCCAAACCCTTCTCCCGAAGCGGGTTTTCTACCGATATGCCCCGGAGTTGCGCAGCGGTGGCGTTACGCCTGCCGGCGTACCCGTTTATCTGCAGTTACTCGGCTCTGACCCCACGCTGATGGCCGCTAATGCTCTGAGGGCGGTCCAGCTCGGTGCCCCCGGAATCGATCTGAACTTTGGGTGCCCTGCAAAAACGGTGAATCGATCCCAAGGTGGCGCGTTTTTATTACGAACCCCGCGGCTCATCAGATCCATTTGCATGGCGGTGAGAGACCGGGTGCCCCACGACATCCCGGTGACTGCAAAGATCCGTCTGGGCTATGAGAGCGAAGCTGAATTCGCCGAGATATTGGGCGCGTTGCGCGACGTCGAACTGAGCGAGCTGACAATCCACGCGCGAACCCGGACCCAGGGATATCGTCCCCCCGCGCACTGGCACCATCTTCGCACTGCTCGGGACATACTGCCCTACCCCGTCATCGCGAATGGCGAGCTGTGGACACCGGCGGATATCGACACCTGCGCCAAGGTCAGCGGGTGTCATACCTTTATGTTGGGACGCGGCGCGCTGTGTCGCCCGGATCTGGCGAGCGCCACTCAGGCGCATTATCTGGGCCTGCCGCAAGAGACATTTGGTTGGGAGCAAGTGCAAGTGCTGCTGATCGATTTCCTGGAGCGCAATCGCGTCCTGTATGACGCCCGCTACGCGGTCAACCCGATCAAGCAGTGGTTAACTTACTTAAAAGTGTACTACCCTCAGGCGGCCGCGCTGTTTGCGCGCGTCAAGCGCATTAGCACTCCCTCGGAGATGGCGGACGAACTGGCCGCACCGCGGTGGGCCGAGGCCGCTTAATATTTTTGGCGTGACGCAAGAGACCTGAGCGCTTTCTCGCGACTGGCTCTCACGATGAGCTGTCACAACGGACTCTCGGGGTCGGACCACGATCAAGAAACGCAAGAAGGAAGGTCGCGCATGAACACATCGACAGCCAGTCACCCCGACGATCTCTGGGGGCACCCCAAAGGCCTCTATATCTGTTTCGCGACCGAGTTGT
>CAYQUE010000027.1:0-11795 GCA_964420615.1 uncultured Alteromonadaceae bacterium | reverse complement strand
GACGATCTCTGGGGGCACCCCAAAGGCCTCTATATCTGTTTCGCGACCGAGTTGTGGGAGCGATTTTCCTTTTATGGCATGAAGTATTTGCTGCTGCTGTATCTCACCAAATACCACCTGTTTTCTGATGCCGCAGGCCTCGGGGTATTGGGTAGCTATGCCTCGCTGGTCTATGCCATGCCCGTGCTGGGCGGGCTAGTGGCGGATCGCTTCATCGGTATGCGCAAGGCCGTGACCATCGGCGGCTTGCTGCTGGTGGCTGGCCATCTCGGTATGGCGGTTGAGGGGGAAGCGGCTCGCCAGACAGCTCAGGGCATCGTCCGCGATGAGGCCGCTTTGAACATCTTTTATCTCTCACTGGCACTTATTGTTGTCGGCGTCGGATTTCTTAAACCGAACATCTCTACCGTGGTTGGCAAGCTCTACCCCGATGGGGATCCGCGACGGGATTCGGGTTTCACCATTTTTTACATGGGCATCAACATCGGTGCTTTTAGCGCGACTCTGCTTTGCGGATGGCTCGGCGAGGTCTATGGATGGTCCTGGGGCTTCGGCGCCGCAGGTGTCGGCATGCTCTTTGGATTGGTGCTGTTCCAATGGGGCCAACCCTTCCTGCGGGGGCACGGTGAACCCGCTGATCCGGAGCGTCTGAAGCAGCGCTCCCTGGTGCCAGGACTCAACATCGAGCGGGCCATATACCTCGGCAGCCTGATTATGGTCGCGGTGGTCTGGCAACTGGTGCAGCTCACCGATACGGTCGGCGCATTGCTCGACGGCATATCGCTGCTCGTGCTCGCCGGGCTGGCGTGGTTCTTGATCGCGCGCTGCAACCGCGTTGAACGCGAGCGGATGTTTGTGCTGATTGTGCTGACCTTGTCTACCGTCGTTTTCTGGGCGCTGTTCGAACAGGCCGCAGGGTCAATGACGCTTTATGCTGACCGCGTCACCGATAAAGCGCTGTTTGGTGTGTCACTGACCGCCGCGCAGTTTGGCGCCGCCAACGCGTTTTTTATCTTCTTGCTGGCGCCCTGGTTCGCGCTGCTGTGGACGCGACTCGGGCAACGCGGCTGGGAACCCAGCACGCCGGTGAAATTCTCGCTGGGTATCGCGCAAGCCGGGCTGGGATTTGGTGCACTGGTTTACGGCGCGCAATTCCCGGACCAGGTAGGCGTGGTCTCCGCCTGGTGGCTGGTACTCGCCTATTTATTGCACACCACGGGGGAGCTGTGTTTGAGCCCCGTCGGGCTTTCGGCGGTCACCAAGCTCGCCGTGCCCAGTGTCGTCGGCGTCATGATGGGCACGTGGTTTTTGGCATCCGCGTACTCGTCCTACGTGGCGGCACAAATTGCCACCATCGCCGCACAACCGAGCGATGCCAGTGCTCTGGACCTCGCCTCCGCCGCCGCGGGCTACACCGAACTCTTTAGCCAACTGTTGTATCTCGGCTTGGCCGGAGGGGCGGCGCTACTGCTGCTGTCCCCGCTGCTCAAGCGGATGATGCACGGAGTTAGGTAGCGGCGGTGCCCGCGGCTATCGCGTCTGACAGGTCAGACTTCCCTGCTTTCGCGAGCCGCCACTGCTTCCAATCGTGGCCAATCAGATACATCGCGGGCACCAACAGCAAGCTGACGAAAAGCGCGAAGAACACACCAAAGGCCAGTGACAATACCGCCGGTTTCAAAAACTGCGCGCCCGTCGACTGCTCTGCCATCATCGGAATAAGGCCCACAAAGGTGGTTACCGTGGTCAAAAAGATCGGTCGGAACCGACTGACTGCGGCCGTCACTACCGCCCCCGGAGAGGCTTCTCCCTCACGCTCGAGACGGCGCACGTAGTCGATCAACACCAGGTTGTCATTAATGACGACCCCGGCCGCCGCGCCGATACCAAAATAGGAAAATAACGCCATGGGCAGGTTAAATATCAAGTGCCCAAAGACGGCCCCCATAAAGCCAAACGGCATCGCCGTCATGATCAACAGGGGCAGACTGTAAGACCTAAACGCAACCGCGATCAGCGCGTAAATCACAAATAAAGCGATGGTGTAGAGTGCCGCGATCTCGCTGAAGAACTCTGCCTCGGCCTCCTGTGAGCCACCCTTTAAGACCTTGAGGCCGGGGTACATCGCGACCAGCTCAGGCAAGTAGTCGTCCTTCACTGCCCGGTTGATCTCGCCGAGCGACTCGGGCTCCACCGTCGCGCGCACTGTGACCACCCGCTCGCCATTTCGCCGCGTGATCCGCCGTGTTGCCTGGCCAACCTCGATTTCCGCCACAGACAGCAACGGGACCAAACGCCCGTCCACCGTACGGATTCGCACATCCTCAAAAGACGCCAGTGACTCACGCGCCGCCTCGGGATAACGCACCATCACGCGAACATCGCCATCCTCACGGGGTAATCGTTGCACTTCTTCGCCGTAAAAGGCCTGGCGCACCTGCATCGATACATCGCCCAGTGTGATCCCAAGCTTCTCGGCACCGGGCTGCAAATGAAAACGCATCTCCGGTAACGAGCCCCACTGATCGTCGCGGATAAAGTAGGCCTTGTCATAGCTCGCAAGATGTTGCTGTAACGTCATGCTGGCCGCATTGAGCATCTCCAGATCTTCGTGCTGCAACAAAAACGTAATACTCGCTTCGCTATCACTCAGGGTGTAGTTCACCTTCACCTCATCTGCGTCGGGAATATCGCCGACCAGGTCAGAGAACCGTTCGGCTGTCTCACGAGCACTCAGGTGTCGAGTCTCGGGCGGCGCCAACTGCACAATCGCGATGACGTCCCCGCGGCGCGCCCGGGTGTACCAACTCTCAACCAGCTCACCCGAGCCCTTGCCCGCGTCCGCTTCCGCATTGATTTCTTCGGCCAGCTGCTTTTCGGCGGCCTGTAGCTGCGCCAACACCTCCATGGAACGGCTATAAGGCGTCCCTGGTGGCAAGCGCACATTGATATAGACCTCCTCGTTCTCTACTTGGGGCGAGAAAAAGAACTTCACCCAGCCACTGGTGAATAACCCCAGCGAAATCAGAAACAGAGAAAAGAACACCATCGTTGTGCTGTAACGTCGCGCGAGGCACTTCTCCAAAAAGGGTCGGTACGTCTGCTCGGCGAATCTCACAATGCTGTCCGCAATAGCTTGCTGCCGTCGCCGCCAGCGGCTCGTAGGCGGATCCACCTCCAGCTGCCGTAGGTGACTGGGAAGAATTAAAAATGCCTCGATCAATGAGAAAGTCAGCGCCAGCGTGATGACCACCGAGAGTTGCCGCGTAAATTGCGCGGTAACGCCGGTGAGGAACAACCAAGGGGCAAACGCCACGATGGTCGTTAGCACCGCGAAAATCACGGGTCGGCTGACGGCAAAAGCGCCAGTAATGGCTGCCTGCTCGCCGCGCAAACCACGCTGATGAACGTGGTGGTGAATACTCTCCCCCACGACAATTGCGTCATCAACCACAATGCCCAACACAAGCAGAAAAGCGAAGGTCGACAGCAAATTGAGTGACACCTCGTTAGCGGGCAACAAGGCAAACGCACCCAGGAAGCTCACGCCAATACCGGTGGTCACCCATAATGCGACCTTCGGCTCGAGGGTCAGAATCAAAATAATGAATACCAGTATCAAGCCGAGGATGGATGACTCTGCGATTAGCTCCATGCGGTCATTGTAGATATCGGCAGTGTCCGACCAGAGCTCAAGATCCACGCCCACGGGTAATGAAGGACGGGTTTTTTCAATCCATTTCTTTACGGTCTCACTGGCTTTGACCACCTGCATATTGTCGGTTGATTGCACTTGAAGCAGCACGGCGGGCTTACCGTTAAGCGTGGCGAGAATTTGATTTTGCTCGAAGCCGTCGATCACGGTCGCGACGTCGGCGACGCGAATCTTGCCGCCATCCGCCGTTTGGCGAATCACAATTTGCTCGAAGTCGGTTTGCGTGTCCGCGAGATTTTCCGCGCGCAGTTGAATGTCACCCGTGCGCGTTCGTACCTCGCCCACGGACACGTTCATGGAGTCACGGCGAATCGCGGTTGACACATCCGAGAAGCTCAAGCCGTAGTTCCTGAGTGCGCGCTCGGAGAGCTCAATGGTGACCTCCTCTCGACGTGCGCCAAACACCTCCACCTGAGACAGATAAGGGAGCCCCGCCATTTCGTTGCGCAACCGATGACCCAGACGTGTGAGGGCTTTTTCACCGACGTCGCCGACCAAAGCGACTCGAATCATTTCCTGACGCCACTCCAGACGCCTCACCCTTGGATTTTCTATGTCGCGCGGGAAGGACGTCACAGAATCGACGGCGTTCTTCACGTCATTGAGAAAAGTGTTCAGATCAACTGACGGAAAAGTCTCGACAGTGAGCGAGCCAAAGCTCTCTCTCGCCTCAGAAGTAATCCGGTACACGTTGGATACGTTTTTTAGCGCTTCCTCGACGCGCTGGATCACCTGCTGCTCAACTTCTTTGGGGGAAGCACCTGGCCAGATCAGTTCGACCTGCACGATATCGGGCTGAACCGCTGGAAACGCCTCTTTTTCGATATCTCGCAGACCGAGCCAGCCCGCGGTGATGATGATTAACATCAGAAGGTTGGCGGCGACAGGATTGCGCACCCACCATCGGATCAGACTCTCCATGTCATCAACCTCATGCTTCGTTGTCGTCGGTCACTGGCTCTGCAGCTCTTGGGCTCTCGGCGATTCCATCGCCGTCAATGGCCTCCAGCCGCATGCCCCGCACAGGATTGCGGATGGCCGAAATGATCACTCGCTCACCCGCCTCGACACCCGATGCCAACAACACCGTGTCGCGGTTACGGTGCAAGACGCTGACCTGACGCACATCAAGTAAACCTTCACCGCCGAGCACGAATACTTCGTCTCCCGCGCGCAAACCCTCGGCCGCGATCTGAATTGCGTCAAAAGCGAGGCGACCCTGCACCTCAGCGTCGACATACAAACCGACCGCCAGCGGCATTTCGCCGATGGTTGCCACATCATAGGGATTCTCGATACGCACGGTGCCATACACCGTGCGGGTAGCAACATCAATTGCCGCATCCAAGCGCGTCAAATGCCCGCTCCACTGATGCAGCTGCCCCCCTATCACCGCGGACAAGGTTGTCGCGAGCGCGTCATCCCCTTCACCGACGAAACCGATCGGAATACCCAAAGCTGACAACTGCCGATCGGTAAACGCCAGCCTGACTTCCGCGCTATCCGTACCAAACACAGACCCCAGGACTTTGCCCGGCGTGACGAACTGACCAAGATCAGCCGCCTGACTTTGTACCCGGCCACGGAATGGCAAGCTGATCTGGGTTCTGGCGAGGTTGGTTTGCGCAAGCGACAAACTTGTTTGTGCGGCTTTCAGAGCGGACTCCGCGCGTGCCACCTGGGGTTTTTTCAACGCCAGCGGTGAGGGGTTTTTTTGTCCCGCAAGCTGTTTGCGCGCCACGTCGGCATCTGCCAGCGCCTGCTCGAGATCAACCTGGGCAGCAGCGACGCGCGCACGCTGCTCATCAACCGCCGCCCGATAATCCGTGTCTTCAATACTCAGGAGTACTTCCCCGGGCTCAAAGGCGCCGCCTTCGATAAACGAAGGCGCAATAGCAGTAATGCGACCACCGACCTGGGCGACCAATTGCGTGCGCACGTCGGGTCGCACCTCGCCATAGGCCACCACGGTGGGGCGGGACGTCGCGCGAATAGCGGGCACTACCTCGACACTGATGGGGCGCGGCGCATCCACCTTGGGCGCAGGACGCGGCTTGGTCACTTGTAACACCACGACGACGGCCACACCGGCCAAACCGATGCCAATAGGCCACCCCGCGCGACGCAGTCGGGTCAACATTTATTTCTCCTTGGTCATATCGCTAGTGTTAGCGGCTCGGCGCCGCGCAACCTAACAACGGCCACCTTCCTTGGTGGGGTTCCACAGACCGCGCAGTGTAGCGCGCGCAGACCCCAGGCTCTATGTGGATATGTCGCATCTGATGGATCTTGATAGACGATCGACGGGCATGACGCTTGGATTATCCGTCTGAACTCGATACGGGCAGTCAACTGCCTGCCCACCGCCGCCATGAGCTGCAAAGAAGTACCAGCATCGATCGCCCGGGTCTGGGGCAAGACTTGCTACCCTTTCGGGCCTTATACCGACCAGGTGGACACCCATGTCAGACCGAACTTATGAAATCGTCCTCTACGGCGCCTCCGGCTTTACCGGTCAACTCGTCGCCGAATACCTCGCGACGGAGCATCCAAATGTAAAGTGGGCGATCGCCGGGCGTAATCAGCAAAAACTGGAACAGGTGCGGCGCGACATCGATCGACCTGACTTGCCTATTGTGATCGCCGACAGCGATGACATCGCCCAGCTCACAGCGATGGTCCAGCAAACGCAAACCATCATCAGTACCGTCGGGCCCTACGCGCGACACGGATCCTTGCTGCTAGAGAGCTGCGCGCGCGAGGGCACACATTATTGCGACCTCACGGGTGAGGCCCAATGGATGGCGGAAGTCTTTGAACGCATCAACCCCATCGCGCAAGCGAGCGGCGCGCGCTTGGTGCACTGCTGCGGCTTTGATTCAATCCCCTCCGATTTATCGGTGTTCTTTCTACAACAGCAGTTCAAAGCCCGATACGGAGACTATGCGAATCGCATCTCGGGTCGCATGGGTCGCGCTGCAGGGGGCGTGAGTGGCGGCACCGTGGCGAGCCTGATGCTGGTCGCAGAGCAGGCCTCCAAGGACGCGCGTATCCGTGAGCGGATTATGGACCCCTACGCACTCTACCCCGCGAATGTCGCGCCGGGTAACGACGGCCCAGATCAAACGGGCATTGCCTGGGATGACGATTTTCAATCCTGGACCGGCCCCTTTGTCATGGCCGCCATCAACACCAAGGTCGTGCGACGCTCGCATGCCCTCGCCGGCCTGCCCTACGGCGCCGACTTTCGTTACGACGAGTCGCAACTGTGCGACAGCCGCGCCAAAGCCCTGTTAAGCGCCGGCGGCCTCGGCACGGTAATGGCAGGGACTTTCTTTGCGCCTACGCGCGCGCTGCTCAAGGCGTTACTGCCTGATCCCGGCGAAGGCCCCAATGCAGAAAAACGCGAAAACGGATTTTTTGAATTCTGGACTCACGGTTCTAACGGCACTCACAGCATGCGCGTCAAGTGCACCGGCAAAAGAGACCCCGGATACGGCGCGACCTCGAGAATGCTCGCCCAAGCCGGTCTCTGCCTAACTTATGACACGCTATCGGTTGGCGGCGGCATCTGGACGCCCGCCAGCGCGTTGGGTGATGCGCTACTTGAGCGCCTCAAGACGGTCGACATCGCGTTCACGGTTACAGAGACCGCCTAGCAAACGAGGATTCCTGCCCACAAAAAAGGCCGCTAGCGAGCGGCCTTTTTTGTGCTTCTCTTTACTTACAGCTTTTCGTACTTGAACTTCTGCCCGCTGATCGTCGCCTCATACATCAAGCCGCCCTTGGCAATCGTGAACACCGCCATGCCACTGCGGTCGTCATAACTCTCGTCGGTGACTGTACTCAATCGCTTGTCCGTACCCGAGGACGCCGAACCCGAACCCCCGGTCGAAGTCTGCGCGGAAGCACCGGCCGTCAAAGCAACCGCGCTCGCCTGAGCGCCAAATTCAAAATTGCCCGACGCGAAATCGTTGAAGGCGCGCTCATCGCGGAAAAAGATGATCTGACTGTACGCCTGGCCACCTAGCTGCAAACCATACGACACCTGAGACATGCTGGTCTTTGCGACCTGCTTACCCCCGACATAAACGCCGCCTTTGCCGTAGGCACCGCCGATCCCAATACCGCCTTTACCAATACTGGGGAAAACGGCGTAACCGTAGGATTCGTCAATAAAATCGCCTGTCCCCGCACTGCGGAAGTTCTTCACGGTATCCGCGTCTTTTGCCGCATCTGCCCACGTCACTTGCGCGGCCAGCGCGAAAATCGTTAACCACAGGGTTGCCACTAATTTCATCGTATCTCTCCTTGGAACACAGCGGGTGTGCCACGAGTCTACCGCAATGCACCCCTCGGGAATGTGCAAAACACGACAACACACGCGCCGCAGTGCTTACCAGGGAATGGTCTCGCCTCGCCAGTCGAGATAGGAAAGCTCGCCGTCAGGCTCGAGACGACTGACCACTCGATCCAGCGCTTCGGCCGCCCGCTCAGGCGTCAGCAACTTCTCGGGATCCACCCCCGACTGAAAAGGTCTCGACAATGGCGTATCGACGGTGCCCGGATGGTAGGCCACCAGCTTGGCGTTGCGATTCAGACGCTTGAGCTCCAACGCCGCGCATTTGAGCATCATATTGAGCGCCGCTTTACTGCCGCGATAGCTGTACCAACCTCCCAACTGGTTGTCGCCCAGACTCCCAACGCGCGCCGAGAGGACCGCGATCCGGGGGGCGGCGGCACGCTTAATGACGGGCGATAGCGCTGACAAAACCCGCATCGGTAAAAAAGCGTTAATCTCAAAAACCGCGCGCATAGCTTGTAGGTCAAGCTGAGTTAAGGCCCGCTCCGGGCGATACCCCTCCCCTTGCAGGACGCCGTTGCAGATCACTAGTCGAGTCACGTCCGCGCCACTCTCCAACAAGTTCGCCGCCAACGCCGCGAGACTCTCATCGCTGTAATCGACTGGATACGCGCTCACCGCAGGGTACGCGGCAAGTTTTTCAAGCGCTGCAGACGGGCGCCCTATCGCCCAAATGGGCCGCTGGCCATCCGCTTGCCAACGCTCGATCAACGCAGCGCCAATACCGCTCCCGCCACCGACAACGCAATCGACAGTCAACGCGTTTGCCATACAAGTCATCCTCTTTCCCAAGGGCACTTCGGTTACCCTTCTTGCCTTTTACGGAAAGAAGACAGAGCAGATGACCGTTTCACAGCACGTCGCATTCATTGGCCTTGGCGCCATGGGCTACCCGATGGCGGGCCATCTCGCCAACGCCGGCCACCGAGTCACCGTCTTTAATAGAACACCTGAACGGGCACAGCGCTGGCTGTCCGAGTTTGAGGGGAACCTCGCCAGCACCCCGGCCGAGGCTGCGGCGGGTGCCGATGCCATCATGATCTGTGTTGGCAATGATCAGGATGTCCGCGAAGTCACTACCGGGCCCGAAGGCGCACTGGCCGCCCTGACCCCTGGCGCTCTCATCATCGACCACACCACCACCTCGCAGGCGCTGGCGGTCGAAATCGCTGCCACCGCCGCGGACAACGCTGTTTCATTTTTGGACGCCCCGGTCTCTGGGGGCCAGATCGGAGCCACAAACGGGGTGCTGACCATTATGGCCGGTGGCACAGACGAAGCGTTTGCGGCAGCTCGCCCTCTCATGTCGAGTTACGCGAAGAGCCTGCGTCACATGGGTCCCGTGGGCACTGGGCAGCTGACTAAAATGGTCAACCAGATCTGTATTGCCGGGCTCCTGCAAGGTCTGTCGGAAGGCATTCACTTTGCCGAGCTGGCCGGGCTAGACGTCACCGGCGTGATTGATGTGATCTCCCAAGGTGCCGCCCAATCCTGGCAGATGAACAACCGCGCCAGCACCATGATTGAAGGCGAATTTGACTTCGGATTCGCGGTCGATTGGATGCGCAAGGATCTTGGTATCGCCATCGAGGCTGCGCGCGCAGTGGGTGCAGCTGTGCCCGTTACCGAGCTGGTTGATCGCTACTACGCTGAAGTTCAAGCGCTGGGCGGAAACCGATGGGACACGTCCAGCCTGATTCAACGGCTGCGCGCGGGCGAGAAGCGCCCCTGATCCGCACCGGCCGCTGCCGCTCGCGCCCAGAGCGATAACGGGATTACATGGCGCCGGGGAACGCGCCCCCATCGAGCAGGATATTCTGACCGATGACGAAGCCCGCTTTATTCGAGCACAACCACGCGCAGGCCGCGCCAAATTCCTCGGAGGTGCCAAAGCGGCCCGCGGGCACAGTGGCGATGCGGGCTGTCCGCGCGGCGTCTTCCGTCACGCCTTGCGCGGCCGCATCGACTTTATCGAGCATGGCCAGGCGATCCGTGTCATGCAGACCCGGCAATAGGTTATTAATCGTCACACCACTACCGGCAACCTGTCGCGATACACCGGCGACATACCCGGTCAGACCCGAGCGCGCAGTGTTCGACAAACCCAGCACCGGGATCGGCGCTTTAACCGCAACGCTGGTGATATTGACGATACGACCCCAGCCGCGCTGCATCATGCCGGGTAACGTGGCTTTGATAAGCGCAATGGGCGTTAACAAATTCGCGTCGAAGGCGGCGATGAAATCGTCGCGGCTCCAATCAGACCACAGTCCAGGGGGCGGCCCCCCCGCATTTGTCACCAAGATATCAACGTCAACCGCCGCCTCAAGCAGTGCGGCCTGACCCGCTTCGGTGGTCACGTCCACCGCGACGGTGTCCACGCGAACCCCATAGGTGTCGCGAATCTGTTGCGCGGTCTGCTCGAGCGCCTCCTGCCCGCGGGCGTTGAGAATCAAATCGACGCCCTCACCGGCAAGCGCCTCGGCGCAACCTCTGCCCAACCCCTTGGAGGACGCACAAACTAACGCCCGTCGACCCTTGATTCCCAGATCCATATTTAACGACTCCCTCACTCTGTCGGTGAGGATTATCCGCCATCCGGGGGCACTGTTGTAGCGAGGATAATGAAACACCTCTCCTGCCCAACTTGGCCCCCAGAGGCTCATAATGCCGCCGGCATTAATTATTTGCCCGCGTCCAATCCAAGTTCCAACGCGACGCGGCCATTACGGTAGTATCAGAACACTCACTCACAGATGCGGATCCAATCAGAGCGCGGCATGCCTGAAATACCTTTTTGGGAACGGAAAACACTCAGCGAGCTGACCGATGCCGAATGGGAATCGCTGTGCGATGGCTGCGGCAGATGCTGCCTGCATAAACTGATCAACGAAGAAACGGCAGACGTTTTCTATACCCGAGTCGCCTGCCGATTGCTGCACCCGGACACCGGGCGCTGCAGCCACTACGCAAATCGGTTATCCGTGGTCGAGGACTGTGTAGACGTCCGCCGGATGAGCGATGCGGAGATGGCCTGGATGCCGAAAACCTGTGCCTACCGACTGCTACACGAGGGCAAACCGCTGCCCACCTGGCATCCGTTACGCTCCGGCGACCCGGGCTCGGTGGCGGCCGCCGGTATCGCGGTCGCTGGCCGCACGATTGATGAAGCAACAGCGAATTTAGATAACCTCGAAGCGGACATCATTGAATGGGTGGAGGCGTAAGCATCCGGTGGACCGAGTCAGCCAATTGAGCGACTGGCGCGGGTCAATAGCCGATCCAATTGATCAGCAAACGCCTTGCGATCGGCCTGATTGAGGGGCGGCGGCCCACCGGTGTGCTCACCCGAGGCGCGCATGGTCTCCATGAAGTCCCGCATTTGCAGTCGCTGGCGAATATTGTATTCGGTATAGCGCTCTCCCCGCGGCGTGATCACCAGCGCACCTTTCTCGAGCACCTCGCTGGCGAGCGGGATGTCTGCGGTAATCACCAAGTCGCCGGGCGTCACGCGCGCGGCAATTTCGTGATCCGCCATATCAGGACCCTTGGCAACTTGATACAAGCTGATCAAGGGTGACTTTGGGATCTGGAAGGACTGATTCGCAAACAACGTGAGCGGCAGCTGCCGCTTCTGGGCCGCCCGGTACAGGATTTCCCGAATAACGACGGGACAGGCGTCAGCATCAACCAATATGTCCAAAGCATCTCCATCAA
>CAYQUE010000026.1:18552-26663 GCA_964420615.1 uncultured Alteromonadaceae bacterium | reverse complement strand
CAAAAAAAGCACCTGCTAAGAAAAAAGCCGTCGCCAAAAAGGCACCCGTAAAAAAAGCACCCGCGAAAAAATCACAGCCCAAACTGGCGCGGGCTGTTGGCGAGCTGCAGAAATTTGATGACTTCAAGCCATACAAGCCGGGGCGTGGCGAAAGCTACATGAATGATGAACAGCTCGAGCACTTCCGCGGCATTTTGCTGAACTGGCGTGGCGAACTGGTCGACGAAGTGACACGCACCGTAACGCATATGAAAGATGAGGCGGCTAACTTCCCAGATCCCGCGGATCGCGCCACTCAGGAAGAAGAGTTCAGCCTGGAACTTCGCACCCGGGACCGCGAACGCAAGCTGATCAAAAAAATCGATTCCACGCTGGACCGGCTGCAAAATGATGATTACGGCTACTGCGACGCCTGCGGTATCGAGATCGGTATCCAACGACTGGAAGCGCGACCCACTGCGACCCTGTGTATCGACTGCAAAACGCTCGCTGAGATCAAGGAGCGTCAGGAACTCGGTTGATTGACCCGGTTACCGTAGCAGACACCGCTGCATATCGAGGGCGGTTCGCGCCTTCCCCCACCGGGCCGCTGCACGCGGGTTCACTGGTCGCCGCGCTCGCTAGCTTTCTCGACGCGCGCCACCACGGGGGTACCTGGCGGGTGCGGATCGACGACATTGACCCGCCGCGAGAAGCGCCCGGCAGTAAAGCTGCAATCCTATCCGCGCTCACTGCCCATGGCTTAGCCTGGGACGGCGACGTCGAGTATCAATCATCCGCCGCAGCCCGCTATGAACGGGCGCTAGCGGCACTAGCCGAGCAAGAACTGTTGTTTCGTTGCGAGTGTACGCGGACAACACTCGACGCACGGGGCAATTGTGGCCGGCATTGTCGCGACGCGATAATCGATGACTCCAGGCCACACTGTTTGCGCGTGAGGGCCACCGCAATGGCGGTTGAAGGCTTTACAGACCGCTTCCTCGGGCCACAGCCGGTGAACGCCGACACGATCCCCCCTGATTTTATCGTACGCAGAAGAGATGGCTTGTTTGCTTACCAATTGGCCGCGGCGGTCGATGACGCCTTGCCTCACTTTACCCACGTGGTGCGGGGAGCGGATTTGCTCGATTCAAGCCATCGCCAACGGTGGTTGCAGCGCGCGCTGGGACTGGCGTCCCCCGATTATGCGCACGTTGCCGTGATGTGCGACGCCGAGGGCAATAAACTGAGCAAGCAGACCGGCGCGCCGGGCTTATCCCCCAATCGCGCATCCGAAAATCTACGCCTAAGTCTCGCACACCTGCGACAGCGTCCCCCACCCGATTCGGCAAAGGGCGTTGAGGATATCCTCGAGCACGCAATAGCACACTGGTCCGCACCCTCAATGGCAACATCCGTCACCTAGAGTGTTACTTTTTCACTCGCTTGGTGACACTTTACCCGTAACACTACGAACGGTAGCCACGCGAGTCCCCTCATGCGCATCCATCTTGTAGACGACAACGAAGACTTCAGATCAGCGCTGGCAGCAGCGTTGTCGCAGCACGCCATCGCAGTGCTTGATCCATCGCAAACTGCCGCAAGTAACCCGGAAAAACCAAAGGATTCCTGCCACCTCATCATTATTGGTGGGACCCGCGAACCGCTGGACATCGCGCAATGGCGGCAAGTCTGCTGGCCCACCCCGATCGCCGTATTACTCACAGAGACATCACCCCATAACGCCATGCTCGCTGGCAGAGCGGGCGCGCTGGGGGTCTATGATCGAGCGGCACCCGTGTCGGAGATTGCCGACTGGATTCGCGCACTGGGCAATGACTGTGTTGGGGACGGCACAAGCAAAACCGCTTCCTCCCACTACTTCCACAGTGATTCATGTCGCGCCATGCAAGCGCTCGACGAGATGATATTGCGTGTCGCAACCACTGACTCCACCGTACTGATCGTCGGCGAGACGGGCACCGGAAAGGAGTTGGCAGCGAGGCAGGTGCATGCCTCAAGTGCGCGGAGTGCACGGCCCATCATCTCGGTGAACTGTGCCGCAATTCCGGAGACGCTCATTGAGTCCGAGCTGTTTGGATACGAGAAGGGCGCTTTTACGGGCGCTACCAGTAACCGCATTGGCCTTATCGAAGCCGCCGACGGTGGCACACTCTTTCTCGACGAAATTGGCGAACTACCCTTGGCGGCACAAGCCCGGTTACTCCGTTTTATACAGGAAGGGGAGATCCGCCAAATTGGCTCGGTGTCGAGCAAAAAGGTCGACGTGCGCCTGATCTGTGCGACGCACAGGGACCTCGCGCGGCTGGCCGATGAAAAGGCGTTCCGCCATGACCTGTTTTACCGCATCGATGTACTGCGACTGGATATCCCGCCACTGCGCTCTCGCGGTCAGGACATTCTGGAGATGGCAAACTGGTTCCGCGATCAACTAGCGGATAAATTGAACATTCCGGCGCGTCCGTTTTCGTTGAGCAGCGAGCGCCTTATTAACGATCACCACTGGCCGGGAAATGTGCGTGAAATGCAAAACGTCATCGAGCGCGCGCTGGTGATGTCGGACGGCCCGACGCTGCAGATTGCGCTACCGGCGTTCGATCAATACGCAACGGACGAAAGCGTGTTCGACTCTGGGGCCAGCACCGGTAGCTCTGACGCTGAATCCAACGAAGAACTCTCGCTGGAAGATTATTTTCAGCGCTTTGTGCTGCAACACCAAGACGCCATGAATGAAACAGAACTGGCACAAAAGCTGGGTATCAGCCGCAAGTGTCTATGGGAACGTCGGCAACGCTTCGGTATTCCGCGGCAAAAGCAAAAATCAGCGTGACGCGACGCAGTCAGGTGAAAATTCGTAACATCCCCGTGCAAATTCGTAACATTAGTGGGTTCAATTTCGAATGAGCGGGCCCAATAAAATAACTAACTGTCTGTTTTTTCGGCCTTTATGGTATGTGGCACATGCCCTGCAACTGAGTGCGCAGAGCCAAAATAAAAATAAGTGGCCGAATAACAAAAACGATGTCATAACGGACCTGGGTGGGGAAGGAGACTTCCCCATGTTTCTTTTTGGGCCCCGTCTCACTGCTTATCTGCTTTCTGGCCCGCATCACGATGCGACGTCGCACCCCGTTGCGACCCTCAGGGAATATCCATTTTGACCCCCGCGATACCGAAACCACCGCCAATTGACGCCTCCGTTTTTTCTCGAGGCACCTTGCAGGTGGTCACTGGCCTCCAGGAAAAAGGCTACGAAGCCTATGTTGTCGGTGGCGCCGTTCGCGACAGCCTGCTGGGTGAGCGACCCAAGGATTTCGACGTAGCGACCAATGCGACACCGGAAGAAATCAAAGCGTGCTTCCGTAATGCGCGCATTATCGGCAGGCGATTTCAGATCGTGCATGTCCGCGCCGGTGGCGAGATTATTGAGGTCACTACTTTTCGTGGCGACCACGACGATGCGGCTTCTCAACAGGCATCTCGAGCCAATCCATCGGGGCGTCTGCTCCGCGATAATGTTTATGGCGGCACACTTGAGCAGGATGCGCGGCGGCGGGATCTGACCATCAACGCCCTGTATTACAACCCAGCCACTCGCGAGCTTCTGGATCAGCTAGGGGGTGCGGCCGACCTCAAGGCACGCATCATTCGCATCATTGGAGCGCCACTAGAGCGTTACAAGGAAGACCCCGTCCGCATGCTGCGGGTCATTCGCTTCGCCGCGCGCCTCCAGTTCGACATAGACTCAGAAACCGCATATGCAATCGCGCAAGCACGACCGCTACTGGCCGACATCCCCGCCGCGCGGCTCTTTGATGAGTGGCTGAAACTTTTCATGAATGGTCATTCAAAACCGACCTTTGACCTGCTCATCCACTTCGGACTGCTCGATATTTTGATGAGCGATGCGGTGATATCTGCCGCGCCCACACAAGGTACTCGAGAGCTACAAAGCCGTGCGCTTCGCAATACAGACGCCCGGGTCGCCGATCAACGGCCCGTGACGCCAGCCTTTTTACTGGCGGCACTATATTGGCCAGCGGTACAAGAGCGCGCCAACGAATTGACGGTTCGGGGCGAATCGCCCGTGCAAGCGGTGCACAGCGCGGGCCAGCAGATCGTATGGGAAGCATGCCAGCGGATGACTATCCCCAAGCGCTTCTCCCTCGCAATGCGCGATATCTGGGACCTACAGCCTCGACTGGAACGCATGCAATCTAAAAAAATTAAAGACCTGATTGCCCGCCGATGGTTCCGCGCTGCTTTCGATCTTTTGTTGCTGCGGGAAGAGACCAGCGACATGACCAATCAATGCAGCCACTTCTGGGCGGCCGCCCAGCAGCAGCATCCCGAACTCGTGGGTAGCGCGCGCGCACCGAGAGATGATGCCCGACCCAAAAGACGGCGGCCCCGGCGAAGAACCCCGGCCGCATGACACAGGCTCTTCTCGGGCTGGGCGCGAATATCGATAACCCGCTATTGCAATTGACCCAGGCGTATCGATACCTGGCATCGCACCCGGCACTGACCGCGAACGCAGTGTCGCAAGTGTATGTTTCCGCGCCGGTAGGCCCTCAGGATCAACCTGACTTCTACAATGCCGTCGTGGCGATCGACACCACAGTATCTGCCGAAGATCTGCTCGCCATCGCCTTGGACATTGAAATCAAAATGGGCCGGCAACGGCAGCGACGCTGGGGTGAACGGCGCATTGATCTGGACATCATTTTGTTTGGTGATCAAAAAATAGTGCGCGACTCACTCGAAATTCCACACCCCCGAGCGCACCAGCGGCGCTTTGTATTGGATCCCCTGATAGAACTTCTGGGAGGAGAATATGTGTTTCCGGGGGGCTCATCGCTCGACAACCTGCGAGAACAGTGCACCGGGCAATCGATTCGCGTATTGTGTGAATTCCCCAGATGATCACCGCATCAGGAGCCACCACGTTGCGCGAGGAATTGCCACGATCCGGTCTGTCGCTGCGCGGGAGGTCTGTACCCGCCTACATCGCGATCGAGGGGCCCATCGGGGTCGGAAAAACTACTCTGGCCCGCCGCATTGCCGAGACTTTTGATTACGATCTACTCCTAGAGGAGGCAGAGCTGAATCCGTTTCTCGAGCGTTTTTATCGGAATCGACAACAGACCGCGCTCGCGACGCAGCTTTTTTTCCTTTTTCAGCGAGTCCAGAAAATCACCGAACTCAAGCAGAGAGACATGTTTGAGCACACCCGCGTTGCGGACTTCGTGCTGGAAAAAGACCCCCTGTTTGCGCGGGTAAATCTGGAGCCAGACGAATTCGTGCTTTACCAGAAGGTCTTTGACAAAATGCGCGTCGACGCGCCCTGCCCCGACCTCGTCATTTACTTACAAGCCAGCCCAGATCGCCTTCTGGAGCGTATCGAAAGACGCGGTATCGACGCAGAGCGATTAATTGACCGACAGTACCTAGAACAACTCAACGAGGTGTACAGCGAGTTCTTTCTCTACTACGATGCCGCGCCTCTGCTCATTGTCAATGCGAACGAGATTGACCTCTCTCAGGGCGACAGGGATTATGAGCAGCTCGTCGATTACATGCTGAACATCAAAAAGGGCCGACATTATTTCAACCCCACATTTTTCAGCTGATTACCAGCCCCGCTTAAGCAGTCGGGAGGCACACGCATGACAAAGCGCATCACCATCAGCACCCTCGATGCCATGAAAGCGTCCGGTGAAAAGTTCGTGATGATTACTGCCTACGACGCGACGTTCGCCAGACTCGCCAGTGAGGCGGGTGCCGAAACGATTCTGGTGGGCGACTCGCTGGGCATGGTGCTCCAGGGCCATGAAACGACGATCCCCGTGTCTCTCGATGCCATGGCCTATCACACCGAGTGTGTCGCGCGGGCTCGACCCCATTCGCTGATCGTCGCTGACCTGCCGTTTATGAGTTTCGCCAACTCAGACGACACGCTGCACGCCAGCACACGACTCATGCAGGCGGGCGCGCAGATGGTCAAACTCGAGGGGGGAACTTGGCTCAGCGACAGCATTCACCGCTTGGTTGAGCGCGGCGTACCGGTCTGCGCGCACCTCGGCCTAACCCCGCAGTCGGTCAACGTCTTTGGTGGCTATCGAGTACAAGGACGCACCCCTAAAGAGGCCAAGTCGATTCTCGCCGACGCCGTGGAGATACAGGACGCGGGGGCGAGTTTGCTGGTGCTCGAGTGCATTCCGGCCGAGCTGGCGGCCGATATCTCTTCCAAGCTAGACATACCGGTCATTGGCATTGGTGCGGGGAGCGGCACCGACGCACAGGTACTGGTACTGCATGACATGCTGGGCATCACCGAATCCACCCCCCGCTTTGTCCAAAACTTCATGGACGGCGCGCCATCAATTCAAGCGGCCCTGAAGGCTTTCGTCACTGCCGTCAAAGCGGGTGACTACCCCCGGGAAGAACACACTTACTGATCGACACCGGCAATGATCGTCGCGACTGACTCCAACGCCCTGGCCACCGGTTTGGCTGCTCTGCGACAAGAAGCGGCGCGGCTCGCCTTTGTACCCACCATGGGTAACCTGCACGAAGGGCACTTGGCCCTGGTTCGTCAGGCTCAAGCTTCCGCCGATGCCGTCGCAGTATCGATATTTGTGAACCCCATGCAATTTGCGGCACATGAGGATCTCGACACCTACCCCAGAACCCTCGACGCCGACCTCGAAGCTCTCGAGGCGCTCGGCACCGACTTGGTGTTCACCCCCACGGAATCCGATATCTATACCGAAGGCAGCGCCCAGCACTCGCAGATTCACGTCCCCGTTTTAGGAGAGGCGTTATGCGGTCGAGAACGACCCGGGCACTTCGATGGTGTTTGTACGGTGGTATACAAATTATTCCGAATGGTCCAACCGGATATGGCTATTTTTGGAGAAAAGGATCTCCAGCAACTCTTGATCATCAAAAAAATGGTTCAAGACCTCGGCCTCGACATCGAAATACAACATGGACCGACGCGACGCGCGGAAGACGGGCTCGCACTCAGCTCACGCAATCAGTATTTATCGGCGGCGGAGCGCGCGCTGGCACCCATGCTCTGGCAAACGTTACAACACTGCGCAGCCCAACTGGGCGAGTCCACCGACAACGCGCCAGCCGTACTCCAAACCGCGCGCGAAGCCCTGATCAAGGCGGGATTTAGCGTGGACTACCTTGAATTGCGGGCGCTAAGTACGCTGCAACTACTCGACACGTTATCAGAGGACGCCGCACTGTTTGTCGCAGCGCGCCTCGGGCGAACGCGTCTCATCGACAACCTCCAACTGCACGCTCACTGAGCCGGGGCGCTACACCGGGATACGAACTTCGTCTATCAAGGCCTGCACTTCGGCCGGGGGCGCGCTCGTCAGCTGCGTCACGCCAAGAGCCACTGCAAAGTTGACCGCAGCACCGACCACTCCAAAGGCGTTGGGTTCAATACCGAAAAACCAATTCGCTGGCAGGTCGCCCAGAAAGGCCGTGCCCGGTATGAACATAATGCCCTTGTGCTGAAAGACGTAGACCAGCGTCACACTGAGGCCCGCGAGCATGCCTAGAATTGCACCCTCCCGGGTGACACGCTTGGAAAAAATACCCAGCAGCAACGCGGGAAACAAAGAGGCGGCCGCAAGACCGAAAGCCAACGCCACCGTTCCCGCGGCAAACCCTGGCGGGTTTAAACCGAGATAGCCCGCGCCCAATACGGCAACCGCCATCGCCAACCGCGACGCCAACAACTCTTGCCGCTCGGAAATACTCGGCATCAGCGTGCGCTTGAGCAGGTCGTGGGAGATCGCAGAGGAAATAGCCAGCAACAAGCCCGCCGCCGTCGACAAGGCCGCGGCCAGTCCGCCTGCCGCCACCAGCGCAATCACCCAGTTGGGAAGATTGGCAATCTCCGGGTTGGCCAGTACCAGAATATCGTTATCTAGCGTAGTCAATTCATTACTGACCGGATCAGCCGAGTACTGGATGTAGCCATCGCCATTTTTGTCCTCAACCCCCAACAGGCCCGTTTGCTCCCAGTTTTTAAACCACGCCGGACGATCGGCAATGGCCAGCGCCTGACCCGGAGAAGGCTCCAA
>CAYQUE010000026.1:11797-18452 GCA_964420615.1 uncultured Alteromonadaceae bacterium | reverse complement strand
TAAACCACGCCGGACGATCGGCAATGGCCAGCGCCTGACCCGGAGAAGGCTCCAATGTTTGTATGATATTGAGCCGCGCCATCGCTGCTACGGCGGGCGCCGTGGTGTACAAAATGGCAATAAAAACGAGCGCCCAGCCCGCTGAGGTGCGCGCCGCCCTCACCGTGGGTACGGTGAAAAAACGGATAATCACGTGCGGTAATCCCGCTGTGCCAATCATCAGCGACGCGGTAAAAGCCGCCATATTCAGCGTGCTACCCCGAACGGAAGTCGTGTACTCCTGGAAGCCGAGGTCAAGCAACGTTTGATCAAGCTTATGCAACAAATAGGTGCCGTCTGCCAGCGTTGACCCCAGACCCAACTGGGGGATCGGTTGGCCAGTCAGTTGCAGGCTGATAAACACCGCCGGCACGGTGTAAGCGAATATCAAGACACAAAACTGCGCTATCTGGGTGTACGTTATCCCCTTCATACCACCCAGTACCGCATAGAAGAACACAATGACCATGCCCGACAGGAGGCCGGTTTCGTAATCGGTCTCCAAAAATCGGGAAAAAGCGACGCCGATGCCCTTCATTTGACCAATGACATAGGTCACCGAGCAGATAATCAGGCAGATCACCGCTACGACACGGGCGGTATCCGAGTAATAGCGGTCACCAATAAACTCGGGCACCGTAAACTTGCCGTATTTGCGCAAATACGGCGCGATGAACATCGCCAGAATCACATACCCGCCGGTCCATCCCATAAGAAATACGGACCCGCCGTAGCCGTTGTAGGAGAGGCCAATCAAACCTGCCATAGAAATGAATGACGCCGCTGACATCCAGTCAGCAGCGGTAGCCATGCCGTTAGCGACCGGATGAATGCCTTTGCCCGCGACATAAAATTCCTGTGTGGAACCGGCCCGCGAGCGGATCGCGATGATGATGTAGAGCGCAAATGACGCGCCGACAATCCAATAGGTCGTCTCGGTCAGGCTCACGAATCGGTATCCTCAAGCCCCAGCCGCTTTTCGAGTCGCGCCATCTGCCGGGCGTAAATAAATATCAGGGCAATAAACGTATAGATCGCACCCTGCTGGGCGAACCAAAAACCGAGCTTGAACCCGCCCATCTGAATACGATTCAGGGGCTCTACCCACAGCACGCCACATCCCAGACTGGCGACGAACCACACCGAGCCGAGAATGAGCATTAACTTGCGATTCTCGCGCCAATAGGTTGCGCGAACTTCATCGGTAGTGCGCGGTGTCACGAATCACCTCCTACAACAGGATCACAGCTGTAGACACATCATGACAAATCCCGGCCATCGCCATCAATACGAGCCAGCTGGAGCCGATGGCGGCCCGCGCCGCTGACACTCGAGCTCGGCCGGACCCCCGGAGCGCTCGGGACATAAACAAACTCGGGTTGTTGATGAGGTGCGGTGTCACCTACTATCGTTTCAGTGCTTTGCCAGAGAATCCACCAATGACTGAGTCTAACCGGTACCCGGTGCCTGATCACTTTAATGACGCTCACATCACCCCCGAGCGATACCAAACGCTTTACCGGCAATCCCTGGATGATCCCGAGGCATTTTGGACACAACAGGCCGAGATGCTCTCCTGGCACCGCCCCTGGAAGCAGATTTCCGATGCCGACTGGTCAACCGGCGAAGCCAAGTGGTTCGTCGGCGCACAACTGAATGTTTCAGTCAATTGCATCGACCGGCACCTACCTGCACGCGCGGCAGACACCGCCATCATCTGGGAGGGTGATGATCCCGCCGACAGCCAATCCTTCACCTATCAGGCACTCAAAACCCAGGTCTGCCGCTTTGCCAACGTGCTCAAGCAACAGGGAGTCAGCAAAGGCGATCGAGTCTGCATCTACATGCCCATGATCCCCGAAGCCGCATTTGCCATGCTCGCCTGCGCGCGAATTGGTGCCATTCACTCGGTGGTATTCGGAGGCTTCTCCCCTGAAGCACTCAAGGACCGCATTAACGACGCGGCCTGCAGTGTGGTAATCACTGCCGACGAGGGCGTCCGCGGTGGCAAGGTGGTGCCACTTAAAATCAATGTCGACGCTGCGCTTCAGCAGGTCGACTGCGTCGATAAAGTCATCTGTATTCAACGAACCGGTGCCAATGTGCCGTGGGATACACAACGGGATATCTGGTATCACGAAGCGATCACTTCGGTGAGCGATGAATGCGAACCCGAGTGGATGGACAGCGAGGATCCCTTGTTCATCCTGTACACGTCGGGTTCTACGGGGAAACCCAAAGGCGTGTTGCATACGACCGGGGGCTATTTATTACAGGCCGCCATGTCAATGAAGTATGTGTTTGACTACCGGAAGGGTGAGACATACTGGTGCACCGCTGACGTCGGCTGGGTGACGGGTCATACCTATATCGTCTACGGCCCACTCGCTATCGGCGCGCGCACCCTCATGTTCGAGGGCATCCCGACTTATCCCGCCGCAGATCGCTTTTGGGATGTCATCGCCAAGCACAGGGTCAACTTGTTCTTCACGGCACCCACTGCGATTCGCGCATTACAGGGGCTGGGCGATAGCTGGGTGACGGGCCATGACCGAAGCACCCTGCGCATCATTGGTTCGGTGGGCGAACCCATCAACCCCGAGGCATGGGAGTGGTACCACCGGGTTGTTGGCGAAGGCCGCTGCCCGATCGTCGACACCTGGTGGCAAACCGAAACCGGCGGCGTGATGATTACCCCACTACCGGGCGCACATGAATTAAAACCCGGTTACGCAAGCTTTCCGTTTTTTGGCGTCGAACCCGCGCTATTGGATGAACAGGGTGAAGAGATCGAGGGACCTGGCGCAGGGTATCTGATCATCAAACGCAGTTGGCCGGCACAGATTCGCACGGTGTATGGCGATCACCAGCGAATGATCGATACCTACTTCAGCACTTATCCTGGCTACTACTTCACGGGCGACGGCGCGCTCCGTGACGAAGACGGTTATTTGCGTATCACCGGGCGGGTTGACGATGTGCTGAATGTCTCCGGGCATCGCATGGGCACCGCAGAAATCGAGAGTGCGCTGGTATTGCACGAGGATATCGCCGAGGCCGCCGTCGTTGGGTTCCCCCATGACATCAAAGGCCAGGGTATCTACGCCTATGTCACACCAATGACCGGGGTTGAAGGCAACGACGCGCTGCGTTCCGCACTAGTAGCGCTGTGCGTGCAGGAAATTGGGCCGATCGCAAAACCGGACCGGATCCAGTGGGCCAGCGGGCTGCCAAAGACGCGATCTGGCAAGATCATGCGGCGAATATTACGTAAAATCGCCGAAAATGACCTAAATAGCCTCGGCGATACCTCGACGTTGGCCGACCCGGCTGTCGTCGAGGCGTTAATCGCAGGGCGCGCTCGGGAGTAAATCACCCCTGCAGGCGCAGCGCTTCGGACGTCGGATCCACACCACCACCGCGCTGGCGCCCTCTGCGACCCAGATGCCCGGGAAGTCTGTCGTTTTTTGCTCGCAATTTTCACGCTGCTTAACCCCAAGCGAAGCCCGTTTCTGCATATACTTGCGGCAGATTTGGCGTTCGCCGAGTCCGCACCTACAAAGCAAATCCATAACACGGTGTCGGGCGCTGGGGGTTATTAACCCATGGCGACGTGTAAATCTTTTTTTTGGAAGCCACGGAGAAAAACATGAGATTTTCTATTCGCACACTGGCAGTTGCTGTTGCCGCTGCATCGCTAGTGCCGATCCAGACCACCTTTGCACAGGACGAGAACCTGACAGAGGAAGTCGTGGTGATTGGTACCCGTACTGAAGGACGTTCTGCTCTTGATTCACCCGCTCCGATTGATGTGATCGGCGGCGAAACCATGAGCAATCAGGGCGACACCGACATGAGCAATCTGCTCCGAAACGTTGTTCCCTCCTACAACGTCAACGATCAGCCGATCAGTGACGCGGCGACGCTGATTCGTCCCGCTAACCTGCGCGGCCTCGCGCCCGACCACACCTTGATGCTGGTCAACGGTAAGCGTCGTCATCGCGCTTCTGTGATCACCTGGCTCGGTAACGGTATTTCAAATGGTTCACAGGGCCCCGACGCTGCCGCGATCCCGGCACTGGCGTTGAAGCGCATTGAAGTCTTACGCGATGGCGCGTCCGCCCAATACGGTTCTGACGCAATTGCTGGCGTGATGAACTTTGTATTGAACGACGCCTCTGAAGGCGGCTCATTCGAAGTCCGCTATGGCGAGTACAAAGAGGGTGACGGTGAGCAAACTACGATCGCCGGTAATATTGGCCTGCCGCTGGGTCAGAACGGCTTTCTGAACCTGACAGCAGAATGGGGCGAATCTGACCCGACCAGCCGTTCGGAGCAGCGCGCTGACGCGCAGGGCCTGATCGACGACGGCTACCAAGAGGTTCCGGTACCGGCGATGATCTGGGGCCGCCCGATTGTCAACGACGACATGAAGCTGTGGGCGAACTTCGGCTTTGATCTCAGCGATACGCTCGAACTCTACGGCCATGCCAACTACAACAGCAAGGAAGTCGACGGCGGTTTCTTCTTCCGAAACCCCACCAACCGCGGCGCCGTGTATAGCGGTGACGGTGGCGCAACGCTGTTAATCGGCGACCTGACGCCAAACGACGGCGTCGGCTGTCCGGCTGTGGCATTAAATGGCAACATCCCGGACCCGGCAGCGATGGCTCAGGTAAAAGCTGATCCCAATTGCTTCTCCTTCCAGGAAACCATTCCCGGCGGATTCACGCCGCGTTTTGGTGGTGACGTGACCGACATGTCTTTCCTGATCGGGTTGCGTGGCGAAATCAACGATAACCTGCGTTGGGACGTGAGTGCGTACCGCGGTGAGAACGAGGCGGACTTCTTCATCAACAACACGGTGAACGCGAGTCTCGGCCCCGATACACCGCGTAACTTCGATCCCGGTCTTTACAAGCAGACCGACACCAACTTCAACGCCGACCTCAGCTGGACCGTCTCCGATACTCTGAACATCGGTTTCGGTGGTGAGTTCCGTAATGAGGAATTCGAAATCGGTCCGGGTCAGGTCGAGTCTTACACTGCTGGCATCTTGGCAGACCAAGGCTTCAGCACCTCATCAAACGGCTTCCCGGGCTTCCCCGCGGCGACCTCTGGCACCTTCGAGCGCGAGAACTACGCGGTCTACGTGGACGCTGAGTGGACTCCCACCGACAACCTGGTTACCCAGGGTGCAGTGCGGTTCGAGGACTTTGATGGCTTTGGCAGCACCACCAACTTCAAGGTCGGTGCCAACTGGGCTGTCAGCGATAACTTTGGTGTGCGCTCTACCTACAGCACCGGCTTCAAGGCGCCGACGCCAGGTCAAGCTAACGCGTCAAACACCTCGACTGAGCTGATTAACGTCAACGGTGTGCCGACACTGGTCAACAATGGAACGATTCCCGCCACAAGCCCCGTCGCATTATCAGTGGGCGGTCAGGAACTCGACCCCGAAGAGTCAACCAACTTCACCGCAGGCATCTACGCGACGTTGGGCAACTTCGAGATCACCGTTGATTACTATGACATTGATGTAGAAGACCGCATCAATTTGTCATCTGAAGTCGTGTTGTCACAGGAACAAATCGACCAGCTGATCGCGGACAATGTCCCCGGTGCTGGCGACCTGACTCAGTTCCGATTCTTCACTAACGACTTTGACACCAACACCCATGGTGTCGATATCGTTGTGTCGACCTTTACCGAGTGGTTGGGCGGTACGACAGACTGGAATCTGGCCTACAACAACAACAAAACCGATGTCGAGAAGTACAACCCCGACACGATTGGTGCAGGCCGTATCCGCCAGATCGAGCTGACCACACCCGAGACTCGTTGGAACCTGTCTGCGAATCACACAGTGGGTAACTGGCGCGTCTTGGCTCGCGTGAGCTTCTACGACGAGTGGTATGACAGCTTCGAGAACGACGTTTTTGGTACCGACGCGATCTTCGACAGCGAGTACCTGCTGGATCTTGAGCTGGAATACTCGATCGGTGATCACTCCAGTATTCTCATCGGCGGCAACAACGTCTTTGATGAGAGCGGCCAAAAAGCGACCGACGTCAATAATCTGGGCTTCAACAGCGCCACGATTCTTGGCAACACCTACAGCCAGTATTCGCCGTTTGGTATCAGCGGTGCATTCTGGTACGCGCGCTATCGCTACAACTTCTAAGTAGCCACGCATTGCGACCAAGGGGGGCTCATGCCCCCCTTTTTATTGCCCTGCAGACCCCTTACTCTGCGCGCTGGAACGGGAGACAACCACCATGCGCATGGGATCGCCGCTACTGGCAGTTATTTTCATCGCCTTGCTCACCACCTGTACTGACCAGGCTGACAACACCAACGCACCCGATGTCATTGTCGTCGGCACCGTGCATACCATGAACCCGGAGATCCCCACAGCTGAGGCCGTCGCGATTAGGGATGGGCGTTTCAGCTACGTTGGCGATAAAGACACCGCGCTCACACTCGCAACAGAAAACACGCAGATCATAGAGTTGGGTGACGCGGTAGCGCTTCCCGGCCTGATTGACGCCCACGTACATGTCGCGGGCATTGGCTCTGCGATGCGCTCGGTTGATCTGACCGCCGCCGAGAGCTT
>CAYQUE010000026.1:0-11697 GCA_964420615.1 uncultured Alteromonadaceae bacterium | reverse complement strand
TCGCGGGCATTGGCTCTGCGATGCGCTCGGTTGATCTGACCGCCGCCGAGAGCTTTGACGAACTCATCTCGCGCATCAAAGCGCGAGCGGCAACAACCCGTCCGGGTACCACTATCCTTGGCAGAGGCTGGCACCAAAGCAAGTGGCGCCAGGCACCGGTGGGCAGCCTCGACGGGTTCCCGAGCCATCACGCCCTATCGGAGGCGGTCCCCGAACACCCGGTGCTGCTTGAGCACGCCAACGGGCACTCGGTGCTATTGAATCAATTGGCTCTGGAGCAGTTGCGGATTTCTGCGGAGACCGTGGCGCCTGAGGGCGGCGTGATTGTGCTTCAGGATGGGCAGCCCACGGGGCTACTTCATGAAACCGCGATCGATCTGACGCTGCCGCTACAGCGGTACGACATCGACACCGCCGCTGAGTTAGTCGACCTCGCGCAACGGCATTTACTGAGTCAGGGGATTACATCGGCGCACGACGCTGGCGCTCTCCAAGTTGATATTGCCGCGCAAGAACAAATGGCCTCACGCGGCGACCTAGCGATACGACTCTACACGATGGTGTCCGCCTCGGATGAAGCTGCGCTCACCGAATGGCTTGAGCGCGGCCCCGCCATTAACCTGGGCAACCACCGGCTCAGCGTCAGATCGATCAAAGTGCAGGCCGACGGTGCCCTTGGTTCGAGAACCGCGTGGCTGCATGCACCCTACAGCGATGCGCCGGATACCAGCGGCGTCCTGACCTATGATCTAGATAAACTCGCAACACTCATCGACCAAAGCCGGGAGGATGCCTGGCAAATTAATGTTCACGCCATTGGCGACCGCGCCAATTCCGAAGTGCTCGATACCTTTGGCTCCTTCACGCAGCGACTGATTGATCATCGGTTCAGGATAGAGCACGCGCAGCATCTACGTCTGGGAGATGCTGCGCGTTTCGCACAGCAGGGCGTCATTGCGTCTATGCAGCCGATTCACTTGAGCTCTGACCGGCCTTGGGCAATCGAGCGACTAGGGCAGCAACGTATCGAAGACGGCGCCTACCTATGGCGGGATTTACTCGATATCGGCGCAGTCGTTGCCTCGGGCACCGACGCCCCGGTTGAACCGGTTAACCCCATCGCCAACTTTTACGCCACGGTGACGCGCAAAACATTAGCCGGCACCCCCGAGACGGGCTACGAGTCCGCGCAACGTCTGACTCGATATGAAGCGCTCTACGCCATGACGCTGGCCGCAGCCTTCGCCGCGTTTGAGGAGCACGAGAAGGGCTCGGTCGAGATAGGCAAGCTCGCCGACCTCACCGTGCTCTCACAAGATCTACTCTCCGTCGAGGAAGCGCAGATTCTCGATACGGAAGTGACGATGACCATCGTTGGTGGCGAGATCGCATTTCAGGCGCCGTAAGCCTGCCCTCACCCGCTTTTAGCCTGGGCAAAAAAAACCCGCGGTCTTAGCGCGGGTTTTGTGTTGGTTGAGCGGGTCAGAAATGACCCGGACGGGGTTCACTCTTCTGTGAGCGACTCCTCCTCGGGTGCCTCGGCACTGTCTGCGGCATCGTCAGATCCGCCTGCCGCGGTATCGGCGGCAACTTCGCGCATCGACAGCTTGATGCGACCGCGCTGATCAACGTCGAGCACCTTGACCTGCACTTCCTGGCCTTCTGATAGATAGTCCGAGACGTTCTCGACACGTTCGTCGGCGATTTGCGAGATATGCACCAGACCATCTTTGCCTGGGAGGATCGTCACAAAAGCGCCGAAATCAACGATGCGCGCCACGGTGCCGGTGTAGATCTCTCCCACTTCGGCTTCTGCGGTGATCGCCATGATCATATCGACAGCAGCATCACGCGCTGCCGCGTTCTGACCAAACACCTTGACGGTGCCATCGTCGTCGATATCGACCGTGGCGCCCGACTCTTCGGTGATCTGGCGGATCGTCGCGCCGCCCTTACCGATGATGTCGCGGATCTTGTCCTGGTCGACCTTCAAGGTGGTCATGCTCGGCGCATTCTCAGAAGTAATCTGACGCGGCGCATCCAGGACCGTATTCATCTGGCCAAGAATATGCAGACGCGCTTCGAGCGCCTGCTCTAGCGCACGCTCCATGATCTCCTCATTGATACCTTCGATCTTGATGTCCATCTGCAAAGCGGTCACGCCCTTTGCGGTACCGGCGACCTTAAAGTCCATATCGCCCAGATGATCCTCGTCACCAAGAATATCCGTCAGAACAGCGAACTGGTTGCCTTCTTTTACGAGGCCCATCGCGATACCCGCGACCGGTGCCGAGAGCGGCACCCCTGCTGCCATCATGGCCAGCGAACCTACGCATACCGAGGCCATTGAGCTGGAGCCATTGGATTCCGTGATTTCCGATACCACACGCACGGTGTAGGGGAATTCCTCTTCGCTAGGCAGTACCGCCGCCAGACTACGGCGTGCCAGACGTCCGTGACCGATCTCGCGACGGCCGGTAAAGCCGATGCGGCCCGCTTCGCCCACCGAATAAGGAGGGAAGTTATAGTGCAGCATGAAGGGATCGCGTCGCTCGCCCTCGAGTGCATCAATGATTTGCGCATCGCGGGTAGAGCCCAGCGTTACAGCGCCAATCGCCTGAGTCTCGCCACGGGTGAACAGCGCCGACCCGTGTGCCTTCGGCAGAATATCTACCTCCGACGCAATCGCACGCACCGTGCGGTTGTCGCGCCCGTCAATGCGCGGCTCACCGGCGAGAATTCGTCCGCGAACAATCTGCTTCTCGAGGCTCTTGAAAACATCCTTGACGTCGTCTTCAGACGGACCGCCTTCAACGGCCAATTGCGCCACAACATCGTCTTTGACCTGACCCACACGCTCGTAGCGCGCGGCCTTCTCGGTGATACGGTAAGCCTCGCCTAACGGGCCCGATGCCGCCGCCGACACCGCCTCTACGAGCGCGGCGTCCGCTTGGGGCGCCTGCCAATCCCAGCGCGGCTTGCCCGCTTCTGCGGTCAATTCGTTGATCGCGTTGATGACGGTTTGCATCTCCTGATGGGCAAACAGCACCGCACCGAGCATCTGATCTTCGGTAAGCTCTTTTGCCTCTGACTCCACCATCAACACAGCATCACGCGTTCCTGCCACAACCATATCCAGCTGGCTGTCAGCCAACGCCGAGTAACTCGGGTTGAGCAGGTAGCCACTGGCTTCTGTGAAACCCACGCGGGCACCACCAATCGGACCATTAAACGGGCAACCCGACAGCGCCAGCGCCGCGGAAGTACCGATCATGGCGGGAATGTCAGGGTCGGTTTCCTTGTCCGCAGACATCACCGTGCAAACAACCTGCACTTCATTCATAAAACCGTCTTCAAACAACGGCCGAATGGGGCGGTCAATCAAGCGGGAGGTCAGGGTTTCTTTTTCACTCGGTCGCGCTTCGCGCTTGAAAAAGCCCCCGGGGATTTTACCCACCGAATAAGTCTTTTCGATGTAATGCACAGACAGCGGGAAGAATCCCTGCCCCGGCTTTGCTTTCTGTTCTGCGACCACCGTACACAGCACACTGGTGCTGCCCATGGTGACCATGACCGATCCCGACGCCTGTCGCGCAATGCGGCCTGTTTCCAGCGTGACCTCATGGTCCCCGTACTGGAACGTTTTCTTAACTACATTCACTATGATTTCTCCAAATATGACGAGGCCGGCACTGGGCCGGCCCTAACTGATCCTCAGCGACGCAGACCCAACCGCTTAATCAAATCCGCGTAGCGGGCGGTGTCCTTATGCTTGAGGTAGTCGAGTAACTTTCGACGCTGGTTGACCATGCGAATCAAACCACGACGTGAGTGGTGATCCTGTGCATGCGCTTTAAAGTGTGACTGCAGTTGCTCGATATTCGCGGTGAGCAGAGCGACCTGTACTTCGGGTGACCCGGTATCGCCCTCGGACTGCTGATAATCCTTGACAATTTGTGCCTTAACGGCTGCGTCCAACGCCATGATGATTTCTCCAACCTGCTTGTAAAAGCGAGCCAATCCGTGCAGGTTTACAGATGGGTTCGTTAGGCGACTGTTGTCGCGACGTTATTGGGCGAGAAGCCTTAGCGGGGCTAGTTTCCCGTCATCTCGCACTTCACCAACGCCGAGGAAAGACCCCGCTGCGTCAGCGATGCGCACCATACCACTGTGCGGGCCGTTTGGCACTACCACAGGTTGCCCCTTTCGCATGTAAAAAGTAGCGGCTTCAGAGAGCTCAATCCGCGGCAAATGGGGCATTGTGGCCTCTACTGGCGCCAGCAATGACGCGGGCGCCGCATCGGCACCGGCCTCGCAGTGCGCCGCCAATTGCTCGAGTGTCACCACATCGTTGAGCGTAAACGGCCCTGCCTGGGTGCGACGGAGCGCGCCTACATGCGCGGGCACGCCCAGCGCGGCACCCAAATCCTCCGCCAGGGTGCGGATATAGGTGCCCTTGCTACAAAGGACCGCTACTTTGAGCACGCCGATCTCGCCGGGGGTGTACTCGAGCAAATCGAACTGGTGAATACAGACGGGCCGCGGGGGGCGCTCGATACTTTGCCCCGCCCGAGCGCGCTTATAGAGCGGCTGGCCGCCCACCTTCAGCGCGGAATACATTGGCGGTACCTGTTCAATCGCGCCGGTCAACGCACGCATGGCTTGACCTACCGCCTCGGCGTCGATATCTCGCGCACAGGCGCTGGCGGTCACGGTACCGTCCGCATCCGCGGTATCGGTGCCCTGACCCAGCACAATCGTACTCAGGTAGCCTTTGTCGGCGTCGAGCAAAAACTGCGAGAACTTGGTCGCCTCACCAAAACACAGCGGCAATACGCCAGTCGCGAGCGGGTCGAGACTGCCGGTGTGCCCCGCCTTCGCGGCATCAAAGAGTCGCTTAGCGCGCTGCAAAGCACCGTTGGAGGTCATGCCGGATGGCTTATCGAGCACCAGCACGCCATCGACACGCCGGCCTTTACGTCGTCTCGCCATACTCAGTCAGTGGCATTGATGTCAGGTTCGTCGTCGGCATCCGGATGTCGCTGGGCATCCGCGCGGCGCACCTCCCTGAGCAAACTCTCCATGTCGCGGCCGCGACCCACGCTTTCGTCGAAGCGAAAACTCAACCGTGGCACGGTACGCATGGTCGATCCCTTGGCGAGCTCGGAGCGCAAAAACCCTGACACCTTGGTCAATACCTGGGTGATCTCGGCGCGCTCTTGAGTACTGGCCTCATTGATCAGCGTAAAGAACACTTTGGCGTGCGACAGATCGCGGCTGACCTCCACGCCGGTTAAGTTGAGCTGCTGCACGCGAGGATCACGCACAGTCGTCTGCAAAAGACGCGCAATTTCTTCATGCAGGTAGTGGCTGACCCGCTGGGTACGTTCAAATTCCTTACCCATTGGCGTCGTCTTTAGAGACTTCTGGCGATCTCGTTGACATCGTAGACCTCAATCAGGTCCCCGACCTTCACATCGGTATAGTTCTTCACGCCAATACCGCACTCGGTGCCGTTACGTACCTCGCTGGCATCATCCTTGAAGCGCCGCAGGGACTCGAGCTCGCCCTCGTAAATCACCACATTGTCGCGCAGTACGCGAATAGGCTTAGACCTAAACACCGTGCCCTCAATCACCATACAACCGGCAATCAAACCAAACTTGGGTGAGCGGAAGGTATCGCGCACTTCGGCAATGCCGACGATTTCTTCACGCATCTCGGGCGACAGCATGCCGCTCAACGCAGCGCGGACGTCATCGATCAGGTCATAAATGACGTTGTAGTAACGGATCTCGACGCCCTCGTTTTCAGCCATGGATCGCGCTTTGGCATCCGCGCGCGCGTTAAAGCCGATGATGATCGCAGAACTGGTAATCGCAAGACTGATATCGGTTTCCGTGATACCGCCAACGCCACCCGAGACAATGTTGACCTTCACTTCTTCATTGCCCAGATCGGAAAGCGCGCCTTGCAGGGCCTCAAACGATCCGCGAACGTCGGCCTTGATGATCAAATTCAGCGTCTGAACTGAACCCGCGGTCATCGTTTCAAACATATTGTCGAGCTTGGCCGCTTGCTGCCGCGCAATCTTCGATGAGCGCATCTTCTCCTGACGGAAATCAGCCACCTCCCGCGCCTTCTTCTCGCTTTCGACGGCGACCACCGGGTCCCCCGCATCGGGCGTACCGTCAAGGCCAAGCACCTCAACCGGGATGCTGGGGCCTGCCTCGGTAATGGGCTGCCCGTTTTCATCGAGCATGGCGCGTACACGACCATACTGCAGGCCGGCCAGCACAATGTCGCCCTGCCGCAGGGTGCCCTGCTGAATCAACAGCGAAGCGACCGCACCGCGGCCTTTGTCGAGACGTGACTCAATGACGATACCGGATGCCGGCACGTCTGCAGGCGCCGTTAATTCGAGCAGTTCCGCCTGCAGAAGAATGGCATCAAGTAGCTCATCGATACCTTGGCCGGTATGCGCTGAGACTGGAATAAACTGCGTGTCACCGCCCCAATCCTCGGGGATGACTTCTTTCGCCGCCAACTCGGTTTTAACACGCTCCGGGTCGGCTGCCTCTTTGTCGATCTTGTTGACCGCGACAACAATCGGCACGGAAGCCGCACGGGCGTGTTGGATGGCTTCCTCCGTCTGCGGCATGACGCCGTCATCGGCCGCCACGACAAGGATCACAATATCGGTAGACTTCGCACCGCGCGCGCGCATCGCCGTAAACGCTGCGTGCCCGGGCGTATCGAGGAACGTGACCATGCCTTTTGCCGTTTTCACGTGATAGGCGCCAATGTGCTGCGTGATACCACCGGCCTCACCGCTGGCCACCCGCGATTCCCGAATGTAATCGAGTAACGAGGTCTTGCCGTGGTCAACGTGGCCCATCACCGTCACCACCGGCGCACGCGGCTCTGGAGTTCCCTCCTGACTGGCAAGCACCTCTTCCAGACGTTCTTCGACTTCCTCGGCGCTCTTGAGAACGACGCGGTGCCCCAATTCCTCCACCACCAATGTCGCGGTGTCCTGATCCAGTACCTGATTGATCGTCGCCATCACACCGAGATTCATCAGCTCTTTGATCACCAGACCCGCTTTGACCGCCATCTGTTGGGCGAGATCACCCACACTGATGGTCTCGGGGATATTGACGTCGTAAATAATTTTCTCGGTGGGCTGCTCAAAACCATGCTGATTCGGCTCGTCGCTCAGTTTCTTTCTGCGACCACCTCTCCGCCTCGCAACACCGGCCTCCACCGCTTCCAGATCGTTCATCGACAGATTGTGGCCGCGCTGCTTACCGCGCGCGCCAGGTAAGCCGCCGCGTTCTAGGCGCCCCTTACCCGACTTGCGCCGCAATTCTTCGCGGGCACCGGATGAATCATCTTTGGCCGGCGCTGCATGCAACCGCTTGGGCTTTCGGTCTGCCTCCTTCGATGCAGGCTGGGCAGCAGCTTCCTCTGCCTGCCGCGCGGCTTCTTCGGCCCGCGCCTTCACGGCCGCCTCGAGCTCCAGCTTGCGTGCCTGCTCCTCTGCCTTGCGACGCGCCGCGGCGCGCTGACGAAGCATCTCGGGGTCTGAAGCATCGAGCGCGGCGTCAGATTCTGTCTCGACCAACTCGGGTTCCGTCTGCGCACGCACCTCGGCGGCCTGGCCTGCTGTCGTGTCATCGATAACCGCTTCGTCAACAACGTCTTGCTCGGCCTGAGTCTCCTCCGCATCCTCGCGCTTAACGTAGGTGCGTTTCTTGCGCACCTCAACATTCACCGTGCGCTTGCCCGCGCCACCGGCCCTCAGCGTACTGACACTCTTACGCTTTAGCGTGATCTTCTTTGGAGCGCCCTCGCGCTCGCCATGGCTCTTCTTTAGATGCGCCAGCAGCGTCTGCTTGTCTTCCTCAGACACTGCCTCTTCTGCAGAAGCATGCGGCAGTCCGGCGTCTTTCATCTGGGATAACAACCGATCCACCGATGCGCCAACCGTCTCTGCTAATTGCGCTACTGTCACTTGTGCCATGTCTCTCTCCCTATTCGCTCAGTCGCTCGAGTGCATTACCCACCTGATCATCGTCAGGCTGTTGCCTCTTCCTCCTCAGCGAACCACGGAGCGCGCGCGGTCATAATCAACTCTCCTGCGCGCGCTTCCGTCATGTCCTCAATGTCGAGCAAATCATCAACACCCTGCTCGGCAAGATCTTCCATCGTAACAATGCCGCGGCTGGCGAGTACAAATGCCAGATGCCGATCCATGCCGTCCATCGTCAGCAAATCCTCAGCAGGCTCATTGGCCCCGAGCTGCTCTTCGGACGCAATTGCCATCGTCAGCAGCGCGTCCTTGGCTCGCGCGCGCAGCTCTTCAGAGATCTCCTCGTCAAAGCCCTCGATCGAATTCATCTCCTCAAGGGGCACGTAGGCGATCTCCTCGAGCGTGGTAAAGCCTTCCTCCACCAACACCGTGGCGATGTCTTCATCGATATCTAGCGCCGTCATAAAGCGCTCAATGACTTCGCCCGCTTCGGTCTCTTGCTTCTCGATGGCCTCATCCACACTCATCACGTTGATGATCCAGCCAGTCAGGTCAGACGCCAGACGCACGTTCTGGCCGCCACGGCCAATCGCCTGTGCGAGATTGTCCTCGGCCACAGCAACTTCCATGGTGGAGTTATCTTCATCGACGACGATCGACTCGACTTCGGCAGGCGACATCGCATTGATCACCAACTGTGCCGGGTTGTCGTCCCAAAGAATGATATCGACGCGCTCGTTATCGAGCTCATTGGATACCGCCTGTACTCGCGATCCGCGCATACCCACACAGGCGCCGACGGGGTCGATACGCTGGTCTCCGGTTTTTACCGCGATCTTCGCGCGGGACCCCGGATCACGCGCCGCTGCACGGATCTGAATGACCCCCTCTGAAATCTCAGGCACCTCGATCTTAAACAGCTCGACCAGCATCTCCTGGCACGCGCGAGACAAAATTAACTGGGGTCCGCGTGACTCCGTATTGATCTCGGTGAGGATCGCACGCACCCGGTCATTGATACGGAAGGTCTCACGTCCAACGAGCTCACCGCGCGGCAGAAGCCCCTCAGCGTTATTACCTAAATCGACAATGATATTGTCGCGGGTCACTTTTTTAACCGTGCCGGCAAGAAGCTCGCCTTCGCGGCCGCGGTATTCGTCAACGATCTGCGCACGCTCTGCATCCCGCACCCGCTGTACGATCACCTGTTTGGCGGTTTGCGCGGCAATGCGACCAAAGTCGACGTTCTCGACGACTTCCTCGTGGTAGTCCCCAGGTTGAAGCGCGGTATTGACCTCAGCCGCTTCTTCGGTAGTGAACTGAGTGCCAAGGAGAGCAAGCTCGGTATCAGGCATTACCAACCAACGACGCTTGGTCACGTAATCGCCGGACTCACGATCGATGGTGACCTCAATGTCGGCCTCCTCGTCGTAGCGTTTCTTGGTCGCTGTCGCCAGTGCCAACTCAATCGCCTCGAAGATAATGTCCTCGGAGACGCCTTTCTCGTTAGAGACCGCTTCGGCAACCATTAAAATTTCTTTGTTCATCGCTTTACTCTCTGCCTGTTGCAGAAGCCGACGCCAGGCCGGCCTCTTATCAAGGTAGTACCACCATTTTATTGACCACCCTGGCCGATCTCCAGCCGGGGGTGCGCCCTCGCACGATCCACGGATCGCAAGGGCAAACTAAACTCCTGATCGTCGATGTTCACGACCACGGTCTCTGCATCGGCGGCAACCAAAATGCCTTTGAAGCGTCGTCTACCGTCGACCGGCAACCGCAGTCGCATATCTACGATCTCACCCACATAGGGCACATACTGCTCAGCGCGAAATAACAAGCGATCCACGCCCGGCGAGGACACCTCAAGGGTGTATTCGCCTTTGATGGGATCCTCAACATCGAGCACCCCGCTCACCTGATGACTCACCTGCGCGCAGTCATCCACATTCACTCCGGCGTCAGCATCAATGTAAATGCGCACCGTGGGTCGACGCCCTGGAGAAATCAGCTCGATTCCCCACAGGGTGTAACCCATGTCCTCTATCGTCGGCTGTAAAAGCTGCGCCAGCTGCGCTTCCTTACCCGACATGTTTATCTCCTTTGGCCACGTTTCCAGCGGCCACAAAAAAGCCCCAAAAGGGGCTTCCGAGGCGACGGTCAGCGAGCAACGGGCTGCCATCGAATTGGTAGCGGGGGCCGGATTTGAACCGACGACCTTCGGGTTATGAGCCCGACGAGCTACCAGGCTGCTCCACCCCGCATCAATACTCTCAGTGATCGCCCCCTTTTTAGCACTTGCCACTTCATCAGCAGCAACCGCAGGCGTCACGGTGGTGCACGCACCACAAACAGAGGCGCGGGAGTATAGGAACCGTAATAGGTGGCGTCAACCCAAAGAAAAACCGCCCGGCGGCAAGCCATGCCGGGCGGAACGGGGAGCCTTCGCCGATCACCTCGCGCCGCGGGCGGCGCCAGACTGGCAGCAGACCGCCCACAAGCCTTGTTGCGGGCTGGGGCTACCTCGCGGCGAACTGATGCTCCACCATGCGTTGTAGCTGGGCGATTTGCTCTTGCTGGCTTTGGACAATCGCGAGGAGTTCTTCTTGTTGTGACTTGAGTTGCTTTTGTAGTGATGCCACCTGCTCCTCAAGTTCCTGAGTGTGATGAGCAACAATGTCGCTACTGTTTAACCATACCAGCTCACCTGAGCCAGTTGTTCCAAGCACCTGCCCATTGGTGCCGTGGTAATTGGGATAGGTCACCTGTCCCGCTTTAAGCTTTCCAGATGTGGCGACTAAGTTCACATCAGGACTGCCTAGCTGAATTTTAAAGCTGGCATCTACCTCTGCTCCAGCCCCTATCGCAGTGGCGCCTACGAGATCGGGGGTGGTCGAGTCCACATCGGCGCCATGACCAATTAAAGTGGTAAGTTTACCCCTTCTATTCCAGAACCCGGCGGTGGCACCAATGGCAACGTTACAACAACGCGGATCATCCGGATCAGTGCCGGGGTCAACGTGGTACTTGAGGGCGCCATTGCCGATGGCAACATCTTGGATACCCCCGCCACTCTCGAGGGCGCCTCCGCCAATAGCGACGCTGCCCTGTTGATAGGTGGCGAGTTCCATAGCTTGGTTGCCAATGGCAACGTTCACACCAAAACCCTGGTTACTGCCAGTGAAGTTTTTCAAGGACCGATAGCCGATGGAAACGTTTCCATCCATCTCTTGATTCTCCTTTAACGCGCTGCTCCCAATAGCGACGTTGTTTTTACCAGTAGTATTTTGTGTTGACGCAAAAGTCCCAATAGCTACGTTGTCGGAACCCTCTCCGAAAAAACCAGTGCCTCCGACGTTACTGAGTAGTGCCCCAAAGCCAACGGCAGTGTTGTTGTTGCCAATATCATTATTTTGAAGTGCTTGATTACCGATGGCCGTATTGAGGCCACCCGTAGTATTTGAATCCAGAGTAGCAGTACCTAGCGAGACATTACCGCTGGCATCAGTCCGGTGCTTGGCTTCAAGATCATCTAGCCGGACATCCTGAGCATTACTCTCAGACTTCAGCACGTTTACGATACTGGGATCGGCAACCTGCCCCGACTGAATGTCTGGCGTCGTTATTTGATCAGCAAAGACAAGTGGCGAGAGACACAACAA
>CAYQUE010000025.1:25383-27355 GCA_964420615.1 uncultured Alteromonadaceae bacterium | reverse complement strand
AGCGACGACTCGCGCACCGCCACGAGCAGATCAGCGCTAGCGCTAAAGAGGCTGGCAACCAAGGCGAGTGCCAAGCCATTCGCAATCAAGCATGCGATTAACGAGAAGCCGCCCGGGCAGTGATTCGGCGGCATTAATACACCATATCTATACCGAGCGCAGTAAGCCGCAGGTCCAGCTGTCATGAGGTCGGCCGTTGCGTCACCAGGACTGACTCCACGCCCGCAGCGTCGCGCCACTGCAATCGCACGCGGTCGCCCGCCACAAGATCGATCCGACTTTCAGACAACCTCGCCAACCAGTCGCTCAGCAGGGGGCAATGGGTATCACGGATTACAGCCGGTATTTGAAGACATAGATCACTCAGCGAGTGTTTCCGGATGCTCGTGAGGTTCAGCAGCGCGCTCACGTCCTCGATGATCCATCCGGCGAGGGTAAGTTCATGGGCTAGTGTATTCAGCGCGATAATGTCCGTCGCCCACTGCAACAAACCCCAGATGCCCAGGCAACCGACCAGCGTCGCAATGAGGTAATCGACCCACATGCCTAGGGCACGGCCTCTGACGCCCGCTCAAAGTCGCCGCGCTCATCTAGTGTTAGTACAGGCAGGACGTCCTTGGGATCAGAAAGTTGCAGGCGATACGTCGATGGCGTGGCTTGAACCGCCAGCTGATAACGCTGCGCCACCGCTTCGGAGAGGACCGCGAGTGGCGGCAACTCAGCCTCGCTGGCAAAACGGGCATGCTGCCGCATAAAGCGCTGCTGCTGCAGTTCGAGACGATGGAGCGCCACGCGGGCCTCACGAATGATCGACTCGTCGCGTATCGACTGCCATGAGGGCATCGCCATCGCGGCGAGCAGCGCCACAATCGCCAGCACCACTAACCCCTCAATCAGGGTAAAACCCTGTCCTTGAGAATTGCACTTTGTCCTTTCGCTGACCATCACACTCACCGCCCAGTTGGGCAGTGAGCGTGATGGATCAGCCGAGGGCTTGGCAGATCTCCGAACGCATCGGATGATCTGCGAGCGCGAGCGTGGCGTTATTGCCTCAAGCGGCTTGCGACACCGCCGGGGCTTTATCGAACACGATCTTATCGCCCCTCAGGGACGCCACGATAGTGTCACCGGGCTCGAAATCACCCGCCAGTAAAGCCTGAGCTAACGGGTTTTCAATGAGCCGCTGAATCGTGCGCTTGAGCGGTCGGGCGCCGTAGATCGGGTCAAAGCCGTGCTCGGCAAGGCGCGCCTTGACGTCGTCTCCCACCGCCAAGGATAACGAGCTCTCAGCCAGTCGCGACGTTAATGCCGCCAATTGCAACGTGGCGATCTCGCAAATGTGTTCCCGTCCGAGGGCGTGGAACACCACCGACTCGTCAATTCGGTTCAGGAACTCAGGCCTGAAATGTGTGGCAACGTCAGCCATCACCTTTGCCTCAATAGTCGCCTTCAACGCACCCCGGTCAGCGGTGACATAGTTTTCTTCAAGGGCATCGCGGATGTGTTCCGACCCCAGGTTCGACGTCATCACCACGACCGTATTCCGAAAATCGACCGTGCGACCTTGGCCATCGGTGAGACGACCGTCTTCGAGCACTTGCAGGAGGATATTGAACACGTCGGGGTGCGCCTTTTCGACCTCATCAAGCAAGAGCAGTGAGTAAGGTCTGCGTCGCACCGCTTCGGTCAGGTACCCGCCCTCCTCATAGCCAACATAGCCCGGAGGCGCGCCAATGAGCCGAGCCACCGAATGCTTCTCCATGAACTCTGACATATCGATGCGCACCATCGCCTGCTCGCTGTCATACAGATACGCCGCCAACGCCTTACACAACTCCGTCTTGCCCACGCCCGTGGGGCCCAGAAACAGGAACGAGCCGTTGGGGCGTTGCGGATCAGCCAACCCGGCGCGCGCGCGTCGAACGGCGTTGGAAACCGCGCGAACGGCCTCATCCTGCCCCACGACTCGACC